>JBAZEY010000004.1:0-87866 GCA_041653675.1 Patescibacteria group bacterium | reverse complement strand
AAACCGGAGTGGGGGATGAAGGCGGTTTTGCGCCGCGGCTTCCATCAAATGAAAAAGCGTTGGATTTGATTGTTGAGGCGATTGGTAAGGCCGGTTATAAAGATAAAGTGAAAATCGGGCTAGATGTGGCTGCATCAAGTTTTCTCGCCTCGCCTTCGACGAGTCGAAGCGGGTATGAAAAGGGAATTTACAAATTAAAAATTAATGGCCGCGAGAAAAAATTAAAGAGCAAAGAACTGATGGCGTGGTACAAAAAATTGTTGGCAAAATATCCGATTGTTTCCGTTGAAGATCCTTTTGCCGAAGATGATTGGGCGGCGTTTGCCGAGATGACAAGAATTTTTGGTAAAAAAATTAAAATCGTCGGCGATGATTTATTGGTGACAAATATTCTGAGAATAAAAATGGCGATTGATCGCACCGCCGTGAATTCCGTGCTCATCAAATTAAATCAGATTGGATCGCTTTCGGAAACGATTGAGGCGATCCAGATGACGCAAAAAGAAAATTGGTCGGCGATTGTTTCGCACCGCTCCGGCGAAACAGAAGATTCATTTATTGCTGATTTAGTCGTCGGTCTCGGTTGTCCTTACATTAAAACCGGTTCGCTTTCAAGAAGTGAAAGAATTTGTAAATATAACCGGCTGATGTGGATTGAGGATCGGCTGAAATAATTAGTGATAAATTAAAATAATAAACTCCGCCCTGAATGGCGGAGTTTATTATTTTGTTTAAAATTTTTTTATGCTAAACTTTAATTAGCAAGAAAGGAGGACTTGCAATGGCAACACGCCGAAAAAAGAGGCACGTTCCGCGGACACACGAAGAGTGCCGTCGAGGTGGTGATCTCTTGCATCCTGAAGTTGGCCGCGATTTGCAAAGGAGGCTTGTTGAAGAGCAGCGGCGGGCTGAAGAAGTTGAAGACAGATACTTCGACGAATTCAGCGAGGAGGTCGAAGCACATCCCATCGGCCACCCCGGCCACGTTCCGCACGGCTGCACCTGACCCGTACCGTAACTCCCCCGAATACTCTGTTCGCGCGGGAGTTTTTTTATTTTGCCCTTTTATAAATCAAAAACTCCGCCGAAATGGCGGAGTTTGGTTTTATGAGATATAATTTAGTTAAGGAATGCCCTTCGACTGCGCTCAGGAAATAATCTATTTCGTTTTGCTCATTGTCTTTAAGCAATTCGCGCAAACTTTCTTTCTCTTCCCATCAATTTTTTTACTTTGTAAATTCAAATAAAGCCGTCTCTTAGTTTTAATATTGGAGTGGCTTCTTGAAGCAGAACTGAGCGGGCCTTTGCCGCAAACATCGCAACGTCGTGCCATATATTGTTTATTTATTTTAATAAAGATTTTTTTAGATTATCATAGCCGGCTAAACATGTCAATAAACTTATGCTCATAAATTTGCTTTTTTCCGCCCCGATACTTTTTTTCGCGATCTTTATTGCTCTTGTAATTTCCATAACCTTCCATGAATTTTGCCATGTTTTGGCGGCGCGGTTGCAGGGCGATCAAACCGGCGAGCGAATGGGACGGCTAACTCTAAATCCCTTGGCGCACCTTGATCCTTGGGGGACACTGGCCTTGCTTTTTATTGGTTTTGGCTGGGGCAAGCCGGCGCCTTATAATCCATATAATTTAAAAAATCAAAAATATGGGCCGGCGCTTGTGGCTTTGGCCGGACCGGCGTCAAATTTATTTTTGATTATTGTTTTTGGCATTATTTTAAAATTTCTTTATCCAATTTTTGGCCAGATGAGTTATTTAACAATTTTTCTCCAGGCTTTAGTCGGTTTTAACGGCGTTTTGATGGTTTTTAATTTAATTCCCATTCCGCCGCTTGATGGGTCGCATCTTTTGCATCTTGCGGTTGATCGCCGTTGGCCGAATGTCAGCCGGTTTATGGATATTTATGGGCCGCATATTTTGCTTGGGCTTGTGGTTATGAGTTGGCTTTTCAATATTCCAGTTTTCAGTTATGTAATCGATCCGATTTTAGCTTTGATTAATAGAATTTTTGGTATTCCATTATTTTTCTAAAAATGATAGGATATTAAGATTAAAAATTAATTTTAAAATTTATGGCATCATCTGCGGAAATGGGCCATTCCCCGGAAAAAAAATTTACAGAAGCGGCAAGAAGACCGACAGAAAGTGATTTTGAAGAAAAGATTAAAAATCTTTTGGCAGTTAGAGAATCTTCCTCGTACGGTTATGAAAGCGTGAAAGCAGATATTGAAGGCTGGGCGGGGGGCGAAAAAAATCGGATAAGAGAGGTATATTATTCTGGCTGGAAAGACGAAGATTTTGTGCAATTACTTGAGAGGCTTAAAAAATTTGAGGAAAAATTTAAAGAAGAGCGATATTGAAGCTATTTGAGGTTTATCTTTAGCTTTGATTAAGAGAATTTTTGGAATTCCGATATTTTTCTGGCATCCTCTTGACGGCCGTAGGGGATTTGTGTAATATTTACAATATAGAAAAAGATAGGTTCATCTTGAACGAGTTCCACATCATTGTGGGCGGAAAGTGGCAAAGTTTTCGCCCTGCATCAGGATGACAAAATTTTTCGATTTTTTGTCATTTTTAATTTACAAAAAAATTGTTACGAAAAAAAATAGGATATGCCTACTATAAATCAACTCATCAAAAAAGGAAGAAAACCAAATCTTAAAAAAACTAAGACGCCGGCTCTTCAGTCGGTTTTGGATACCCTTCATAGAAAAAGAAAAGAACTCCGAAAAGGCGCTTCTTTCAAACGTGGCGTTTGTCTTAAAGTAACGACCGTTACGCCGAAAAAACCAAACTCTGCCTTGCGGAAAATCTGCAGAGTCAGATTATCAAACGGCATGGAAGTTACGGCTTATATTCCGGGCGTCGGCCATAATCTCCAGGAACACTCTATTGTTTTAGTTCGCGGCGGCCGCGTTAAAGATTTGCCTGGCGTCAGATACCACGTTATTCGCGGTGTTTATGATACTCAAGGCGTGGAAGGTCGAAAGAAAGGAAGATCGCTTTACGGAGCGAAAAGAGGTAAATAATTTAATTTGTTTTAATAAATATGCGCGGAAAACGAGCACCAAAAAGAAAAATATTGCCTGATCCAAGATATAAAAGCATTAACCTTGCTAAGTTTATTAATTACATAATGGAAAGAGGCAAGAAGACCGTAGCGCAAGGAATTGTCTACGAAGCTTTTGATATTCTTAAAGAAAAAACAAAACAAGATCCATTGGAAATTTTTGATCAAGCGATAAGAAATGTTACTCCGGCGCTTGAAGTTAAAAGCCGACGCGTCGGCGGCGCTAATTATCAGATTCCGATCCCGGTCCGCGGCGAACGCAAAATCTATTTGGCGTATCATTGGATTATTGACGCAGCCCGAAATAAAAAAGGAAAACCGATGGCGGAAAAATTAGCCAATGAATTAAATGATGCTTACCAAAATCAAGGTGATGCCGTGAAAAAGAAAATGGATGTGCATCGCATGGCCGAAGCCAATCGCGCTTTTGCCCATTTCGCAAGATTTTAATTTTTGCAAATATTTATGCCTAGACAATATACCCAAGAACAAACAAGAAATATCGGCATTATCGCTCACATTGATGCTGGGAAAACTACTGTTTCCGAGCGCGTCTTGTATTACACTGGGAAAAAACACAAAATTGGTGAAGTACATGAAGGCGCCGCGGAAATGGACTGGATGGAACAGGAACGCGAGCGCGGTATCACGATTACCGCCGCGGCTACCACTTGTTTTTGGAAAGATGTGCGCATCAACTTAATTGATACTCCTGGCCATATTGATTTTACCGTTGAAGTAAAAAGATCTTTACGCGTGTTGGACGGCGCGGTCGTTATTTTTGACGGCGTGGCTGGCGTAGAACCGCAATCAGAAACGAACTGGCATTATGCTGACGGCTACAATGTTCCCCGCATGTGTTTTATAAATAAATTGGATCGTACCGGTGCCGATTTTTATAAGGATGTCGCTTCGATTCACGAACGGTTAACAAAAAATGCTTATCCTTTGCAATTGCCGATCGGCACAGAAGCGAACTTCCGTGGCATTATTGATCTTTTGACTCGAAAAACATACATCTATCATGATGAAATGGGTAAGGATATTTCCGAGGAAGAAATTCCGGCGGACATGAAAGATAAGGCTGAAGAATATCGCGCCAAATTACTTGAAGCCATCGTAGAAAACGATGAAACTTTAATGAATAAATATTTAGCCGGAGAAGATATTCCGGTCGCTGATTTAAAAAAAGTTTTGCGTAAAGCCGTGATCGCGAACAATATTGTTCCGATTCTTTGCGGCAGCGCGCTTAAAAATAAGGGCGTGCAATTTATGCTTGATGCGGTAGCTGATTATTTGCCGTCCCCGCTTGATGTGCCGCCGATTGAAGCTTTTGATCCAAAAGATCATGAGAAGAAAATTGTCCGTAAACCGACCGACGATGAACCATTTACTGCCTTAGCTTTTAAAGTCGCTTCTGATCCGTATGTCGGAAAACTTTGTTTTTTTAGAGTTTACGCGGGAACAATAAAAGCCGGTTCGTATGTTTTGAATGTTTCAAACGGTGAGCGCGAAAGAATCGGCCGCATTGTCCGAATGCATGCCAACCACCGAGAAGATGTGGATGAAGTTTACGCCGGAGAAATCGCCGCGGCAGTCGGCTTAAAAAGCACTTTTACAGGTCATACTCTTTCCGATCCGGATCACCCCGTCATGCTTGAATCCATTGTCTTTCCAGAACCGGTTATTGATATTGCCGTTGAACCGAAAACCAAAGCTGACCAAGAAAAAATGGGTGTTGCCTTACAGAAATTGGCCGAAGAGGATCCGACTTTCCGCGTCAGAACCGATGAAGAAACTTTGCAGACTATTATTGCCGGCATGGGCGAATTGCATTTGGATATTATTGTTGACCGCATGAAAAGAGAATTTAAAGTGGAAGCCAATGTTGGCAAACCGCAAGTCGCTTATAAAGAAACGATTACTAAATCTGCTGAAGCAGAGGGAAAATATATCAGACAATCCGGCGGTCGCGGCCAATATGGCCATTGCTGGCTTAGAGTTGAGCCGAATGAAAAAGGAAAAGGTTTTGAATTTGTTGATGAAATTAAAGGTGGCGTTGTTCCAAAAGAATACATCGCGCCAATCGGCAAGGGTGCCAAAGAAGCTTTGGAAAAAGGAATTTTGGCCGGCTATCCCGTGATTGACGTAAAAGCTACGGTTTTTGACGGTTCGTTCCATGAAGTTGACTCTTCAGAAGCAGCTTTCAAAATCGCCGGATCTTTGGCTGTTCAGGAAGGCGCGAGAAAAGCCGGACTAGTTTTGCTTGAGCCGATGATGAGAGTGGAGGTTTTGACCCCAGAACAATTTATGGGCGAAGTAATTGGTGATTTAAATTCCAAGCGCGGACAAATTCAGGAAATGCGCGATCGAAGCGGCATAAAAGTTATTGATGCCATGGTCCCGCTCGCGGAAATGTTTGGTTACGCGACTTCTCTCCGTTCCATGACTCAAGGCAGAGCTTCTTATAATATGGAGTTCGCGAATTACGCGGAAGTGCCAAAAAATGTTGCCGAGACGATTATTGGAGAAAGAGTCAAAAAATAAAATCCAGTAATTTTGAAAATTGTTTTAAAACAACTACTATATGAAAGAAATTTTTGAAAGACTATTTAGTCTAATAAAAAAAACAGGGGATAAGGTTGTTTTTTACGATTCAGCGAAAGGCGATGCTTATGTGATGATGAGGATGGAAGATTATGAGAAATTGGCGGAAAAGAAGCCGGGAGCAGAAGACTTGACAAATTTTCGCGTACCCGATAAAATAGAAAAAATCAATCAGGATATTGCAATATGGCGCGAAGAGGTTAAGAATGCGGTTGAAGGAGTCCCTCCTATAGAAGGGGAAGAAATTCCAGAGAAAAAAGAAGAGGAAAGCCAATTTTATTTTGAACCAGTAGAATAGTTGCCAAAATAAAAAAGAAGTACTATAATTGAAAATAGTCTTAAAATTAATAATTTGCGGCTGGATAAAACCCTGAGAAATCGGGGGTCGCGTAAGGAGTTTTAAAATATGGCAGAAAAATTTGATCGAACAAAACCCCACGTGAATGTGGGAACAATCGGCCATGTTGATCATGGCAAAACCACTCTAACAGCGGCTATGTTGGCAGTTCTTCGAGCGCACGGCGGAGTTGCACAAGAAAAGGGCGTCGATGATTTGGACAAGGCTCCAGAATCAAAAGCCCGAGGTATCACTATTGCTACCGCGCACGTTGAATATGAAACAGAAAAGCGCCATTACGCGCACGTTGATTGTCCAGGCCATGCTGACTACATTAAAAACATGATTACCGGCGCGGCCCAGATGGATGGCGCAATTTTGGTTGTTTCCGCGACTGATGGCCCAATGCCGCAAACTCGCGAGCACATCTTGTTAGCTCGCCAGGTCGGCGTTCCTTATATTGTTGTTTTCTTGAATAAAGTTGATATGGTTGAAGATAAAGAATTAATTGACCTCGTTGAAGAAGAAGTAAGAGATTTGCTTAAAAAATATAATTTTCCTGGCGATACCACCCCGATTATCCGTGGTTCAGCCTTGAAGGCTCTCCAAAATCCGAATGACGCGGAAGCCGTCAAGCCAATCTTGGAACTTTTGAAAACTTTGGATGAGTATATTCCTGAACCTCAACGGGAAGTTGATAAGCCGTTCTTGATGCCGATCGAAGATATTTTCTCAATTGAAGGTCGCGGCACCGTCGTGACTGGAAGAATTGAAAGAGGCATGGTCAAATTGAATGATGAAGTGGAAATTGTCGGTATGAAAGATACCCAAAAGACTGTTGTGACCGGCATTGAAATGTTTAATAAATCTTTGGATGAAGGCCGATGCGGTGATAACGCCGGTATCTTGCTCCGCGGTACAAAAAAGGAAGATGTTGAGCGCGGTCAGGTTTTGGTTAAACCGGGTTCAGTCACTCCTCATACCGAGTTTGAAGCAGAAGTTATTGCTTTGACAAAAGAAGAAGGCGGTCGCCATAAACCATTTTTCAAAGGTTACAAACCGCAATTCTATATCAAAACGACTGACATCACCGGCGAAGTGGAATTGCCCGCGGGCACAGAAATGGTTATGCCTGGCGATACAGTCAATTTGAAAATTAAATTGATTGTTCCGGTTGCTCTCGAAGAAAAGCAAAAGTTCGCCATTCGCGAAGGCGGTAAAACTGTCGGCGCTGGCGTAGTGACTAAAATTATAAAATAACATCGTTCTTATCCCGCTCCCGGGAAATAATTCCGGGGGCGGGACTTAACAAATAAAATGGAAAACAAAAATCCTGAAAAAGTAGAAAAAGAAGAAGCGCGGCCAAGGATCAGAATTAAGATCCGAGCCTATGATCATAAAATTATTGATCAATCGGCGAAGACTATAATTGAAACAGCCTTAAGATCCGGTGCTTCAATTTCTGGTCCAACGCCATTGCCCACCGAGATTAGAAAGTATACGGTCAACCGTTCAACTTTCGTCCATAAGGATGCTCGGGAGCAGTATGAAATGCGGACGCACAAGAGATTGATTGATATTTTAGAACCCACGCCAAAAACAATAGACGCCTTAACCAATTTGAATTTACCGGCTGGCGTAGACGTGGAAATAAAAATGTAAGTTAATTAGTTTGGGGAGAGTAAAGAAAGCTGTCCGCCCAAATTTTTGGAGAAATTGAAAAATTAATCCAGAAACTTGGGCAGACAAAACCTCTACTGGCCCTTGAACTATTTGGAAGGTTTAACAATTAACCAAGAAATGAGAAAAACTTAGAATCCGGGCAGAGAAAGCCGGCTTTAAGTTCGGTTTTTTGTTTTAAAAGAGGATATCAGGGTTAATTTGAAAGATCCAAAAGCAAATTGTTTTACAAATTATGAAATTTATATTAGGTAAAAAATTAGAGATGTCACAGAAATTTAAGGAAGACGGAACGGTCGTCCCCGTGACTTTGATTTCAGCTGGTCCTTGTAAGGTGACTCAGGTGAAAACTAAGGAGAAAGATGGCGTGGATGCAGTACAGATTGGCTTTGATGTTGTGAAAAAATTGAATAAACCAGAAGCGGGTCATCTCAAAGATTTAGAAAATTTTAGACATCTCGTGGAAGTTGCCGTAGAAAAACCGGGAGAGTATGCGCGCGGCCAAGAAATAAAAGTTTCCGTTTTGGCGCCGGGCGAGAAAGTCCAGGTAGCTGGAACTTCCCGAGGTATGGGCTTTGCCGGTGTGGTTAAGCGCCATCATTTTCGCGGACATCCGGCGACTCACGGCCATAAGGATCAGTCGCGTATGCCTGGCTCAATCGGTGCCGGTGGCGTGCAGAGGGTTTTTAAAGGGATGAGAATGGGTGGCCGTATGGGTGGAGAAAATATTACCATTAAAAATTTAGAGGTTGTTGAAGTTGATGAACAAAATAATATTTTAGCTCTTAAGGGTGCTGTCCCTGGAAAAAGGGGAGCGACAATTTTAATCAGTCAAAAGTAAAAGATAATTATGCAGAAAGTAAAAGTTTACAACATGAACGGTGAAGTGGTGGGCGAAGAAAAACTTGATTCCGCCCTGTTTGAAGTTGAAACAAAGGAAGGTTTAATCCATCAGGCCGTGGTTGCTCAAATGGCGAATCGCCGGCAAGTTTTAGCTCACACAAAAGACAGGGGCGAAGTCAGCGGCGGCGGCAAAAAACCATGGAAACAAAAAGGCACAGGCCGGGCGCGCCAGGGCTCAATTCGTTCTCCTCTTTGGGTTGGTGGTGGTGTTGTTTTTGGCCCAAGAAATGATAGAAATTTTCATCAAAAAATTAATAAGAAGATGAAGAGAAAAGCTTTGCTTATGTGTTTATCTGACCGGGCGAAGGAAGAAAAAATCATTGTTTTGGATAAATTGGAATTGGAAAATTTTAAAACGAAAAGGTTTTTAGAAATTTTGAATAAATTACCGAATAAAGAAAAAAAGACGTTGCTTATTTTGGTTGATAACGATAAAAAAATAATTAAATCAGCAGCGAATTTACCATATTTGAAAACAATTGAATCGGTAAATATTAATGTGATGGATGTTTTGAATAACGAATTCTTGATGTTGCCCCTTGCCACATTAAAGGCCGTTCAGGAAAAATTAAAGAAATAATTTATTATGGCGTTTTTTTCTAAAACAAAAAAAGAATCACCCGAAAAGGAAGAAAAGGAAGAGGTAAAAAAGGTTGTCGCTCCCGAATCAAAAGAAAAAAAAGAAAAAAAAGCAGCGAAAAAAGAAGTAGGAAAAACTTTGGGTGTGCTTGTTAAACCTTTGATTACGGAAAAATCTTCTTTTCTCTCGCCGTACGGCCAATATGTTTTTGAAGTTTCCTTAAAAACAAATAAAGTTGAAATTGCAAAAGCGATCGAGCGCGTGTACGGAGTAAAACCAATAAGCGTTAACATAGTTCGCGTTAGAGGGAAAAAGGTTAGATACGGAAAGACTTTAGGGGAAACAAAAAAATGGAAGAAGGCAATTATCACATTGAAACCGGGAGATAAAATTGAGGTTTACGAAGGAGTATAATTTAAGTTTTTAAGTTTTTAAGATGCCAATCAAGGTTCACAATCCAACAAGTCCTGGCCGCCGAAAATCATCGGGGGACACTTTTGAAGATATCACAAAAGGTGAGCCGGAAAAATCTTTGATTTATATCAAGAAGAAAAATTCTGGTCGCAACAATGGCGGGAAAATTACTGTTCGCCATCGAGGCGGCGGAACCAGAAGATATATCCGAGATATTGATTTTATTCGCGAAAAATTTGATGTTCCGGCAAAAGTTGAGGCTATTGAATACGACCCGAACAGAACCGCGCGCATCGCTCTTATCCAATATAGCGACGGAGAAAAAAGTTATATTGTCGCACCCTTGGGGCTCACGGTTGGCGAAGAGATTATTTCTTCAAAAAATAAAATTGATGTTAAAGTTGGAAATCGGATGTCTCTTGAAAATATTCCGATTGGTACCATTGTTCATAATATTGAATTGCAGCCGGGCATGGGTGGAATATTGGTCAGAAGCGCTGGACTTGGAGCGCAGCTTTTAGCCGTTGAAGGTCTTTATGCACAGCTCAAGATGCCGTCAAAAGAAGTAAGAAGCGTGAAAAAGGAATGTATGGCGACTGTTGGAGAAGTTGGCGCAAAAGATAGACGCTTGATACGTTGGGGTAAAGCAGGGAGGATGAGATATAGAGGTTTTAGACCGACTGTTCGCGGTAAAGCCATGAATCCAGTGGATCATCCGCACGGCGGCGGCGAGGGACTTTCTCCAATTGGTTTAAAATATCCGAAAACTAAATGGGGCAAACACGCGCTGGGTGTTAAAACAAGAAAAGCGAATAAGTGGTCTAATAAATTCATTATTAAACGCAGAAAATAAATTAATTGAATATGTCGAGAAGTTTGAAAAAGGGTCCGTATGTGGATCTGAAATTGATGGCCAAGGTTTCGAAATTGAAACCGAATGATAAAACCATAATCAAAACCTGGGCGCGGGCGTCAACGATTACCCCAGAAATGGTTGGGTTTACTTTTGGCGTGTATAACGGAAAAATGCATTTGCCGGTTTTGATTGTTGAAGATATGGTTGGCCATAAATTGGGCGAATTTTCTCCGACAAGAAAGTTTGTTAGACATGGCGGTAAGATGCAGAAGGAATTAGAATCGAAACAAGCCGAAACGGCGAAAGCTGAAGCGACTGCGTCCAAGGCTGAGGCCCCTAAAAAATAATTAGTATATGGAAATTAAAGCTCAAGTAAAATTTGTCAGAATGTCACCGCGGAAAACAAGATGGGTTATTGATTCGGTTCGCGGGTTGGACGTCGCGGAAGCTATAAACCAGCTCCAATTTATGACCATGGCTGCGGCCATCCCGGTTTTGAAACTTTTGAATTCGGGCATTGCCAATGCAGTTAATAATTTTAAGTTAAAGAAAGAAAATTTATATATTAAAGAAATTTCGGTTGATGGCGGTCCGGTTTTGAAAAGATGGCGCCCGCGCGCTTTTGGCAGAGCGGCGCCTATCCGCAAGAGATCGGCACACATCAATTTGGTTTTGGGTGAAAGAGTGGAAAGCGAGCGCCCGGCGGAAACAAAGGCGGCTGCTATCGAAAAACCAAAAGTTGTAGAAACGCTAAAAACATTTACAAAAGAAAAAGCTAGAGAAGAAACCAAAAAGACCGAAGTAGAAGGAAAAAAACAGACGGAGAAAGCCACTTCAGTAAAGGGTGAGGCAAAAAGAGGTTTTTTCAAGAAAATATTTCCGCGTAAAACAGGTTCAAAATAAATTAACAAATTAACAGTCGACAGTTTAATTAACTGTTCACAAAACGATGGGACAGAAAGTACATCCAAGAATTTTTAGAACAGGTGAAAGCCAGATTTATACTTGGAATTCAAAATGGTTTTCCAAAAAAGACTACGTAGCCAGATTGCGGCAGGACGTAGATATTAGAATTTTTTTGAAAAAGGCGCTTAAGGAAGCAGCGGTTGCCAAAATAGAAATTGAAAGAACAGCCAATGCCGTTACGGTTATTATTCATTCGGCGAAACCTGGGTTGATTATTGGTCACGCGGGTACTGGTATTGAAGATTTAAGAAAAAAAATCAAAGATAAATTTTTAGATAAGAAAGTAACACTTAACTTGAACGTTCAGGAAGTACAAAGTCCCAGCACTTCGGCTGAAATTGTTTTACAGGTTATGATTGCTGATATTGAAAAAAGAATTCCTTTCCGAAGAGTATTAAAACAAGCCGTTGGACGAGTCGAGCGCGCTGGAGCTAAGGGTGTTAAAGTTGTCGCTTCCGGAAGATTAGACGGCGCGGAAATCGCAAGAGAAGAAACTCTTTCATGGGGTAAAATTCCATTACATACTTTGCGTGCCGACATTGATTACGCGGGCGGAGCGGCTTTCACTATTTATGGTGCCGTCGGTATTAAGGTGTGGATTTACAAAGGAGAAGTGTTTAAGTAAAAAATATGTTGACGCCTAAAAAAGTAAAACATAGAAAAGCTTTTAAAGGAAGACGAAGAGACAAAGGTGTTGCTACCCGCAAGACCGAAATTAGCTTTGGAAAATTTGGTTTGAAATCAATGGGTTATGCCTGGATAACCGCGAGACAGATTGAAGCGGTTCGACGCACTTTAATTAGAGCTCTAAGGAAGGGTGGTAAAATTTGGATTAGATTATTTCCGGATAAACCAATCACCACAAAAGGAAACGAAATTCCTATGGGCGGCGGCAAGGGATCGGTCGATCATTATGTTGTTCCAGTAAAACCGGGCATGGTGCTTTTTGAAATGGACGGCGTCACGGAAGAAGCGGCGAAAGAAGTAATGCGATTGGCTTCTCATAAATTACCAACAAAAACAACTTTTGTTTCAAAATAGATTTATTGTTATGACAAAATTTAAAGAATTTAAAAATAAAAATGGCAAAGAGCTTGGAGCTATGCTTTTGAAGGCAAAGGAAGACTTGCAGGCGTTGAAATTTAAGGTAGCTGGCCAGCAATATAAAAATGTTCGAGAAATCAGAGTTCAAAAACAATTGGTTGCGCAAATTTTGACTTTGCAAAAACAGAGAAAAATAGCGGGACCAGCAAAAGAGGAACCCGCAGTTTCAAATAAGGGGGATTAACCCCCGTGTTGACTGCGTTCGCTCGGAAATGAAAATACGATTTCCATTTCCCTCGCTCACTTGTCAATAAATAATTTTTTTACCTATGTCAGTTGAAAAGAAAAATAAAAGAAAATTTCAGGGAGTTGTGGTTTCTCACAGAATGGATAAAACCGCAGTGGTTAAAGTAGAAGAGATTAAGGTTCATCCCAAATATGGTAAGCGTTATAAGATGAGTCAGAAATATAAAGTTCATGATGAGAAAAATGAATGCAAAATTGGGGATAAGGTAAATTTTGAAGAATGCCGCCCTCTCTCAAAAGAGAAGAGATGGAGAATTATTAAATAGATGAAAGTTTAATTTATCATATATGATTCAGCACCGCACAATGTTAACCGTCGCAGACAATACCGGGGCAAAAAAACTCCAGTGTATTAAGGTTTTGGGCGGATACAAAAAAAGATATGCACGGCTCGCGGATATCATTACTTGCGTTGTGAAAGAAGCGGTGCCGCACGGAATGGTTAAAAAAAGCGACGTAGTTCATGCCGTTCTTATTAGAATCAGAAAAGAAACCCGCCGGACAGACGGAACCTATGTTAGATTTGATGATAATGCGGCGGTTATTGTTGATAAAAAGAGCAAAGAACCAAAAGGAACAAGAATTTTTGGTCCAGTTGCAAGAGAACTTCGCGCCAAAGGTTTTACAAAAATTATTTCTTTAGCCCCTGAAGTTTTATAAAAATATGAAAATTAAAAAATCAGATAAAATAAAAATTATAGCCGGCAAAGACAAAGGAAAAGAAGGGAAAATTATTGATATTTTTCCGGAAGAAAGAAAAATTGTTGTTGAGGGTTTGAACTTGGTTGTTAAACATATGCGGCCTCGCCGGGGTGGAGAAAAGGGACAGCGTATCCAATTTCCCGCGCCATTCCGCGCTTCAAACGTGATGTTGATTTGCAGCAAGTGCAATAAATTAACAAGAGTTGGCTATAAAATTTTGGAGAATGGAAAAAAAGTGAGAATGTGTAAAAAATGTAAAGAGGTAATTGAGTAAATTGAGATTAATTAAATCTATGGAAAACGAATCAAGAATTAAAACTAAATACACCAAAGAAGTCATCCCGGAAATGAAGAAACTTTTTGGTTACAAAAATAATTTGGCCGTGCCGAAGATAGAAAAAGTGGTAGTGGCCGCCGGGTTATCTGCCGGATTGAAAGATGCCAAGTTTTTAGATATCGTAGAAGACACATTAAGAAAAATTACAGGACAGAAACCAATTAAAACCTTAGCAAAAAAATCAATTTCTAATTTTAAAATAAGGCAAGGAATGCCAGTTGGTATGGTTGTTACTTTGAGGGGCACTAGAATGTATGATTTTATTGATAAATTGATTAATGTTACTTTTCCTCGAGTCCGCGATTTTCGCGGAATTTCTCCAAAATTTTTGGATAAAAGTGGAAACTTATCAGTTGGCTTTAGAGAAAACATTTCTTTCCCGGAAATGAAATCGGAAGAAATTGAAAAAATCCATGGTTTGCAGGTGACGATCAAAACTACGGCACGAAATAAAGATAAAGGATTGGCTTTATTAAAATTACTGGGTTTTCCCTTACAGGAATCATAAATAAAATATGGCTACTGAAGCACAAATTTCCAAATCGCTTAAAAAACCGAAATTCAAAACTCGCGAAGTGCGAAGATGTTGGCGTTGTGGAAGAAAAAGGGGATACATGAGAAAATTTGAGTTATGCCGGATATGTTTTAGAGAGCTTGCTAATCGCGGAGAGCTTCCTGGCGTGTCGAAGTCCAGCTGGTAGAATCGGTTAATTATTAAAAAACACCATTTAAACATCGAATCAATACTATGGATCCAATTTCAGACATGCTTACTAGGATTAGAAACGCCGTTCTTGTAAAAAAGGACGAGGTTATGATTCCCTTTTCAAGGATTAAGTTTGAAATTGCCAAAATAATGGAAACAGAAAGATTTATAGCTGGCATAGAGGTTTTAGAAAAAGATAGGAAGATAAAAATTTCTTTGAGATATAGTGAAGATGGTTCTCCTGCCGTGAGAAATTTAAAAAGAGTGAGTAGGCCCGGTAAACGAGTTTACGCGGGGAAAGAAGAATTGCCAAGAGTTTTGGGAGGAATCGGCATTGCAATTATCTCTACTTCCCAGGGGCTTTTAACTGTCGGTGAGGCTCGGAAGCGGGGATTGGGCGGGGAAGTTCTTTGTGAAATATATTAATAAAAATTAATTAAGCAATAATGTCTCGCATAGGTAAAAAATTAATTTCCGTTCCAAAAGGAGTCGAGGTAAAAATCGAGCAATCTTTTGTTTTGGTCAAAGGGCCAAAAGGAGAGCTTAAAGAAGCCATTCATCCGCGCGTGACAGTTGTTTCGGAAAATAATGAAGTTAAAATAACCGTAAATGATCCGGAATTAAAATCAGATAAGGCACTTTGGGGGCTTTATGGAAGTCTAATTAAAAATATGATTATTGGCGTGACGGAAGGATTCTTGAAAAAATTAGAGGTAAACGGAGTTGGTTATAAAGTAGCTCTTGCTGGAGAAAAAATTAATTTAAGTCTTGGTTTTTCTCACCCGGTTGATTTTCTTCTTCCAAAGGGGATTTCTGCGGGGATTGATAAAAACATTATTTCCATCAGCGGAATTGATAAGAGATTGGTTGGATCGGTAGCGGCAGAACTTCGGGCGTTAAAACCGCCGGAACCATATAAAGGAAAAGGAATAAAATACATTGACGAAGTGATTGTAAAGAAAGCTGGCAAGGCAGCCAAAGCTGCTGGGGCGGGCGCATAAAAAATTTGAAAATAGATTTTGAGATATGAAAAATTTACAGCAAATAAAAGAAGTAAAAAAAGAGAGACGCCGCTTGCGCATTAGAGCGAAAATTTTGGGCAACTCAAAAAAGCCAAGACTCGCGGTTTTTCGAAGTGGCAAACATATTAGTGTTCAATTAATTGATGACGTTAATGGCAAAACGCTTGCCGCGGTTTCTGATTTTGCTTTAGGGAAAAAGACCGTGGGCAAAAGCAAAAGAGTTGTGCCTGCCGCGCCGAAAGACCTGGGCGGGAAAACTTCTAAAGTAGCGATTGCTTACGAAGTAGGAAAATTAATCGCGGAAAAAGCTAAAAAATTAGGGATTGAAACAGCAATTTTTGATAGAGGCGGGTTTGCTTATCATGGTAGAATTGAAGCGGTAGCTCTTGGTGCCAGAGAAGGTGGAATTAAATTTTAATTTTTAAAAGTTTGAAATATGATGCCTAACAAAAGCGGCCAAGGAAGAAGAAGAGAAAGAGCGCCAGAAAAAGAAAAAGAATTTGAGCAAAAAATTCTTGAGATAGCTCGCGTTACAAGAGTAACTGCCGGCGGGAAGAGAATGAAATTTCGCGCCTGTGTTATTGTTGGCGATAAAAAGGGCCGCGTTGGTTCAGCTGTTGCCAAGGGATCTGATGTGACGCAAGCCGTGGCAAAAGCTTCAACTAAGGCTGAAAAAAATTTAATAACGGTGCCGCTTAAAAACGAGACAATTCCTTACGAGATTAAGGAAAAATTTGGAGCGGCAGTGGTTCTTCTTAAACCGGCGCCAAAAGGCACGGGTGTTAAAGCGGGCGGAGCCATGCGGAGCGTCTTTGAATTGGCTGGTGTGCCGAACGTAGTTGGGAAAATTTTAGGATCAAAGAACAAAATTAATAATAGCCGAGCAACGATTAATGCTTTGAGTAAATTGAAATTAGAATTACGAAAATAAATTTATGGCGTTAACATTACACACAATAAAGCCATTTGCGGGATCAAAGAAAAAAGTAAAGCGAGTTGGCAGAGGTCTCGGAAGTACGGGTACTTATAGCGGTAGGGGACAAAAGGGCCAAAAAGCGAGATCGGGCGGGAAAAAGGGCCTGAAACTTTTAGGTATGAGAAGGATTATCATGTCCACGCCGAAACTCGGCGGCTTTAAGAGTCCTTACCCCAAAATGGTCGCAGTGAATATTAAAGATTTAGAGAAAAAGTTTAATGATGGAGAACGCGTTACCCCCAAAACATTGTTAGAAAAGGGATTAGTTGGTAAAATAGGAGTAGAGGTAAAGATTTTAGGCAGTGGGGAAATGAAAAAGAAATTAACCATTGCGGGGTGTGCCGTATCTGCCAGTGCGAAAGAAAAAATAGAGAAGGCCGGCGGAAAAATTATTTAATAGATATTTTGTCCAATCATTAATATGTGGCAAAAATTTATCCAAATTTGGAAAATTCCTGATTTACGTAAAAACATTCTTTTTGTCCTTCTGATGTTGGGCATTTTTCGTTTAGCTGCGCATATTCCGGTGCCGGGAGTTAATCTGGAAAATCTTAAGAGTTTTTTCGAATCAAACCAAATTTTGGGTTTGTTGAACGTTTTCTCCGGTGGAAGCATGGAAAATTTTTCCGTGGTGATGTTGGGCGTTGCCCCATATATTACGGCTTCCATCATTTTTCAGTTGTTAATGATGATTATTCCTCGCCTGGAAGAGTTGGGAAAAGAGGAATATGGAAGACAAAAAATAAATCAATGGACGAGAATTTTGGCAGTGCCGCTCGCGGCGTTGCAGGCCTACAGTATGATTGCGATGCTTCGGCAATCATCCAATCCGATTATCACAGATGTTTCTCCCTGGCGACTTTTTAGCACTGTCATGACAATTACTACCGGGACAATTTTTTTAATGTGGATTGGCGAGTTAATTTCTGAGAAAAAAATTGGTAATGGTATTTCGCTTTTGATTTTCGCCGGAATTATAACTGGTTTACCGGCCGCCGTGCAGCAAGCTTTGGTTGTTTTCGACGCTTCGCAACTTTTTAGCTTTATAATTTTTGCGGTTATCGCGATAGTCACAATTGTCGGAGTAGTAATTATTACCGAGGGACAACGGCAAGTTCCCGTTTCTTATGCCAAACAAGTCCGCGGAACAAAAATGTATGGGGGAGCCTCAACGCATTTGCCTTTGCGGGTAAACATGGCGGGCGTAATTCCAATTATTTTTGCCATTTCTCTTATTTTGCTTCCGCCGATGGTTGCTCAGTTTTTTATGCAAGCTAAAACGGCCTGGATCGCTGGTGCGGCACAGTGGGTGATTGATATTTTTCAAAATCAACTTATTTACGGCATACTTTATTTTGTTTTGGTTTTTGGTTTTACTTATTTTTACACAGCAGTTATTTTTCATCCGCAACAAATTGCCGACAATCTCCAGAAAAATGGTGGATTTATTCCGGGTATTAGGCCTGGTGCTCCAACAGCAGAATATCTCGGAGCAACAACCTCGAAAATTATTTTGGCTGGCGCGTTATTTTTGGCGCTCATTGCAGTTTTACCAATGATTTTACAGCAAGTTACTGGCGTGCAAGTTTTACAATTTGGCGGAACGAGTGTTTTGATCGTTGTTTCCGTAGTACTTGAAACTATCAGGCAAATTGATTCGCAGCTCACTATGCGTGAGTACGATGGATTGTAAAAATTTTAAATCTAAAATTTAAAATTTTTTGTATGGGCTTCTTAGACATTCTTTTTGGCAGCAGTAGTAAGGCTAAAAAACAGGGAATGTTATTTACCACTTCAATTGAAGTTGAGAAAGCGCTCTTTCGTGTCGGGACTTTGAATCAAGAACAGCGGTCATTGATAAAGAGCATGATAGTAAGATTTATGGGTTCAGGCGGAGTTACAGTCGAAGAATATCGGCTTCATGTTTTGCCAGAACTTTCCAAAATGGTTAAGGCCGGAAAAATTTCTTCGGTTGATTATCAAAAATTAAAAAATTTAATTTACAAATAACCCACACCACTCTTAGTGTGGGTTTTATGAATCTATGGCTAAAATATTAAAAATTGCTTTATTCGGACCACAAGGTTCGGGAAAAGGAACACAGGCGGAAATGTTAGCAAAAAAATATAATTTGTCTATTTTATCAACCGGAGAAGTTTTTCGTCAGGAAATAAAAAAACAAACAGAGCTCGGTAAATTGGCTAGTTCATTGATTAATAAAGGACAGCTTGTGCCTGACGAAATTACCGACAAAATTGTTCTCAGTGAGCTTGCCACGCCAAAATATCAAAATGGTTTTATTTTGGATGGTTATCCGAGAAATATAAATCAGCTTGAGGTTTTGGAAAAAAATATTGGTTTGGATTGGGCGATTTTACTTGAAATAAGCGATGAAGAAGTTCAAAAAAGATTAGCCAGCCGGAGGGTTTGTCCTAAATGCGGGGCGATTTACAGTGTTATAAATAAACCGCCGCAACAAGAGGGAATTTGCGATGTTTGCGGGGGAAATCTTGTGACGCGCGACGACGACAAGGCGGAAGCAATCGAGAAGCGACTACAAATTTATCATACAGAAACAAAACCAATAATTAATTATTACGAAGAGAAAGAGAAACTTATTAAGGTGAATGGCGCCGCGCTAATTGAAAAAGTTTTTGGGGAAGTAGAAAGTAAATTGGAAGAAAAAATTAAATAAATTCATGGAAAAAATAATTATAAAAACTTCGGAGGAAATAAAAATTATGCGGCAGAGCGGCAGGATTTTGGCGTCGGTTTTAGAAGAGCTGCGTAAGGCTGTTCGCCCGGGGGTTAGCACTAGTGAACTTAATGCTTTGGCGGAAAAATTAATTGCCGAGTATGGAGCCGTCCCCTCGTTTAAAAATTATCAGCCCAATTCAAACTCAACTCCGTTTCCGACAACACTTTGCACTTCAATCAATGATGAAGTAATACATGCGCCCGCTTTACCCTCGCGAATTTTAAAAGAAGGGGATATTGTTAGTTTGGATCTGGGTGTAAAATATCCGGCCGGACCAGAGGGGCTTTTTACTGACGCGGCGATTACTGTGGCAGTTGGAGAAATTGATTCCGAAGCGGAAAGATTAATGAAAATAACGGCCGAAGCGCTTGAGGCGGGGATCGATAAAATTAGGCCAGGAAATTTTATTTCCGATGTCGCTCGAGCTATTCAGGAGCACGCTGAAAAAAATGGTTTTTCCGTGGTACGCGATTTGGTCGGGCACGGGGTTGGCAAGCGCGTACACGAACCTCCTTATGTGCCGAATTTTTTAGATAATTATTATAAACCGGTTGAACTTAGAGAAGGCATGACAATTTGTCCCGAGCCTATGGTTTGCGCCGGGAGGGCAGATGTGGAAACTTTAGATGATGATTGGACGGTAGTTACAGAAGATAGAAGTTTGGCAGCTCATTTTGAACACACAATAGCCGTGACAAAAAATGGCCATGAAATTTTGACTAAATTATGAATTATTTAGGAATTGATTACGGGGAAAAAAGAGTAGGGCTTGCGACCGGCAGCGACGAGACAAAAATTGCTTCGCCATTTTTTATTTTGGAAAACAAGAGCCGGGATTTTTTATTGGTGGAAATTAAAAAAATTTGTGACCAAGAAAAGATTGATAAAATTGTAGTGGGAATGCCTTTGACTATGGCGAGCGAGAGGGGACCGCAAGCGGAAGAGGTTTTAAAATTTATTGATTTTTTGAAAAATAATTTGTCCGTGGGTATGGAACTGGAGGATGAAAGATTCACAAGTGCTATGGTAGATAAATTGATGGCGGAATCTGGCGTAAAAGATCGCGACGCCGTATCAGCGATGATTATTTTGCAAAGTTTTTTTGACAGAAAAAAATGACGCATCTTGTTCGGGGTATAATTTTAAGAAAACAAGACTATCGCGAAAACGATCGTCTTTTTGTAATTTATACCAATGAGCTTGGAAAAATCGAAGCAGTAGCTAAGGGTGTCCGGAAAATAAAAAGTAAAATGGCCGGGCATTTAGAACTATTTTCTGTGGTAAATTTAATGGTGGCGCCCGGGAAAATTTATTATCAAATAGCCGGCGCCGACAGAGAAAAAAATTTTTTAAATATAAAAATTGATTTGGGGAAAACCGTGCTCGCGAGTTTTTGTTTAGAAATTTTAGATATTTTTACTAAAACTGATCATCCGGATCTAAAGATTTACGAACTACTTAGTGAAGTTCTGGAGATTTTTAACCAAGAGAAAAATAAAAATTTTTTGAAATTATATATTTTGTCTAAATTTTTTGTTTTAAAGATGTTATCTATTCTTGGCTGGACGCCGGAACTCTTTAATTGTGTAAAATGTAAAAATAAAATTACACCAAGCGGAAATTTTTTTGATGCGTCGCGCGGCGGCCTTGCTTGTGGCAACTGCGGCCGTGGCGGTTTGCCAATTTCCACCTCGGCGATTAAGATTTTACGGTTTGTCCTGAAAAATAATTTTGAAAAAATCTCGGCACTAAAAATTACCAAAATCCAAGCTAGAGAAATATCTAAAATTGTTGATGCATTTGTTTTTGCGCACCAAGACAAGGAACTAAAAACCACTAAGTGGATAAGTCATTTGACAAGAAGTCTGAAGATTTGATATTCTGAAATTCAGAACGTTGAAAGGGGGCGGCGAAAGGAGGAATCCTTCGCCGTTTTTTTGCACCCAAGAAATTGGGAAGGAGGAGCAAATGCTTCCCGTCCAATGTCCGAGCGGTGAGGCGACGTGCAGACAGCTTTTTGATCAGCAGGTCGAGCGGCTCGTTGAAGGCGGCTGGGCAGCGGCCGCTTGGAAAACCAGAGACGATTTCCGTCACTGGTTGGCTCCACTCGCTGATCTTGTGTGTAAGGTTGGCGAGATGGATCCTGGTCGTATTCCGTTTCTCATTGTCGTGCCACACGGCGTACTTTCCGTTGAGAATCAAATGGAGCGGCTCGTCGTGGAGGGGAAGAGAGGATTCATCGCCGATGAAGTTGCCGGTCAGTTGAAAAATTTGGACGGCATCGGCGGAAAACCTTTCCCATATCTCATCTGTGGCGTGGACGACGGTACGACGACCGTTGGTCGAACGTCGAACGCCTGCCTAACCATCCTCTGTTCTTCTGGCCGTCGGAGCGGTCTAACCCTTGAAGAAGGCGTCGCCCTTGCTACGCATCACCCGCAATTTCTCACTGATCACGACTTTGCTCTGCTTGGAACCCAGTATGGCGAGAAGCGGGGAGAGCGTGACCTTTACTATCTCGAGCTTTGGCTCTCGCAGTGCGGACCGACGATTAACCATCACTGGCCGGAAAGTCGGAACGAGCGTCGCGGCGTGCCTTCGTGCAAGCGGCGCTTGTTCCTGGACAGGTGACCGTCGCAGTTCCAACGTTCTTCGCCGATTCGATCACATTCGAGTCGGCTTTTTTTATTTAAAAAAACGCGGCGACTTTTGTTGCCAAAAGCGCCGCGACTACTTGTCAGAGCATGTTGGAGACGGTCTTCAGACGTTCCTTCAGCCGTTCTGCGTCTGGCTCGGCCACGGGGCCGAATTCCTCCAGAATGATGTTGCGGCAGGCGTCCAGAACGCGCGTCTTGACCGGTCGGACGAATCCCTCGTCGTTGATTTCCCGGAATCGAAGTGCGAAGTCGGACAGCCGTTGTAGCGTGTGCCGGAAATCGGCTTCGGTCGTGATGCCCATATCTTCGTTCAACGCCAGCGGCAGAATGACACGAGCTTCGAAAGCCCGCTGTGCCTCCTTGAGGCGGATGGCCGTGAGAATCCGGTCGATCGCCGCCAGAGCGAACTTCTTGCTTTTGGCCGACTTGGCTTTGGCAAGATCGAGTCGGATCAGTGCGGCAGTCTTCTGGAACGGCGCCACGTCGAGTTGTGGCAGGAGGCGTTGCAGGGCGAAATCGACTCGGCTCGCGAAGATGCGTCGGACATTCGGCGAGAAGCCGAGAGTGATCTGGAACTGTTCGGCTCGCAAGATGTTGCGGAGTGATCCGAGATCGTCGAAGATGCCGCCGATCGTCTGGGCGAGAATCTGTTCCAGGGAGATCACTCGCGGACCGATCCGGCGGATGTCGACGTGCCGTCCGTCAACGCGCCGTTTGGCTGCGTGAATGCGGAGAGTCGTGGCCGGCAGGTTCTGGCTCTTGGTGCCGGAAGGATATTTCACCTTGAGTGTCGCAGCCGCCGCGATTTTTTTCGCGGCTTCCAACTTGAGCTTGTTTCTGGATCCGCCGAGCACTTGAGCGATCCGTGTGAGGTCATATCGGACCTCCACCAAATCGCGACTCGACGCAGACTTCCCCTCCATGAGGATGGCGAGATCGCGGCTTAGTCGGTCGGAGATGGAGCGAAGGTTCTGAAGTTCGCCAGGCGTTTTCTTTAGCCCGTATTTCCGAAGGGTATGAGCGGCGCGCCGCAGAGCCTCGTAGATGCCGGCAGGGACGATGTGGTGTAGGCGTTCCTTACCCCGTCCTCCGAAGTCGTACCATGACGGAATGAGCACGGTGCCGCGGGGGGCTGCGAGCCTTTCCTTCAAGGATCCGCCACGGCTCTTCGTGCCTGCCAGAAAGTCGAAGGATTCCTGGGTTACGAGAATTCGCGAACCGTTGAGTTCGCGAACCTCAAGGTTGACCTCTCCATAAGCCGTCTGAATCTGCTTTTCCAAAATACTCCTCCTTACCCCATTTCGGGGTTTCTAACCTTACCAAATTATTAGATTGTCGTCAATCTTGCTCAAAATCAATATATTCTCTATAATTAAACAATTATATGCAGACGATTTTACTTAAGGATATTAGTCAATATTTAGGCCAGGAAGTCGCAGTCCGCGGCTGGATTTATAATTTCCGCTCGTCGGGCAGCATTTTCTTTTTACAAGTCCGGGACGGCTCCGGTTTCATTCAGGCGATTGTTTCTAAAAAAGAAGTAGCCGCGGAAATTTGGGAAGTTTGTGAAAAAATTACCATGGAAACGTCAGTGGAAATTTCTGGCACGGTCAGCAAACATCCGAAAAAAGAAGAGTACGAATTACAAGTTAAAGACTTAAAAATTGTTCAGATCGCCGAAGAATACCCAATTGGTAAAAAAGAACACGGCCCAGAATTTTTGCTTGATCTCCGCCATCTTTGGCTTCGTTCGTCAAAACAGTGGGCAACGCTCCGCGTCAGAAATACAGTGATCAACGCGACGTACGAATATTTTAATCAAAATGGTTTTATAAAAATTGACACGCCGATTTTGACGCCGACGGCTTGCGAGGGAACAACGACCTTGTTTGAAGTTCCATATTTTGATTTAGGAAAAGCGTACTTAGCGCAGTCAGGCCAGCTTTATCTTGAAGCCGCGGTTATGAGTTTTGGCCGATGTTTTGATTTCGGTCCGACTTTCCGGGCGGAAAAATCAAAAACCCGCCGGCACCTTACTGAATTTTGGATGATGGACGCCGAAGCGGCTTTTGTAAACCACGAAGGCAATATGAAGATTCAGGAAGAATTAATTTGCTATATCGTGGAAAAAGTTTTGGAAAAAAACAGAAAAGAACTAGAAATTTTAGAACGGGATATTTCAAAATTGGAAAAAGTAAAAGCGCCGTTTGGCAGAATAACTTATACAGAGGCAATTAAAAAAGTTCAGGCGTTGGGTTCGGACATTAAAGACGGTGAAGATCTTGGCGCAGACGATGAAACTTTATTAACGCAAGATTCTGACGTGCCGATTTTTGTGGAGAAGTGGCCGCGGCAAATCAAAGCATTTTATATGAAACGCGATCCAGAAAATCCGGAATTTGTTTTGGGATCAGATTTAATTGCTCCGGAAGGCCATGGAGAAATTATCGGCGGCTCAGAGCGCGAGGATAATTATGATTTATTGCTTTCGCGAATGAAAGAAGAAAAAATGCCGCTTGCGGATTTTGAATGGTATCTGGATTTAAGAAAATACGGTTCAGTGCCGCATTCTGGTTTTGGTTATGGCTTAGAGCGCATTACTGGCTGGATGTGTGGGATTCATCATATCCGCGAGACAATTCCTTTTCCAAGAATGATTAATAGATTAAGACCATAAATATTTTTTATGACACGCACACTAATCAAAGATACGGTTAATAAGGTCGGAGAAGAAGTTTTGCTTAAAGGTTGGGTTAATGTCCGCCGCGACATGGGGAAAATTATTTTTATTGATCTTCGCGACGCGACTGGTTTGATCCAGGTTATTTTTGCCTCCAAAGATAAAGAATTCATGGCATTGGCCGATAAACTGCGTTCGGAGTTTGTTGTGGCCATTACCGGAAAAGTAAACAAGCGGCCAGAGAAAATGGTTAACCCAAAAATGTTAACCGGCACGGTAGAAATGGAGGCCCAGAAGTTAGAAATTTTAAATGAATCAAAAACTTTGCCTTTTGAAATTGATAAAGACACAACGCCTGTTAGTGAAGAATTGCGCATGAAATACAGATACCTTGATTTGCGGAGTGAACGGATGAAAAAGAATATAATGCTTCGAAGCAAAATGCTTGATGAAATAAAGAAATTTTTACATGAGCGTGATTTTGCAGAAATTGAAACGCCCTACATTACGAAAGGTACGCCGGAAGGCGCGCGCGAATATATTGTTCCGTCGCGCTTACATACTGGGGAATTTTATGTCTTGCCGCAGTCGCCACAGCAGTTTAAACAATTGTTAATGGTAGCTGGTTTTGAAAAATATTTTCAGATTGCTCGATGTTTTCGCGACGAGGATCAGCGCGGCGATCGCCAGCCGGAATTTACTCAGCTTGATATGGAAATGTCTTTTGTTGATCAAGAGGATGTAATGAAACTCACGGAAGAGTTGATGATTCATTTGGCAGGAGCCGTGGCACCCGATAAAAAAATTCAAAAAATACCTTTCCCGGTTCTGACCTATGACGAAGCAATAAAAAAATATAAAAGCGACAAGCCGGATTTGCGTGAAAATAAAAATGACAAAAACGAATTAGCGTTTTGTTGGGTAATCGATTTCCCGCTTTTTAAATGGTCAGATAGTGAGAAAAAATTAGTTTCCGAACATCACCCATTTACTATGCCACACAAAGAGGATTTGGAGGATTTGGAAGAACATCCGCTTGATGTTCGAGCGTATGCTTATGATTTAGTGTTAAATGGTTATGAAGTTGGCGGCGGAAGTATTAGAATTCATGATCGAAATTTACAGTCAAAAATTTTTCGGTTGCTTGGCGTTGGTAAAGACGATGCGGAATTACGCTTTGGCCATATGTTTGAGGCTTTTACTTACGGGGCGCCGCCGCACGGTGGTATCGCGCCCGGGCTTGATAGATTGGCCATGCTTTTCGCCGGCGAACCGAACATTCGCGAAGTGATGGCTTTTCCAAAAACTTCAGATGCCAGGGATTTAATGATGGGCGCGCCGTCGGAACTGCCGGAACAGCAATTGAAAGAAGCGCACATTAAAATAGCGGAAAAATAACATGAAAATCACAATTTGTGGAAGTGTAAAATTTGCGGAAAAACTTGTTGAAATTTACCATAAGTTGAAAGAAATGAGACATGAACCCATGATGCACGAAGATATGTTTGGTATCGCCGATGGTACCGCCAAAGAATTAATTAATGGAATATCTGCGAATCATGCTGAAATAAAGAGGGAACATAACTTTATCAAATGGTGGTATGATTGTATTAAAAGTGGCGATGCCGTACTCATTTGTAATTTTGATAAAAATGGAATCTCAAATTATATTGGCGGCAATACCTTGATGGAAATGGGTTTTGCTCATGTTTTAAACAAGAAAATTTTTCTTTTAAACCCAATTCCAGAAATGGGCTATAAAGATGAAATCATCGCCATGCAGCCAATAATTTTAGATGGTGATTTTTCTAAAATAAATGGATAATAAATTTTTGGAAAAAATAGAAAAAGAGGCGAAAAAATTTTTCCAAAGCGCTCGGGGTAGCCATGGATGGGATCACACGGAAAGAGTTTATAATCTTGCCCTCCGCATCGGAAAAGAGGAAAAGGCAGATCTTGATATTTTGAAATTAGCCGCCATACTGCATGATATTTCAAGAGATTATGCTGATAAGAGAAATGGTGCCGTCTGCCATGCGGAGCATGGGGCGGAAAGAGCGCGAGCGATTCTTAAAAAAATTAACTTTCCGGAGAAAAAAATAGAGCAGGTTGTTCATTGTATCAGATGTCATCGTTTCAGAGGGAAAAATATCCCGAAGTCAAAAGAAGCAAAAATTTTATTTGATGCCGATAAACTGGACGCAATCGGCGCGGTCGGAATCGGCCGGGCGTTTCTCTTTGCTGGGGAAATCGGGGCAAGGCTGCATAACAGTGATGTTGATATTAAAAAAACTAAGGCTTTCAGCCGGGAAGATACGGCTTACCGCGAGTTCGCGCTTAAGTTATCCGGAATAAAAGACCGGATGTTAACTGCGGAGGGCAGAAGAATTGCGAAGGAGCGCCATAAGTTTATGGTTGATTTTTTCAAAAGAATAGATAAGGAAATTGCTGGAAAAGAATGAAAAATAACAAAAGAAATATTGCGGCTTTATGGCCGCTTTTTTAATTTACAATAAGCCATTTTTTTGCTATCATTAGATTATGAAAATATCCCTTCTCCAAAAGTATATTTTGGGCTTGGGCTACGCAGAAAAGAACAAGTTTGGCCGTGGAAAAATTTTGCGGTTTTATGATAAGCAAAAGCGGCCGCCCAAGATGGAGGATAGAGTAAATATTGTCACAAAATCCCTGGAAAGATTAATTGACAAGGGTTTTCTTATTGGCTACGGTGTCCGGACGCCGAAAAAATGGTTTATTAAAGAAATAAAATTGACGGCGATAGGACGAAAAGTGGCGAAAAGTTTGCAGGGCAAACAAGCATCGTTACCTTTCAAATAGATTTCAGATTAAAGATTTAAGATTAAAGTGAGATGGTGGCGAAAAATTTCTTAAATCTGTAACCTTAAATCTATAATCTAATATTTATGGAGGCAGAAAAAAATTTAAGCACGCTGGACAGTAAGGCTAAAAAAGAACTAGCTATAATTCCGCTGGTTGACGTTGTTGTTTTTCCGAGAGTTGCTTTGACTTTAATAGTTAAAAAAGAAAAAACTTTGAAAGCTTTAGATTATGCGATGCAGCACGATCAGATGGCAGTTTGTGTCGCAGAAAAAAAAGACGTGGGAGATAAAATTACCAAGGATGATCTTTATTCTGTCGGCACACTCGCTAAAATTAGGGAAATTACAAAACAGCCCGATGGGTCTGTGCGAATCGTAGTTGAGGGAATGATTCGTGCAAAAATTACAGAATTTTTATCATTTGATCCTTTTATCAGAGTTAAAGTTGAGCCAGCCCCGGAGCCGATGGTTAAAAAGACAGAACGGATTGAAGCCTTGATGTATAGTTTGATTAATCAATTTAAGGAATGTGTTTCGCTTGGTGCGACTGTTCCTTTCGACGTGCTTTTGGTAATTTTAAATATTACTGACCCATGGGAATTGGCTGACTTGATGACAATAAATTTGGATTTTAAAGTTGATGAGAAGCAGGCGATTCTTGAAGCCGACAATATTGAAAATAAATTGGGGAAACTTGGGGAATCGATCGGGAGGCAATTGAAAGTTTTACGCATGGCTCAAAAAATTCAGGCGGAAACCGGCAAGGAGTTGGGAAAAATGGAAAAAGAAATGTTTTTGCGCGAGCAGATGAAAACGATTGAAAAAGAATTGGGTATGGCCGGCGGTCGGAGTGAGGTAGAGGAATTAAAAGAAAAAATAGAAAAGGCCGGGATGGCTCCCGAAGCAAAGGAGCAGGCCCTAAAAGAGTTGGCGCGTCTTGAAAAAATGCCGTCTTTTAGTCCGGAAATTTCTTATATTAGAACCTATCTTGATTGGTTAATTATGTTGCCGTGGTCGAAAAAGACCGAAAGTAAGGTTGATATTAAAAAAGCTCAAAAAGTTCTTGATGAAGATCATTATGGTTTAGATAAAGTTAAAGAAAGAATTTTGGAATATTTGGCCGTGCAAAAGCTAGTTGGGAAAATTAAGGGTCCAATCCTTTGTTTTTCCGGGCCGCCAGGAACGGGCAAAACTTCTATTGGAAAATCTATCGCCAAAGCTCTTGGCCGAAAATTTTTTAGAATGTCACTCGGCGGCATTCGCGATGAGGCAGAAATTCGCGGCCATCGACGAACTTATGTCGGCGCTCTGCCAGGCAGAATCATCCAGGGAGTAAATACAGCTGGCATGAAAAATCCCGTTTTTATGCTTGATGAAATTGATAAAGTTGGAGCCGATTTTCGCGGCGATCCGTCAGCCGCGTTGCTTGAAGCACTGGATCCAGAACAAAATTACGCTTTTTCAGATCATTATCTTGAAATCCCGTTTGATTTGTCGGATGTGATGTTTATTACCACGGCCAATGTTTTAGATACCATTCCGCCGGCGCTTCGCGACCGCATGGAGATGATCGAATTTCCCGGATACATTGAGGAAGAAAAATTTCATATTGCGAAAAATTTTCTCATTCCCAAACAATTAAAAGAGAACGGCTTGCATGATGGCGAGAGGCTTATCATTACCGAACCGGCAGTTAGGGCTGTTATAAGGGAATATACGCGCGAAGCCGGCGTCCGCGAGCTTGAAAGAAATATTTCCGCTATCTGTCGAAAGGTGGCGCGAAAAATTGCTGAGGGCGACGAGAAAAATTATAAAGTTGGCATTTCCGATCTTCACCAATTTTTAGGACCAGAAAAATATCATACAACAATGGCTGAGAAAAAAGATGAAGTTGGGGTTTCAACTGGCCTAGCTTGGACACAGGCGGGCGGCGAAATACTTTTAATTGAGGCGACTAAAATGCCGGGAAAGGGACAGTTGATTTTAACCGGACAACTCGGCAAAGTTATGCAGGAATCGGCGCAAGCGGCATATTCTTATGCCCGATCACGCGCCAAATCTTTTGGTATTAAAGACAAATTTTATAAAGATTCAGACATTCATATTCATGTTCCGGCCGGAGCGATTCCGAAGGACGGTCCGTCAGCTGGCGTAGCCATGGCGACGGCGATTATATCAGTTTTAACAGGAACGCCTATTAAAAAAGATGTTGGGATGACCGGCGAAGTGACGCTCCGCGGCCGCGCTTTAGAAATTGGTGGAGTTAAAGAAAAAGTTTTAGCCGCTCACCGGGCCGACGTAAAAACAATAATTTTACCCAAGGATAATGAAAAAGACTTGGAAGAAATTCCGGCTAATGTCAGAAAAGATTTAAAATTTATTTTTGCTAAAGACGTAGATGACGTTTTGCGAGGAGCTTTGACTAAACACCTGGCACTTAACAAAGAATAATTAAATATTAACTCGTTTAGTTTATGAAAAAAATTATCTTTGCGCTTAGTATTATTGCTCTCGCGATGCCGGCAATTGTGAAGGCTGATGGCGCGATTTTTCCACCGCCAGATTATTGGATGCAGGAGACTGATCAAAAAGCCGTGATTTTTCATAATGGAAGTACGGAAACGATGATTCTTTCCGTAACTTTTCAGGGTGACGCGGAAAATTTTAGTTGGATTGTGCCAACCCCTTCCCGCCCAGAGGTTTCAAAATCAACTGACGAACTTTTTACCGCCCTGAACAAATTAACTGCGCCAGAATATGATTATGGGGTAATGCCAATGTATAGCGGCGCGTCGCGGGACATGGCAGCGGAAGAGAGCGGCGTAACGGTTCTTGAAACAAAAAAGGATGAGTATTACGACATTACTGTCCTTGAAGCCGACGATCCAGAGGCTCTGACGAAATGGTTGAAGGAAAATAAATATCAATTTCCGGAAGAAGGAAAATATTTGTTTGATGATTATATTAATAATAAATGGTATTTTACTGCCATCAAACTTGATGCCAAATCATTGAGCGGGGGAGTTGAGGCGCAATTGAGACAAGGACATGCCGTGCCATTAAAATTTATTTTTTCTTCTTCGAAAATTGTTTTTCCGTTGAAGATTTCCGGAATTGCCGAATATTTTAAATATCCTAATCCCGAACCGGTTCCTCTTATGATGGAGAGCGGCGGGATAAAAAGTGGACAGGCGGTTGGCGGAAGTGCGGGAGCGACCGTTAGTGCCCCTTCTGCAATTGAGGCCGCGCCAATTTCAGATTACTATTATCCCTGGCAGCCGGGCGTGAATATTCTTCTTTATGTTTTTGCCGATCATAAAAAAGATTTGCCTGGGTTCACTACTAATTACGCCGATTGGGTGAAATCGAAAGATATTGAAAAATTAGCAATTGAATCGAACGGAGATTATTGGATTGCGCCCGAAGAGAAAAAATATTATCTGACAAAGCTATCGCGGTATATGCAGCCGTCGGAAATGACCTATGACCTATATCTTCGCGACGCCTCGGATAATGACGAAGTTGGGGTGCCCGAAGCGGATTGGGAAAATGTTCTGGTTGGAATTTTAGTTTTTTTGGTAATGCTTAGCATTTCTCTAGTGATTGGAATTCTTTCTCCCCCAGGCTTGATTTTTGTAGTTTGTACTCTCCTGCATATTTTTGTAAAAAATAATGTTATAAAAGCTCTTGCCTGGATTTTTCAGAGCTTGGTCCTTTTAGTTACGGTAACGTTTGGCGCGCTCGTATTATTGGCTCGGTCAAGTTACGGTTTTGGATATTGGACATATAGTTACGAAGGCGCCGCCCTGGTCGCCGTTTTAGTTGCTTGGATAATTTTTGCAGCTTCGATGGTTGCAGTTATGGTTTGGCAGGTTTTACGATTAAGAAAAAATAAAAAAACATAAGCGCCGTTGCGGCGCTTTAAATTCCGTCGCTCGCCCTAAATGAAAGTAAACTTTCGCTTGCGGCTCGCTAGGAATTATAAATATGGCTATCCCCAAAAAACTTTTAAGCTACCTTGACAAAGCCAAAATTAAGTATAAAATAGTTAGACACAAAACCGTTTATACAGCCTACGACGTGGCTCAGACACTTGGCGCGAAACTTGGCGATATTGCTAAAACTTTGGTAATAAAGGCGGATAAAGTTTATCTTTTAGCCGTCTTGCCGGCTTCTCACAAGCTAGATCTGGGAAAATTAAAGAAATTAGTTAAGGCGAAAAAAATTGAGATTCCAAAAGAAGGGATAATGAAAAAAGTATTTAAAATTAAACCCGGCGCCCTTTCACCCTTCGGCCAAATTTACAAAGTTCCAGTTTATATAGATAAGGGAATTTTGAAAGCAAAACAGGTTATTGCGGGGGCAGGGACATTTGAAGAGTCGGTAGTAATGACGGCGAAAAATTTTATTAAAGCGACAGGCGGGACTCTCGGTATTTTTGGAAAGAAAAAATAAGCGCTGCGGCGCTTGAAATTCCGTCGCTCGCCCCAAATAAAAACTTCGTTTTTGCTTGTGGGCTCGCTAGGAATTATAAGATGTATCAAGTAAAAATCGAAAAATTTGAGGGTCCGTTTGATCTCCTTCTACAGATGATCGAGAAAGAGGAGATGAATATCACGGATATTTCTCTCTCTCATATTGCTGATCAGTTTGTCGAGTATATTGAGCGAATGGACAATCTTAATCCAGCAGAGATGGCTGATTTTTTGGTGGTAGCCGCCAAACTTCTTTGGATTAAATCTAAGGCTCTTTTGCCTTCAATTGAACTTGAAGGAGATGATGGTTCAGATTTAGCCGCGCAGCTTAAGATTTATAAAGAATACCGCGATGCGTCCCTTGTAATTCATAAAATGATTTTGGGGAAACGCTTTACTTTTGTCCGGGAACGTCCGCCGCTTGGAGTAGGAGATATTTTATTTAACCCACCAACCTGGCTCACGAAGGAAAGATTGATTCAGGTGATGCGCGAAATTATAGATGACCTCGAACCGATTGTTCGTTTACCTCGCGGCGTAGTTAAAAGTGCAATTTCTATCCAAGAGAAAATACAGCACATCAGAGATCTGATCCGGCAAAATATTGAAATTAAATTTCACACGATAGTTTCAAAAGCGAAAAATAAAGTGGAAATTATCGTTCATTTTTTAGCCGTGCTAGAACTTTTAAAACATAGACACATTATTGTACGGCAAGAAGAAATGTTTGGTGAGATCAATATTAAAAAGGGAGACAGTATATAAAATATAATTTATGGCTAATTTAAAATCAAAAATAGAAAGTTTACTTTTTGTGGCAAGTCGGCCGCTTAGTTTGAAAAAAATATGTGAGCAGGTTGGCGGCGAAAAGGAGGAAGTAAAAAAGTTATTGAAAGATTTATCGGAAGATTGTGAAACAAATAAAAGAGGGATTAAGATAATGGAAATTGACGGGGAATATCAAATGTCCACCTGTGGAGATTCGTCAAAAATGGTGAAAGATTTTTTGAAAGATGAAATGACGGGTGAACTTACTCGCCCGGCGCTTGAGACGTTAACGATCGTTGCTTATCGCGGACCAATAGTAAAATCAGACCTTGAACAAATTCGCGGAGTTAATTGTAGTTTGATTTTAAGAAATTTAATGATCAAGGGTTTAGTGGAATCAAAAAGTTCCGATAAGGGAGGCGAGCCACTTTTCAACATCACCTTTGATTTTTTGCGTTATCTCGGAATTACTAAGGCGAGCGATTTGCCCGATTATGACAAATTATCCAAGAGTGAAATTTTAGATAAAATTTTAAATTTATCAACCGACGTACCGCCACAAGATAAAGTAACTGTATGATGTTTTCTATCATCTTAAGCATAATTTTAATTTTTACTCCGTTCGCTGCTTATTCTCCGGAGAGCACTGAGACGGCTGTTTCTGGTTTGACAAATGAAAATTATCTTGAAGAAACATTTGACCAACAAAGTGAAGGCGATAGCCAGCAATTTAGTTTGCCGAGAGCCGAACCTCGCGCGCCGCAGAAAAGAGGAGACAGCAAGAGCCTTGGGATTTTAACGACGGCAAAATCGGCATTAGTTTTTGATGAGGGAACGGGTACGGTTTTGTTTGCAAAAAATTCTCAAGAAAAAAGACCCCTGGCCAGTTTAACTAAGCTTATGACAGTTTTAGTTTTTTTGGATAACGAACCGGATTGGAATAAAAAAGTACGTTTAACAAGGGCAGACGATCGTGAGGGTGGGATAGTTTATGCTCGTTCGCCAGAAGAAGTGACGGTTAAGGATTTATTTAATATGGCTTTGGTTGGATCGGTCAATAATGCCGCGATTGCTTTGGCACGTTCCACGGGAATGGAACAAAAAGATTTTGTTGTGGAAATGAATAAAAAAGCAGAAGAGCTTGGTTTAAAAGATACCACTTTTGTTGATCCCACGGGTCTTTTGCCGGAAAATCAAGGAACGGCTCGTGATATAGCTCGCCTTATTGCTGCGGCCATGGAAAGAGAAGAAATAAAATCGGCGACATTACAAAGAAGGTATGTTTTTAGCCCGATCAATAGCGAGAAAACTTATTATGTAAAAAGTACAGATGAATTATTATGGAGTTTTTTAAATGATGATCCGTATAATTTTATCGGAGGTAAAACCGGATATATTGAAGAATCCGGATATAATTTGGCGGTGGAAGTTATGCGCGGCGGGCATAAAATAGTAGCCGTAGTTTTAGGCAGCGCGACTACAGAGGATAGATTTAAGGAGATTAAAGGATTGGTTGACTGGGCTTTTATAAATTATCAATGGTAAATAAAGATTATGCGCGTTGGGATTGATTGCAGAACTATCTTAAATCCTGGTTACGGAGAGGCCGCTGGCGTTGGACATTACACATTTTTTTTAGTAAGTAATCTATTAAAAATAGACAAAAAGAACGAGTATGTTCTTTTTTTTGATAATTTACTTTCCAAAGACGCCGCAGAAGAGATGATTGCCGGCGCGCCGAACGTAAAAATAAAATTTTTTCCATTTCACCAATACAAACATTATTTGCCCTTTGCCTTTTCTCATCTCTTAACGGCGAGCGCCATTGAAAAAGAAAAATTAGATGTTTTCCATTCCCCAGCTTATACTTTACCTTTGGCCTATAAGGGAAAATCAATCATAACGGTTCATGATCTCGCTATCTATAAAAATCCAAAATGGTTTCCGGGAAAATTTTTAATCGGCCAAAGATTTTCAACGAAAACAGTAGTTCCTAAGAGTTTTAAAAAGGCAACAAAAATAATTGCCGTTTCAAACCATACTAAAAAAGATATTACGGAAATTTTTAAAATAAAACCGGAGAGGATAAAAGTAATTTACGAAGGGGTGGAATTTAGAAATTTGCCGTCAAAAAAGGATACTGTTTGCGGGGTTAAATCAGAGGTTTGTTTTGAAGATTTAAAAATAAAGTACGGCTTGAAAGATAATTACATTTTGTTTTTGGGAACAATTGAACCTAGAAAAAATATTGTTGGTTTAGTTAAAGCGTTTTGTAAGCTAGTTTGGAAAGACGATAAGTTTGGCAAAAAATATCAGTTGATTTTAGCTGGGGCTAGGGGATGGAAATATGAAAATATTTTTAAAGAGATTGAAGTGTGTAGAAAAAAAATAGGGGGGAGCGGAGAAATAAAATATATTGGCTATGTGCCTGGCCGGGAAAAATTTACTTTAATAAAAGGCGCCACGTGTTTTGTTTTCCCGTCTTTTTACGAGGGTTTTGGCTTACCGGTTCTTGAGGCATTATCACTTGGTGTGCCAACTATTACATCAGATAAATCATCTTTGCCGGAAATTGCCGGTCAGGCCGCGGTACTTGTCGACCCCGGCAGGCCCGAAGAAATTTCCGCGGCGTTAGAAAAAATCTTGACGGATAAAATTTTCGAAGAGGATCTTAAAAAAAGGGGAGTGGTCCAGGCCCAAAAATTTAATTGGGAAAAATGCGCGCGCGAGACGCTGGAGATTTATAAAGAAGTTGCAAAATAGAGAAAATTAAATATCAAAAAACCGCCCCGTATAATTACGGGGCGGTTTAATCTTATCTAAATAAAATAAATAAGCAGGACACCCAAAATAACCGCCTGAAATACGACACTCTGAACGATCGTAGGTTGCTTTACTTTTATTAGATCGTGCATTATAAAATGAAACTTATAGATATTTTTGAAAAGTTTGTCCGATAATTCATGACAAGCGACAAGAAGATCGGGTAAAATTCCGCCCAAAATTCCCACGGCGATGTTTAAACTTGGCATGAATGAATCTATATAAAAATATCTGGAGATTAAAAGACCAAGTAAAATCACAGCATCAATCACTACAATACTAATGATTTTTTTTACTTTAGACTTTTGGTCGCCCTTATATTCGTCAATCCAGTCTTGATCCCCATGAGGAACCATGTCTAAAATAAAGTGGGAGACAAAAGCTAAAACAAAAGCCAGAATAGGGTTATTGATTTGTTGGCCGATTATAGCACCGGCCGCAGCATGAACTGTTAAGAGCATATAACTTTGGTGGCTGGGGTGGGTTTCGAACCCACTACCTCGGGCTTATGAGTCCCACGCTCTACCAATTGAGCTACCCAGCCTTGCTACTGTTGGGTTTATTTAAAAAGACAAAAAGTTTGGTTGCGGGGGCCGGATTTGTCGCTTCGCTCCTTAAAACCCCGCGGTTTTAATATTTCCGCAAATCGGGAAAACTACGTTTTCCCGACCCCTTTCCTAAAAATCCGTCCCTGACTTATATAATCTAAATAACAATTTTGGTTGCGGGGGCCGGATTTGCACCGGCGGTCTCCTGGTTATGGGCCAGGCGAGATGCTACTTCTCCACCCCGCTATAATTGATCTAATAGGATAACAGGTTTTTAAGAATTTGTCAAAGTGCCGATGGTGGGAGTTGAACCCACAATCCCGTAAGGGAATGCGATTTTGAGTCGCACGCGTATGCCAGTTCCGCCACATCGGCGTCAGTTTAGTCTTATTTTACTCCAAAGTTGTCAAAAAAGCAATATTCGGGTATAATAATTTAATATTAAGGGGCAGATAATTCATTATGGCTCAAATTATTTCTATTGTCAACCAAAAAGGAGGAGTCGGGAAAACAACGACTGCCGTGAATTTGGGCGCTTATTTAGCTCATCTCGGAAAATTTGTTTTGCTTGTTGATATGGATCCTCAAGCCAATGCTACCTCTGGCCTTGGCATTGATCATCGTAATTTAGAAAAAGGAATTTACGAAGCCATTACCGGAGGAGCCGCGTTTCGCGATATTGTTGTTAATACCCCCATTCAGGGTTATAAAGTCGCTCCAGCCACGGTTTCTTTAGCCGGAGCAAACGTAGAACTTGTTGGGGCTGACCGGCGAGAATTTCGTCTGCATGATGCTCTTCTTGAAGCGCGAAATGATTTTGATTACATCATTATTGATTGTCCGCCGTCGCTTGGACTTCTTACAATAAATAGTCTGACTGCGGCTGATCATGTTTTTATTCCCGTCCAAGCGGAATATTATGCCTTGGAAGGACTTGGCCAATTATTGGAAACAATTAAGCTTGTTCAAGACAATTTAAAGCCTGATTTAAAAATTTTGGGCGCGGTCATTACAATGTTTGACAGCCGTGTTGGATTATCAGATGCGATTTTGAAAGAATTATACCAATATTTTCCAAATAAAATTTTTCGGTCGGTTATTCCGAGAAACGTCAGATTAGCCGAGGCTCCATCGCATGGTTTAACAATTTTGCACTACGACGAAAAAAGCAAGGGAGCAAAAGCATACGAAAGACTGGCGCGAGAAATTTTGGAATTCAGATTTTAAAAATTAGAAATTAATTTTTTTTAAGATATGTCATACGGTTTGGGCAGGGGACTAAACTCTTTAATTCCACCAAAAAAAATTATTCAAGCATTTTCTTCCGGAGCTGAAGCGGCGCCCCAAGGCGTCCGCCTTATTGATGCGCCAGTAAAGAACATTAGGCCAAATCCCAAACAGCCGCGCGAAGATTTTGGTTATCAGGATTTAGAGGATTTAATAAATTCCATCAAAGAACATGGAATTTTGCAGCCGCTTGTTGTCACAAAAATTGATGGAGAAAATTACGAATTAATCGCCGGCGAACGCCGTTTCCGTGCCGCTAAATTTTTGAATCTTCGAACCGTGCCGGCAATTGTCAGAACGGCAAAGGATCAAGAAAAACTAGAGTTGGCTTTAATTGAAAATATCCAAAGAAAAAATTTAAATCCGATTGAAGAAGGCAGGGCATTTCAAAGATTAATGGATGAATTTAGTTTGACGCAGGAGGAAGTGGCCGTGCGAGTCGGGAAAAGCCGGCCGGTCATCGCTAACACTTTACGCCTGCTAAGTTTGCCAGAAGAAATTTTGCAAGCATTGCGAAGCGGGAAAATAAAAGAAAGCCACGGCAGAACACTTTTGTCTTTACCCGATGAGAGATCGCAGTTAAAATATTTTTCCAAAATTTTAAAAAATGAAATGACCGTCCGCGACGTGGAAGGAGCTGTCAGAAAAGTAAAGGGAGTGAGACAAAGAAAAGTCGATCCGGCGCTCGCGGCAAAAGAAGAATTATTACGTGGCGTTTTTGGAACGAAAGTGGAAATTAAAAAAAGAGGAAGCAAGGGGCACATAATCATTCATTTCTACAGCGACGAAGAATACAGTGATATAATCAAAAAGATTTCCAAAAGATAATATAAAAAAATCACCCTGCGATTACCGTGGGGTGATTTTTTATTTCGTCTTCAGGCGGCTTTTAATTTTATGACGGGCGGCATTGGTTTTAACAAATTTCAGCCAGTCGGCGGAAGGAGTTTTCCTATTTTTATCAGTGATAATTTCTATAACATCGCCGCTTTGTAACTTCGTATCAAGTTTCGCAATTTGTTCATTAATTTTTGCGCCAGTGCATTTATCTCCAAGGTCGGAGTGCAGGGTGTAAGCAAAATCAACTGGAGTAGAATTCTCCGGCAAATCAATAACGTCGCCCTTAGGCGTGAAAACAAAAATTCTATTTTGGAAAACATCAATTTTTAATGATTCAAGATATTTTTGGTTTTCTTCAAATTCCCTTTTCCATTTTGTTAATTCTTTGACCCACTTCAAGTCTTTCGCGACAGGCATCGAACCCTGCTCGTCGTAATACCAGTGTGAGGCAATGCCGTATTCAGCCTCCTCGTGCATCTTTTTGGTTCTGATTTGAAATTCTACAATTTCTCCGTCGTCGCAGAAAACAGTGGTATGGAGAGACTGATAGCCGTTTGGTTTTGGCTGGGCGATATAATCTTTAATGCGGCCTTTTAGGGGTTTCCACAATTGATGGATAATTCCTAAAACTGTATAACACTCAGCTACGGTTTCCACGATTACGCGAAGCGCTACGATATCATAAATTTTTGAAAGGTCGTCATAGCCCTTCTGTTGTAATTTTTTGTAGATACTCCAGAGACGCTTGGTTCGGCCGTGGATGGAGTAAACCTTAACTCGCTGCATTTCAGACCCTTCTCCTGGCGCGCCGAGGGAAAAGCTAGCTATAGTTTTTAATAGTTTTACTCTTATCTTTTTTAAATATTCTTCTTTTGCTCTATAGCGGGGAGCAACTTCTTTTTTTAATTTATCGTAATCTTTAGGATAAAGATATGGAAAAGCAGAGTCTTCAAGTCGACCCTTAATTTCTCCCATGCCAAGGCGGTTCGCAATCGGAGCGTAAATTTCCATTGTCTCCATGGCAATACGCTTTTGTTTTGCCGGGGGTTGGGCGTTAAGCGTTTCCAAGTTATGCAATCGGTCGGCGAATTTTATAAAAATTACCCGGACATCTTCGGCCATGGCTACAAACATTTTTCTTAAGTTTTCCAAATACCGTTCCATGCCGCGGTATTTTATTTTTCCGAGTTTGGTAATGCCGCGAACCATGAAAGCAACTTCTTCGCCAAAATTATGTTTTATTTCACGAAGGGCGATTTCAGGATTTTCTGGACGAGTTTCTTCTGGGACGTCGTGTAAAAGGCCGGCGATGATAATATCTTGATGCAATTTCATTTCCGCCAAATTCATAGCCGTAGCAAGCGGGTGATTAATATACGGTTCACCTGAAAGCCGCTTCTGGCCGTTGTGCGCCTTTTTGGCGTAATCAAAAGCTAAACGCACCAAATCCAGGTCGGCATTTGGTGCGTAAAATTTTATTTTTTGTATTAAATCATCAATCGTTATCATAGCAAATTAATTTTAGATTAAAATAAAGAATTTGTAAATAACCCTTGACAATTTTGTTATAAAGAGTTTTACTTTAAGACCGTCTTTTAGCAACAAGGAGGGTGTCATGTGGTTTGAATGGTTGATGGCTCCTATCGTATACGTGGTAATAGTCACGCTGTCCGACGTGCTACGATATCGGGCCAAGGGAGAGAAAGTTAACTGGAAAAAGTTGTTCACCCACTTAGTCGAGGGACTCATCGGGTGTTTGGCGGGCATCTTTCTTGTCCTACGGTTTGGCAAGGGCAAGGGGTTCTTGTTTGTTCTCGCCGTAGTGGTGATCTTCTTCGTGGCAGTTTGGCTTGCCAGAAAACATACCGCAAAGGAACTTGCGCGGAGAATCGTCAACTACACTGCCAGAGGAATGGACGCACCGTTCAAGGGCAAACGGCGCAGGCTTCCGAATGCTGTCGCGCTGTGCGAGAAGTGGCACATTCGCCTTCCACCGCTGGGTTCGTCGCCTCAATCCGTGGAGGAAGCGCAAACCGCGTGCATGTGTGGGAAGCCCGTAGCGGGGACGGACTTTTATCCGTTCGTGAGTTCTCCTTTGGTTTACCGGCGGCTCAGAAGGTATAACCTTTTTGCTCGTCGGTGGCTAACCAGGGAAGAAAGAAGAAGACATGAGGTCGACGCGAGTCCTCTTATGTGGAACGGAGTGCTGTCTCGGCTAGGGTTTTGCTCGCAAGAGTGTCAGGCGAGTTTCATCCTTTGGAATTTCTACATTCCGGTTACGAGATGGCAATGGCTCCGCTGGCCGTTCCTCGTTGTCGCCTGGCGGTTTCACCGACTTTTCCACCGCATCTTTCCGTAAGGAGTGAGGGAGTGCCGTTCGCGTTCGCGTGAACGGCTTTTTTTATTTTCAATAATAATTAAATCAAAACACCCCGGCTTGTGGCGGGGTGTTTTATGATATTATTTACTTTTTATAATCGCATTCTTTATTGGAGCAAGCAACCGTATCGTTTTTTCCATAAACCACTAGGCTTCCACATTTCGGGCATTTTTCCCCGGTCGGTTTTGACCAAAGAGCAAATTTACAATTTGGATATTGGTTGCAAGAATAAAATGTCCGGCCGCGCTTGGAACGCCGCTCAACGATTTCTCCCTTGCCACATTCGGAGCAGGCGACGCCGGTCGATTTCACGAGCGGCTTCATATTTTTACATTCAGGATATTTTGAGCACGATAAAAATTTTCCGAAACGGCCGTGCTTTATTATCATTGGCGCGCCGCACTTATCGCAAATTTCATTTGTCGTTTCCGGTTCAAGCTCGCCGCCGCCTTCTTTTCCCAACGATTTAATATTCCGGCATTTGGGAAATCCGCTGCAGGCTAAAAATTTTCCGTAGCGTCCGGTTTTAATAACCATGGGCGATCCGCATTTTTCACAAATTTCATTTGTTGGCTCTTCGGCTTTGCTCACTTCTTTATACTTTTGATCAAGATTTTCTTTAAATGGCATATAAAATTCTTTAATTACCGGGACCCATTTCTTTTTTCCTTCGGCAATTTCATCCAAATCATCTTCCATTCGAGCAGTAAATTTAAAATCAACAATGTTGGGAAAATGTTCCACTAATAAATCATTCACCGTAAAAGCGATTTCCGTGGGCTTTAATCTTCGTCCTTCAATTTTTTCTACATAACCGCGATCAATAATCGTGGAAATAGTCGGGGCATAAGTTGACGGACGGCCGATGCCGTATTCTTCAAGCGTTTTGACAAGCGAGGCGTCGGAGAATCTCGCCGGCGGTTCGGTAAAATGTTGGTTTGGATTTAATTTTAATAATTCCAAAAGTTCTTTTAGTTTGAAAACCGGCAGAATTGTTTCCTGACTCGTGCCGTAAACTTTTAAAAAGCCGTCAAATTTTATAGTCAAACCATTCGCGCGGAAACTATATTGATTTTTGGCATCGGATTTTTCCGCTTCAATGTCTATGGCCGTGCCGATTAACGCCGCGTCAGCCATTTGGCTAGCCACAGCCCGCCGCCAGATTAAATTATAAAGTTTATATTGATGATCATCTAAATACGGGCGGACGGACTCCGGATCGCGCGCCGCTTCGGTCGGACGGATGGCTTCATGCGCTTCTTGCGCCAATTTTGATTTAGTGGTAAAACGGCGCGAACTTGGAGCTAAATATTTTTCGCCGAAAGATTTTTTAAGATATGACCGCGCCTCAGACAAAAATTTTTCCGCGAGATTTACCGAGTCGGTTCTCATGTAGGTAATTAAACCAACTGAACCCTCATTACCTAAATCCGCACCTTCGTATAATTGCTGAGCGATAAGCATTGTTTGTTTTGCCGAAAATCCCAGGCGGCGGTTGGCGTCCTGCTGCAGGGTTGAAGTGATGAATGGCGGCGGGGGAGTGCGCTTGGTTTCTTTTTCTTCAATATCGGCAACGCGATAATTTCGGCCGTCAAGATCCTTCAGGATTTTATCAGCTTCAGTTTTTGATTTTATGGCAAATTTATCTAAAACTTTGTCATTGATTTTATTCAATTTCGCGGAAAATTTTTCACCGGCATTTTCTTTTTGGAAATCTCCTTCAATATTCCAATACTCTTCCGGCACAAATTTTTGGATTTCCCGCTCGCGTTCAACGATCAAGCGGACGGCGACGGATTGGACGCGGCCGGCCGATAAACCCTTGGCAACTTTTCGCCAGAGAAACGGGGAGAGTTCATAACCAACAAGGCGATCCAAAACTCGGCGAGCCTGTTGGGCGTCAACCATATTAAGATCAAGGTCGCGGGGATTTTCTAGCGCTTTCAAAATCGCATCTTTTGTAATTTCATGAAAAGCAATCCGGCGAGCTTGTCCGGCTTTTGGCTTTAATATTTGTGTTAAGTGCCAAGAGATGGCTTCTCCTTCGCGGTCTTCGTCAGATGCGAAGTAAATGAATTTAGCTTTGGCGGCTGATTTTTTTAAATCAGTCACCGTCTTTTGATTTTTGCGCGGGACAACATAATGGGGCAGAAAATTATGTTCAATATCAATGCCCATTTCTTTTTGTGGCAAATCGCGCAGGTGCCCAAAAGAAGACTTTATTTGGAAGTCTTTGCCTAAAAATTTTGAAATAGTTTTTGCCTTCGTCGGAGATTCGACGATTACTAAATTCATAAATAATAATTTATAATTTTTTGTTTATTTTCCAATAACATAATTCATTCCGCCCAAGTTTCTTACCATTCCCTTCATTTCCATAAGCGTTAGTATAGCACCAACTTTGGCTGCGTCAAGTCCGGAGGTCAAAATAACCTTATCAATATGTGTTGGTTCAGGAGAGAGACTTTCGATAATTTTTGCTTCTTCCGGCGAGGTGGGGAGGAGTTTTTTGTTTTTTGTAAAATCAGCAGCTTGATCCAAATTAAGGGTTTCTAGAATATCATTAACTTCAGTCACGGCTTTGGCTCCCATTTTTATCAATTTATTAGGACCAGCGGAAGTGGGATTAAAAATACTGCCCGGCACGGCAAAAACTTCGCGATTTTGTTCTAAGGCGCAGCGAGCCGTGATCAGGGCACCAGACTCCTCGGCTGCTTCAATAACGAGCGTACCGAGAGAGAGGCCGGAAACGATACGGTTTCGATGGGGAAAATTTCCAGGCATAGAGATTGCCCCCAAAGGATACTCCGAAATTACGGCTCCGCCGGTTTTTACGATTTCCGAAGCTAAAAATCGATTTCCTGCCGGATAAATACTTTCATTGTCTATGCCTCCGCCGAGCACTGCTACGGTTTTTCCTCCGAGCCGCACAGTGGTCTGATGAGCAAGCGCGTCGACTCCCAAAGCCAAGCCACTTATAATATTAAAACCATTTTGTACTAATTCGCCGGTTAAAAGAGAAGTTAGTTGCCGGCCGTAAGTGCTGATTTTTCTCGTGCCAACTACGGCTAAATTAAATTCATCGTCAGGCGGAAGACTGCCTTTAACATATAAAATCGCGGGAGGGTTCCAAATTTCTTTTAGTAATTTTGGATATTTTTCAGCGTTAATAGTTATGATACTAATATCTTCTTTCTCTAATCTTTCCCATTCAGTATCAGGATTCACCGTCATTTTTTGAGCCAAAAAATCGTGGACAATATTTTCGTCCAATCCAGCTTGGCGCAGTTCGGAAAAAGAAGCCTGCCAGGCTTCTTTCATAGAGTGGAAAAAATTAAAAAGTTTTACAAGGCGAGTCGCGCCAATTTTCGGATATCTGGAGATAGCGACCCAATATTTTAAATCATCCTGGGGGATCATGCGAAAATATTTTAGGTTAAAGTCAAAAATTGCCGTTAAAATTTCAGTGTGAGGATCTTGACAAAAAGGTGCAATTTCTGTTAAGATATCAAGATATTTAAATTGTGTTTGTACCTCTGTCTGCCAGCGGCGAAAGCGATGATCACCCCTCCTGATCTAACAAGTAGCCGTAAGTTAAGGTTTTTTCCTTTTTGGAACGAATTTTACGCTGGCAGGCAGTGTTATGAGTAAAATTTAATTGAATTGGTTCATGGCCTCGTCGGTTCCTTCGGCCAAAATCACGGCAACCGCTTCGGTTGCTTTTTTAGTTATTTCAGAAACTTTTTTTGTTTCCGCCTTGATAAATTTTTTCAAAACAAAATCAGCCGCGTCAAAATTTTTCGGTCTGGCCTCGGGCGCGACACCGATTTTTAATCTGGTGAAATTTTTTGAGTTAAGAGTCGTAATAATTGATTCTACCCCGCGATGCCCTCCCGAAGATCCATCTTTTTTAATTCTAAGTTTTCCAAGAGGCAAATCAATGTCGTCGTGAATTACTAAAATATCAGCCGGTTTTATTTTATAAAATCCAGCTGCCGCGGCGACTGCTTGGCCGGAGTTATTCATAAAAGTTTGTGGCCGGAGTAAAACTATTTTTTTGCCGCCGATTTTTCCTTCGGAAATTTCCGCGTTAAATTTTTTGTTTATTTTCCAATCGGAAAAATCTGAAACCTGGAGCCCGAAATCCGAAATTACAACAAAGCCGGCGTTGTGTCTTGTGTTTTTATACTCTTTGCCTGGATTACCCAGGCCGACAATGAGTTTCATATTGTTGGTGGTAGCGGCGTTTAGGCATTTTTTTTCTTAATTTGTCTTACCTCAAGTCTTATTGGCGTGCCAACAAAATCAAAACGCTCGCGGAATTTATTTTCAATAAATTTTATAAAGGCATCAGGAAGTTTTTCCCGGGAAGTGGTGATGAGGTGAAAAGTCGGGGGATTTACGCCAGTCTGGACAAGGCTAATAATTTTCGGCCGCGCGCCGAAGCCTGATTTTTTTCGGTGATGGATAACAGCCCAATGTTTGGCTAGCGTTTCTCTTAAAAAACTTTTCAATTCCTCGGCTTTGATAAATTTCTCTCTTTTATTTTTTATTTCTAAAACAAGATCTAATATTTTATGAACTTTTTCTCCGGTTTTGGCCGAGATAAAGAGAATGGGAGCCCAGTCGAGATAGGGGAAGAATTGATTGTAATAATTAACAAAGAGATTCATGGTTTGCGACCCCTCTTTTTTTACTAGATCCCATTTGTTGGCGACGATAATGAGGCCAATATTTTTTTCTAAAATTAATTCAGAAAGATGTTTGTCCTGAGAGGTCATTTGTTCCGAGGCTTCGGTCACAAAAAGGACAACGTCAGCCCGCTCCATGGCGGCGATGCTCCGTTTCACGCCGACTTTTTCTAATCCCGGAGCAACATGGGCTTTTTTCCGCATACCCACGGTGTCAATCAGTAAAAATGGCTGATCGCGATAAAGCAGAATCATGTCCTGCGGTTCGCGGGTAGTAAACGGAACCTCACTTACCAAAACCCGTTCTTCTCCCAGAAGGGAATTTAAGAGCGATGACTTTCCAGCATTTGGTTTTCCCAAAATTGCAACTTTAATAGGAGGCACGGCGGAAATTTTTTCCGAATCTTCTTCGGCCGTTTCTTTTTTAAAAAATTCAAAAATTTTATCAAGCAAGTCTCCGGTTCCCGCGCCATTTGCGGCGGAAAGCGGCAGGGGTTTGCCAAACGCGAGTTTTAGCCATTCTTTATTTTCCGCTTCGGCAAAAATCCTTGGCATGTCTGCTTTATTGCCGACGAGAATTACGGGCTTCTTCAGTTTTTTTAAGAGCTTGGAAATAGCGCGATCCTGCGGCATGAGGCCTTCTTTTAAGTCAACTAAAAAAACTACTAAGTCGGCTTTGGCAATGGCAATATCTACTTGCTTTTTAATATCTTCTGAATACAAGGCCGCGTCTTCAAGGCCACCAGTATCAACTACCACAAAATCACGGCCGCGCCACCGAGCTTGGCCGTAATTTCGATCGCGGGTTGTGCCGGCTACGCTCGAGACAATTGCCTTAGGTCGTTCAAGCAGGCGATTGAAAAGAGTTGATTTGCCGACGTTGGCTCGGCCAACAATAGCAATAGTGAATAACATAGTTAAAAAGTGGCGTTTTTGCCAAGGATAATCAGAAAATCTGTTGAATTATTTTTTGCGATAACTGGAGGTTGATTAAAGAGATTAACTTCCGCGGAGGCGGATGAATTTGTAAGCCAAGAGGGGAGAGAGAGCGAGACGTCAGCATTTAATTTCGTTTTTAAAAAGGTGAGATCGTCATTTTTTGCTCCCTCAGTTAGATCATAAATAATTGTGTTTTCGTAATTTTGTTCCTCGGCATTACTTACCCTAGTTACTTTATAATCAAATTTATCAAGCATTTCGGCGGTTCGCGAAGCCAAACCCGTTATCTTTGTGCCATTTTGAATTTCAATGCGGGTCGGTTCGGGCTTATCTTCAAAATTTATTTCTGAGGCCGTATTAAAAATATTTTTTACTAAAAATTGTATCTCGCTAAAATTTCCCGTTCGGGGTTCTAGAACATAGGCGCCGTCAATATTCGCGGCGACCAAGAGCCCTCCTTCGTCGGCGCTCAAAACTTGATGAATAATTTTTTCCGTATCAACATCCCGCGCCAAGTGGCTCATTCTCACAATTTCCCACATTTCCATGTTTGTGTCGATAGAATTTTTTACCGCGTCATACACACCCTGAATTTTAACCGGATTTAAGAGGGTGCTGAAAGAAAGAATTTTTTCCTTTAAGGACACTAAAACTTTTTGCTGCCGCCGGCTTCGCGCGAAATCAGAGGCTTCTCCATTTGTACCATGGCGGGAGCGGACAAATTTCAGAGCCGTGTCACCATCCATTGTCTGCCAGCCCTCTTCGAAAGTCAGGGTTTGATATTTTTCATCGTTGGTCGGATATTGGTTATCAACAAAAGATTTTTCAACATATATAGAAATTCCACCTAGTTTGTCTATTAAAGTTTCAAAACCTTGGAAATCAGCCCTCACGTAATAATGTATAGGGATATCAAGGACTTGGCCCACGACTTGACTTGTTTCTTCGCCGCCACTGCCATCTTCTTTAGCTTCAGCATAAGCATTAATACTATTTATTTTCCTCTGCCCATATCCGGGCACGGGAACAGCCAAATCGCGGGGGATAGAAACCATCGCGACTTTATTTTCCTTGGGATCAAAACTCGCGAGAATCATTGTGTCAGTAAGATACGCGCCATCATGGCCCGCGCCGCCCATGCCCAGGAGTAAAAAATTCACGCGATTATCTTTTTCTCCTTTTAGAATTTTATCTTCGCTCCGGATTAATTTCCCAATCTGGCTCACCCATTCGGTAATATTACTAAATTCAAAAGTTTGGAGCGCTGCGCCAATTTTCAGAAAGGGATTAAAGTTTCCCTTAAAAAAAGTAGTCTGGACTAAAAAAAGAGGGGCGATGATTCCACAGGCGATTGCTGATTTCCAGAAAATAGACAAGCCCTTTTTCGGATTTTGTATTGGATTTTTTTCTAGCAGATTAATTTTCATTAATTTCAGGGGTCAATGATTCTTTGTTATTTTCCCATTATATAACAAATTTTGTAAAAGGCGAAATTTGAGCATTTTTCTAGTTAAAATAAGGCCCGCCGCGACTTATAAAAACGACTTGCTTTTCTAAAGTTCACGTGTTATAATATGAATACTTTAAGGTATAAATTTAAGAAAGGCAAGAATCTCTTGCTTAAATTTTGTTACGCCGTCCTTTGTGGACGATTAGCTCAGTTGGTTAGAGCGTTCGATTCACATTCGAAAGGTCGGAGGTTCGAATCCTCCATCGTCCATTGTTGGTTTAATAAGTTATAATTGTGAAAAATATTATGCCCATATTAAAAAATAAAGATGAGTTGGGACTAGTAGAGCCAGCCGCGGAACCCAAAAGTGAAGTTAAAAAAGAAGCGGCCATAAAACGCTTTACCGAATACACTTTGGAAATTATCAAAGTAATTTTAATTTCGCTGGCCATTATTGTGCCCGTGCGTTATTTTTTAATTCAGCCCTTTTATGTTAAGGGCGCGTCTATGGAGCCGAATTTTTTTGATCATGAATATTTGATTATTAATGAAATAGGTTATCGTTTCAATTCGCCAGAGAGGGGAGATATTGTGGTTTTTAAATATCCAAGAGATCCGAGCCAATATTTTATAAAAAGAATTATTGGTTTGCCCAATGAAACATTAGAAATAAAAAACGGGAAAATAACGGTTTTCAATGGTGACAATCGAGAAGGTTTGCTTCTAAAAGAGAATTATTTGGAAGAAGAGATTAAAACCTTTGGCGATCGGACAATTTCTCTTGGCGTGGAAGAATATTTTATTATGGGTGATAATCGTTTAGCGAGTTTTGATTCGCGAAGCTTTGGCCCAATCAAAAGAGAAAGCATTGTTGGCAAGGTGTGGTTTAGAGGATGGCCATTCGATAAATTAAAAATTTTTGAAACACCCGAATATAACCAGTAATTAAGTATGCCTAAAAAAGCAAAAATTCAAAAAAAGGCAAAAAAGCCGCGAGTGATTGTCAAAAAGCAGAAAAAAGTCAAAGCCGCTGGTCCGCAGAAAGCGAGAGTTTTTCAAACACTCCGCGGGATGAAGGATCTTTTGCCGGGAGAATATAAATATTGGCATTTTGTTAAAAGACAAGCGGAAAATTTTTCCGCTAATTATGGTTATGAATTTATTGAAACGCCGATTTTAGAAGAAACAGCGTTGTTTAACAGAGCGGTGGGCGGAGAAACGGATATTGTTGGCAAGGAAATGTTTACGTTTATCGATCGCGGCGGAGAAAATGTATGTTTACGTCCCGAAGCGACAGCTTCAATCGCGAGAGCTTATGTTCAGCACGGCATGATAAATCTTCCTCAACCGGTAAAGTTTTTTTATTTTGGTCCGATGTTTCGTCATGAACGCCCGCAAGCCGGCCGGCAGAGAGCTTTCCACCAGTTTGGTTTTGAAGCGCTGGGTGACGGCAACGCGGTCATTGACGCAGAAATAATTTTTTTAACTTATAATCTAATTCAATCTCTTGGGTTAAAAATAAACGTTCAAATAAACAGTATTGGCTGTTCTAAGTGCCGCGAATCTTATAAAAATAAATTGGTAAATTACTATCGCGATCGCCGAAGCTCTCTTTGTGAGGAATGCAAAAAAAGGTTAGTTAAAAATCCTCTTCGCATTTTAGATTGTAAGGAAGCGGGCTGCGAGCCATTAAAAGAAGGAGCGCCGCAAATTGTCGATTATCTTTGCGAGGACTGTAAAAATCATTTTGTAAGAGTTTTAGAATATCTTGACGACGCGGCTGTTCCATATAATCTAAATCCATATCTTGTGCGCGGTTTGGATTATTACACTAAAACCGTTTTTGAATTTTTTTCCGAAGAAAATCAAATAACTGGTCAAAAACCGGAAGCTTTAGGCGGGGGAGGGCGCTATGATAATTTAGTTGAAGTTTTGGGTGGGCGGCCGACTCCTGCTTGTGGCGTTGCTTTGGGCGCAGAACGTTTAATTGTTAAAATAAAAGAGAATAATATTGAAGTTCCGCCGATTACCGTTCCAGATATCTTCTTGGCCCAGCTTGGCGAACAAGCTAGAAAAAAAAGTTTTGCCTTAATTGAAGATTTGCGTCGAGCCGGATTCTTCATTACGCACGGTTTAACAAAGGAAGGTTTGAAAAAACAACTTGAAATAGCCAATAAACTTGGCGCAAGATATGCTTTGATTTTGGGACAGAAAGAAGTGCTCGATGGCACAATTATTATTCGAGATATGGAGGGCGGTTCCCAAGAAATTGTGGATTTTGTGAAGATTATTCAGGAGATGAAAAAGAAATTAACAAATGGCATAGCCAAATAACATAATTTATCATATAATAATATAATCTTAAGAAAGTGAGGTGAAAGAATGGGTCAAGAAGTAAAAAGAAAAAGGGGAGAAACCTTTGAAAGCATGATGAGAAGATTTAGCCGCCGCGTTCAGCAAAGCGGAAAATTGTTGCAGGCAAAGAAAATCAGATTTCATACATCAGAAAAAAGCCGCAATTTGCAAAAAGCATCGGCATTGCGCCGTGAGGAAATTAAGAAAAAGCGCGAATACTTGAAAAAAATCGGCAAGCTCAAAGATGAATTTGAACCGAGAAATAAATTTAGAAGATAAATTTGTTCTCCATCATGACCTTAAAAGAGCAAATTGAAAAAGATTTTATAGAGGCGCGTAAAAGCAAAAGCGAGGCCGTAGTTTCGGTTTTGTCCATGCTTCGGGCCGCGGTCTTGAACGCGGAAATTGCTGGCGGGAGAAAAGAATTTTCCGATGAGGACGTGATAAAGGTAATTAATTCCGAAGTTAAAAAGCATAAAGACTCGATTTCTGAATATGAAAAAGGCGGCCGAGCTGATTTGGTTTCTAAAGAAAAAGCTGAATTGGATATTTTGGCCAAATATTTACCAGCAGAACTCCCGGAAGCAGAATTAAGAAAAATCGTGGAAGAAAAGATTAAAGAAACTGCCGCTTCCGGTCCGGGAGATTTTGGCAAAGTGATGGGCGCTGTGATGAAAGCAGCCGGGGGTCGGGCCGGGGGAGACGCGGTTAGTAAAATGGTGAAAGAATTTTTAGATAAAAAATAGTCAAAAACAAAAACGCAAAATTAGAAATTTAACTTTGCCGCACATGCAAGTTAAAAGGGCGTTAAAGATTTTAATGGGGTTGACCGTTATCACGGCCAGTCTTTTGTTTGTCCAAATTGCTTTGGCTCAGAATTTTGGATTAAACGAAGTGGGAAATGAGATTGCTCTGGTTGATGGCGACCCGCGCGTGATTGCCGCGAGAATCATCCGAGTTGTACTCGGATTTTTGGGAGTTGTCGCGCTGGGCATTGTGCTCTACGGCGGTTTTGTTTGGATGACTTCAGCCGGGAATGAAGAAAAAATTGCCACCGCCAAGAAAATTTTAACAAATGGCTTGATTGGTTTAGTGATTATTTTGATGGCGTTTGGAATTACACAATATGTATTAAATACGTTGATTAGCGCCTTGGGCGGCGGAGGAGGCGCGGGCGGCGGAGGAGGCGGACCGCCGGCGGTTGGCCGCTACTCCGGCGCACTTGGCAATAGTATTATTGAAAGCCATTATCCACCACGCGGCGGCACGGGCATTGCCCGAAATACAAAAGTTATTATCACTTTCAAAGAGCCAATGGCGCTGGATACAATTATTGAAGGTTATGAGATTAACGATCCGGCCAATCCTGGAGATGATACACTCGGAGGCGTGGCCGTCACTCCGGCAACGGTTTTACCGATAAAGAGCGAAAATATTAGAATTTATCAATCCCTCCAGGGAGAAACCGGTGCGGGTGGCGTGATCAATTATTTGGAGCCGGGCGAGGCAAGGGTTGGTTTCACGACTGATTTAAAAAATTTCACCTTTGATCCGGCGGAACTTTTAGGGAGTCCATCGGAAAATATTTGGTATACGGTGGCGTTAAAGCCTGGTTTGAAAAAGGCCGACGGAGGAGACGCCTTTACTGGCGCGTTTAGTGATGGTTATGCCTGGGATTTTGAAGTGAGCACTTTTGTTGATGTTACGCCGCCAGAAGTGGAAAGCGTAATTCCGGGAGACGCAACGACAAACGCCAGAAATATTTTAGTTCAAGTAAATTTTGACGAAGCCATGGATCCGACAACCGTGGCCGGCAAAACGGCGGAAGGTTTTGATAAAATTGAAGTTTTGGCCGACGGTGTGCCGGTTCCCGGACCCGTTGCTGGAACTTGGGCGATTGGCAATCAATATAAAACTATAGAATTTACAACCGATTTTCGATGTGGGACAAATTCCTGCGGCGGTGATGTTTTTTGTTTGCCCGCTGATGCTGATATTTCCGTGAATGTAAAAGCCGCGCGTCTAGGTACAACTCCGCCAGAAGCAGAAATGCCTTACACTGGTGCGACTGACGTGGTAGGAAATTCTTTAGACGGAGACGGAGATGACGTGGCCGAAGGTCCGCCAACCGATAATTATGCTTGGGATTTTGCTACCAATAATACAATTGATTTAATTCCGCCGAGAATTGAAACTCTCCTACCAGCGGCGAGTGGAAGTGATGTAGCGCTCGACGCGCCGGTTGAATTTAGATTTAGTAAACCAATGAGTGTGACTAGTTTTTCTTCAGAAAATATAATTTTAGATGATAACGAACGCGACGCTTGCGCCGTTTGGTTTACTTTGGGAGGGGAGGGGACAGACGCCCTTGGCGTGCCCACACCGCGCGGAGGAACGCCGGTAAAACATAAAGCAATAATTTATCATGGGGAGTTTATTGAGAGCACTGAAGCGCCTGCTCCGGCGCCGACTTGCGCTGATGGCGCGGCGGTTGACGAGAATCTCGTAAGATATTTTCCGCGGGCGACGCATAGAATTAAAGATATTTATCAAAATTGTTTTTATGAACCAGTTGGGCCAGCTGCTGGAACAAGTTGCACTGATCCCGTCGGCGCGGGTTGCACGTGGCCGATAGAATAAATTTAAAATTTAGTAATTTAAAAACTTTATGGAAAACCAACCAATCACGCAGCCAGTAAGTCCTAAAAAATTTCCCACCATTGCTACGGTTTTAATTTCCGTGGTTCTCACAGCCCTTATTGTCGGTGGTGGAGTTTACTTTTGGCAGGCAATGCAATTGCAAACTGCACAGGAAAATTTAACGAACGCGAAGCAATCACTGCAACAGCAGATAGACGATTTAACAGCGCGGTTAGAATCTCCGGAGTGCAGCGTGGCGGAGCCATGTTTGGGGGATTTTGTTTGCGATAAAGGAAAATGTGTTGCTCCCATTGTAGACCAGGTTGAAAATTGGTCTCTTTATAAAGAAAATACAAGCGTGCTGGTTGGAGTAAAGTGCAGTAATCAGGAGTTTAATAGTTTTATCGATCAAGCAAATACCGGCAGTCGAAAAACTTTAAATTTAAACGGCCTAACTTTAGTCGTCACCCCTAATTACAACAATTGGACCAACGAAAAATTTGTTGGTTTTAGTAATGACAATACTGCTTTCTGTAACGTCGGTGGGTTTGGTCCGTTGCACGCATATTCTGATAAATTACTTTGGGAAGGCGGGTGTGGCGGTGGCGCCGCGCCGGAACCGGAAGAACCGGATTACACAGCAAAAGTGGCCGCGTTAAATTTGTGCGAAGATACATTGACAGATGTAGCTTTGTATTTTTCAACACCTGCGGCCCCTACGACCTATACAAATAGTGCATATGGTTTTTCTCTGACATTTCCAGCTTCTTGGGGGAAAATAAAAGCAGAGCAGGTGGCAGATCCTGGGTACTCTAAGATAAGAGCATTCCGTCTAACCTCAGAAAATGACAATGGACGTTACGTGCAAATAAATATTGTAAGAATTGAAGATAAAAATGATCCATATGTTGTGGATTATCCGCAGACTTTTATTAAAGACAGCAACCTGTGGGCCTTTTATTACACAAGCGGTGGTGATTATGCTGGCAGGCCCGGTTTGGAGGATCAGAAATATGAAGATATTTTAAATGAAGCGAGACAGATTATTCAGACATTCACGTTAAAATAGAATTAGAGTAAAAGACAAAAACGTTTTAAGTTCGCAATAAATATTAGTGTGGCCGGATTATGAAACCACACGAGAAGAAAATTTTAAAATTTCTTTTTTCCCTGTTTTTGATTACGGGTGCGTTTTTGTTTGCTACAACTATTTTCGCCCAGGATTTTGGGGTGAATGAAGTGGGAAATGAAATTGCTCTACCGACGGAAGATCCGCGAGTGGTCGCGGCGCAAATTATTCGTGTAGCGCTCGGATTTTTGGGGATTGTCGCCGTAGCCATTGTAATTTACGGCGGTTTTGTTTGGATGACGGCTGGCGGCAATGAGGAGCGGATATCGCAGGCCAAAAAAATTCTGGTTAATGCTTTGATAGGTTTGATTATTATTATTTTCTCTTTTGGCATCACCCAGTATGTTATGAATAGATTAATGGAAGCGACGGGCATTACCGGTGGTGGAGGAGGCGGTGGCGGTGGTGGAGGAGGCGGTGGCGGTGGTGGAGGAGGCGGTGGCGGTGGTTTGCCGTCTGATTCATTTGTTGTCCGCGGAATTCAGCCGAATGGCGCTATACCAATTCGAAATGTTGTCGTGCGCGTTGTTTTTAACAAAAATGTTGACGCGACAACTTTAGCGGGAAATTTAACCGTGACGGCTGACGGAAGTTTAGTGGACGGAACAGCGAGCGCTTCCGGAACGGTCGTGGAATTCGTTCCGAGTGCCAATTGTCCGGCACCGAACGTTGACAGAAAATGTTTTGACGCGGACACGGAATTTACGGTGGAAGCGGCAACCGGTCTCCGAAGTACTGATGGAAAATTTTTAGTTTGTGGCGGACTCGCGCCAAATTGTACGGCCAATTTTACAACAGGAAATTTAGTTGACGTGACCGGGCCGGAAGTAAGAATCACTTCTCCCAATCCGGGCGCTTCTGTTTCGGCTGACGCGATAGTTTCGATTGAGGCGCACGCGACAGACGACGCGGGAATTTCTTATTTGGAATATTTTTCAAATGGCGGAACGCTTGGAACTGATGCACCCTCTGGTCCAACGCCGCGTGACTATTCATCAATTTTTGATTGGGATACAACTGGCGTTACGGCTGGATCAAGACATACTTTGACGACGAAAGCTTTTGATATTGATTCCAATAATACTACTTCTGGCGGCGTGGACGTAATTGTCCGGGCGGCGCATTGTTTTAACGGGCGACAGGACGCGGATGAAACAGATATTGATTGTGGTGGCGCGGATTGCGGAACTTGCGACGGAGGATCTTGCACGAGCGGAACAGATTGCCGCGGAGGATCATGTATTGGCGGAGTTTGCCGAACTCTACCAGAAATTACTGCCGTTTCGCCAAACGATGGAGCAGTAGGAAATTACGTGACAATTTTTGGCCAAGGATTTGGAGATATTTCCGGCCAAGTTTATTTTAATAATGTTTTATCTGGAACGCCGGCTTGTCCTGCTTCAGCTACTTGGCAAAATAATCAGATTATCGCGGTTGTTCCTGCTGGCGCGACTGATGGTCCGGTAAAAGTTGTGGTGCCTCCGCCAACCGGCGCGACCGCAGCTGACTATACCGATCAAACTGATGATGAGCGCGGTCCGGTTTTGCCAAATTTTGATATAAATGATACAAGCCGGCCGGGAATTTGTTCAATTACGCCGGATAATGGCGAGCCGAGAATTGAAGTAGTTGTTGCTGGCACTCAATTTGGCGCGACACAAGGAACAAGTGAAATAATTTTTGGCGGAACACGAGCAGAACGAGTTAGTCTCTGGACTCCCACGAGCATTGGCGCGGTTGTACCTTTAATCGCTCCGGCTACGGTTCCAGTACAAGTCGTGGTTGGCGGTGAAAACAGCAATCCAATTAATTTCCAAGTTGTCGCCACGGCCGAAGCGCCAAGAATTTTAAGTTTTTCTCCGACGCATGGGCCAATAGGCGAGTACGTGACAATTTTTGGCGCCAATTTTCTCAATGAAACCGGCCAAGTATTTTTTAAAGATATCGGCGGCGCGGATCTTTTGGCCGCGACAGATTTTCCTGCGGCTTGCGGAGCTGATTGGTGGAAAAACGATCAAATTATTGTAAAAGTTCCGACCGGCGCGGTTACAGATGTTATAAAAATTACGACTGCTGGAACCGCGGGTGGCCAGTCTGATGATACAAGCGATTTAACAACATCGGATTTTACGGTTGATTCTGGAACGGCCGGTCCGGGAATTTGTAAAATTACTCCGGACAATGGACCGATTGATTTGCCGGTGAGAATTGATGGCGAGCGCTTTGGCGCGTCGGCTTTAGTTAATTTTTATCGGTCAACTCCTGCGACTGTTACTCCAACTGACGGCATACAAATTTCTACGCCTGTTCCGACCGGAACCCAAACCGGTCCGGTTAATGTTACTTCTGGGGGAGCAACGGGAAATAGTGTTAATTTTATAGTTCAAGATTGTCGCACGGGCGCCACTTGTTCTTCCGGCCAGCAATGTTGCCGTGATGGCAGTTGCGCCGTAGCGTGCGCTGCGGCCGCGGGTAAAGGGTATTATTTCTGGCAATTTTCCACTGGCCAACTTCCGATTTATCCGCAAGTGGTAGAAAGCTGCAGCAATCCCCCACCGCCGGGGCCGGCTTCACCTTCACCATGGTCTGGCAGAGATGGAGGAGAGAGAGTTTGTGTTAACGCCACAATAACGGCGCGCTTCACGACAAAAATAAATCCAGCATCAGTAAATACATCAAATATTTTAGTTGAAAGCTGTTCTGATCAAACCTGTACGACGAAAGCAGAGGTTACTGGCAGCAGTGTTAGATTTAGTGACATTGATGACCATCAAGATGGTTTTGAACTTAAGTTGTTGCCGGTAGGAAGAAAGTGGACGCAAAATACTTGGTATCAGGTGACTTTGAAAAGTGACGCGGTTGCCGGCACAGGAATAGAAAGCTGTCTTGGAGGCGCCGGTTGTCCGGATGGGGGATTTTTCTTGGATGGCGACCGAGATGGAGTGGAAGGTGGCGATTATATTTGGCAATTTAAAACCCGCGACAGCGACGAGACGTGTGATATCGGTTTAGTTGGGGTTTCTCCGTATGAACGGACTTTAGTAAGTATTGGGGCGACACAGAATTATGATAGTTTGTGTTATGCGGCCGGCGATGTTTGCATAACAATTGATTGCAGCGCTTATAGTCCTTGGCGCTGGACTTCGTCAGATATTTCAAAAGCCACTGTGGCTGGTAGTATTACTCCGAGTGAAGTTGCCACGGCTCGGGCGGAAACAGAAGTTGGTTTGCCGGTTCGAATTACCGGCGGAATTCCAAGTGAAAGTAAATTTGGCTCAGGAAATTTGACAATTAATTTTACAGACCCAAGAGTAGAAAATGCGTGGCCGAACTGCAGTGATGCTTGCGCTAACGCGGAAGTCGGCGCGGAATTTAATACAAACATGAATCAGGCGAGCGTGGAGAGCGCGGCAAATGTTAATCTTTATATTTGGAAATGCGGCAATGGCGTGATTGAGCCCGGTGAAGATTGTGATGACGGCAATGCGACGGCAGGCGACGGTTGCAGCGCGACTTGTTTGAATGAAGGGTCAAACGCGCTTTATGGTTCGTACTGTGGCAATGATCGCCGCGAAACCGGTGAAGATTGCGACGGTGTGCCATTTCCGGAGCGTTGTAATCGCACCACATGTTTAAATATCGGCAGCGATGGCGCCGCCGCGGTTTGCGGTAATGGCCTGGTTGAAGAAGGTGAAGATTGTGACGGATCTCCATTCCCGGCCAACTGCAACGCGACAACTTGTTTAAATGAAGGAACGAGAGCTCTGGAGGAAGTTTCTCTGGCAGGAACTTCTTACGATTCGGTCGCAAAAAAAATGGTTATTGAGCCTTTAGTGCTCTTTACGCCGAATACTTATTATCGCGCCGTTATTTCTGATCGTGTTACTTCAACGAGCGGCGTCCATTTGACTGATTTAAATTATCCGGCCGGCGACCCGGCGGCTTTTTCTGCTTACTCTTGGACTTTCAAAACTAAAGATGATGCCAGTCCTTGCGCCGTGGATCGCGTGGCAGTTGATCCGCAAAACGCGATTTTGAATTTTATCGGCGCGACGCAAAATTATTCTTCCACGCCTTTCAGCGAGCCAGATCTCTGTAGCCCGAACGGCCAGCAGCTTGGTGCTATGGATTATAATTGGGGCTGGGCATCGGCTGATCCAGGAGTGGCAACAATTACCAATGATAATAATTATCCATCTTGCGGAAATGGCGTAAAAGAATTTGGCGAAGACTGTGACGATGGCAATACGGCAACGCTTGATGGTTGTAATGCGACTTGTTTGAACGAAGGATCAAACGCGCGTTATGATTCAACTTGTGGTAATGGCATAATTCAAATTGGCGAAGATTGTGATGACGGAAATACTCGTTCGGGGGATGGATGTAATAATATTTGCCAACACGAAGGATCTGTGGCTGGCGGGGGAGTTTGTGGAAATCGGGCGAAAGAACGCGGTGAAGATTGCGACGATGGGAACGCTCCAGGGCCGGGTTGCAGTGATACTTGCTTAAATGAAGGAACAGTCACGGACGCGAGAATTGATCCATACCAAACGGCCGAAGCAATTGATCTTGCCACGGAGGACGTGGCGGCCGGAGTAAATTCCAGCACCACGGAAATTTCAGCCGCGACAGAGGGAAAATCCGACAGCGGCGATTTGACTTTGCGCTGCGGCGGTCAGGATTGCAGTGCAATTCGTTTGTCGTGTATTTCAACTTCTAATATATGTTCAGGAACAACTTCACAATCTTGCACAACTGACGCTGATTGCGAATTGGGAGTTGGCCGCAACACATGTTGCTACTTTAAACCAAAAGTGACAAACTGCGATCCCACTCGGGATGGCGCGGTTGGTTGTGATTCAGGAGCGGTTGAAGTTTGCCGCAATGCCAGAATTTCTGTGACATTTGACGATGTAATGGAAACAGCGAGCGTCACGGGTAATATTTTAGTCGTCGGCAATTACGGCGGGACGTGTCCTGACGGAACGGTACAATTAGCTCTATGGACCGGCGAAGGAAAATCCGGTTGGCAATTTTTTGAAAAAATAAAGAAGTGGCTGCCTCCGCCGATTGCGAGAATATTGGTTAAGCCGATTAATAAAATTGAGAATGATTTAAAGATTTTTAGCCAAGTAAAAGATTTCGTCAATAAATTTGGGCAATCATTGCTCGGCGAGCCGGCGAGCGCCGCGCCGGGAAGTCCGTGGTGCGTCTGGCCGGGAACAGCGTCGTCTGTTGTTGTAAATAAAGGTGGAAATTTGGTGACGGAAGTAAGCTTTAGTCCAACTAAAGCTTTTGATAGTGATAATGACTATAGAGTTTTGATTTTAGGTGACAATTCTACAACGCCCGAGATTGAGGGGATTAGAAATTCAAAAGGCGTGGCGTTGGGTGGAGGTAGCTTATCCGGTGAATACCCCGCGGCCTACAGCGGCAGGGAAATTTATGAATGGTCGTTTAAGACGGGCGGTGACATTTGTGCTTTGAGCCAAGTGACATTTACGCCGGAGGTTCATGTTTTTACGCAGAGTGGTGAAACACACAATTTTTCCGCCATACCGAGAGACACGCGGGGGAGAGCGATTTCTTCCTTGCCCGGGGTGTACGCTTGGCAATGGGAAGATTGGGTGTCTAACGATCCAACAGTAGTTAGCTTAAATCCCGAAGGCGCTTGTTCCAATGAATCGACTGCAATTTGTCACAGCGCGAGCGATTGTAGAGACGGCGGAGTTTGCGAACTTAATGCTAGCCAAGAGGCGAAAGCGGAAAATAAAAACGGAGAAGCAAGAATTTTAGTTTCAGCGAGAATTACTGCCGATACAATTTTATCTCCCCGAACCGTGGGACGAGTGTTGGGTAGCGGGGCCGACGCGATAGTTTTTCTTTGTGAAAATCCATGGCCAGATAGATTTGGCGTGACGGGCGAAGGGTTAGCTGATGAAACATATAATTTTGAAACATATTATTGCCAGGACAGAGGAGAGCTTGGTTTTAGCGATGATTTACCGACGGTTAGCGATCCGCCGATTGTAAATAATCCGCCGGAGCCGCCGGGATCATCTGACTTTTTACTCAGAGAATATTTCTTATTTGTTCAGGGGAGTTATTGTACCCTTTCCAAATTGCCTTGTAACACGGAAAATCCGTGCGCCCCGGAAGGCGGATCTTGCCAATCTTCGCCCGACGCGATCGGTATTAGAATTTATACAAATGAAAACCACCTTGCTTTATCCGATTGGTACACGGCCCAAGGATTCAGACCGGCGTCTCCGAGTGGGAAAACGGTTGATCAATATCAAGCCGTGGAAGATGGTCGGACAATTTATGTTTCCGCGGCAAACCAGCCGGCGCTTATTGGCGGCTCTAGTTCCGGGCCAGACATTTATACAAACGTTTATTTGATTTCATATAATGAAGATGCCAGCCAGGACACAATTGATATTTATAATCAATTGGTAGAAAATTGGAATTTTAATATTAATTTGGAAAATAATAAAGTTTGTAAGCGCGGCGCGGCAACTGTCACGGACGAAGATGATCAAGCGATTCCTTGTTCGGCTGATTTGGATTGTCCACAAACTCCGACACAATCTTTGTGTGATGCGCCAAAAGATAAATTGGCCCGTGATGTTAAACGTTTATCTGATTTAGATAAAATCAAAGCCGAGGTGGAAAGATATATGATGACGCGAGGTTATCCGCCAAAACTGGAAGCCGGTTCGTATGTTCGAGGGATTTCCACGAGCAAGTGGGATTCATGGGCCGTGCTTGGGCAGGAACTCGGCGGAGGATTACCACAAGATCCGGTAAATAAATTTCAGGGTTGCGTAGATCCTTATAATCCTGACACTTGTTGGAACACGAGCGCAGAATCTTACCACTGTCCCGATTTGTCTCATATTTACCAATATCGTTACGAATCAGCTACGGGATTTTATAATATTGGCGGTGATTTGGAACACAAGCTTACTAATTCATCGGGCGCGATAATTCTTCCGAGTTGGAGTTGGTTTAGAGACGCTATTCCAGCCTACATTAAATATGAAAATGTTTGCGATGGTACAACTTTCAGTGTGGGTGGAGTTTGTGGTGATGGAATACTAAATGTTGATAATCCGGCGACGCCGGAAAACGAAGCCGAAGAATGCGAACCGAGTTTATTAAATACATGTTCTTCGGATCCGACAAGTTTTTGCCGCAGTGATTTGGATTGCGTTGCTACGGGCGGAACGTGCCGCACGAGCGAACAATCTTGCGGCAGTGGAACGGGTCGGCAAAGCCGAACTTGTAATTTAGCTACTTGTCGATGGAATGATTGGGGGTCGTGTCTTCCTACTTGCGGAAATGGGATTATTGATACGGGTGAAGCTTGCGATCGCGGTCCGGGCGGAGGAAGAATTCCGGGAGGCGGGACATTGCCGACGAATGAATATCAATGTTCTACTGTCTGCCGAATGAGTGGCGGTTATTGTGGAGATGGAATTTTGCAAAGCGGATTTGGCGAGCGGTGCGACGATGAAGGTCTTAATGGAAATTATGGAAAAATTTGTGATAATGATAGATCGTCGTGTCGTGTGGACAGCGATTGTCCGGGCAGCACTTGTCGACCGATTTGCGCGGCGGGTTGTGTCGGGTCGGCGCCATTTTGCGGAAATACCGTGACCGATGGTCGAGAAGAATGTGATAGAAATTTATTGTCCGGGAGAGGAGTTTGTGTTCCGGTTGATGAACACTTGAGTCCGGCCAGCCCCATTCTTTCAGATGATTTTAATGTAGTTTGTGAGAGCAACTCGGACTGCGCGGAACCAGAAGAAGAATGTTTATTGTGTTCTCCGGAAGCCGGGACGGGATATCCGCGCGTTAGAACCTTGGAATGCGAGGTATCGGGAGATGTAAGACAATGCCAGTGGCGAGATGAAGGTTGGGGTGTTTGCACAGTAACCGGCGAATGCGGCAATGGCACGGTTGAAGGTGGTGAACAATGCGATGACGCAAATGATGTAGATACAGACGCTTGTGTAGATTGCCAGAATTCTAGTTGTGGTGATGGATTTACGAGAGCGGGAATAGAAACGTGCGATTCCGGCGAAGATGTAAACGGTACGCCTTGTACGGCGCCATATGGATCAACTTGTAATTATTGCAGCCGTGAATGCACGTTAAGAACGGCGAGCGGTCCGACTTGCGGCGATGGGACAGTGAGCGGCGCGGAACAATGCGATAGCCGTCTGCCGGCATATCCCGCGAGTTGGATTTGTGTTGATACTTCAAATCCTTGGGGCAAGCCACAAGATCTCACCACACCGACTTCGCCGGGTTGCAGTCCTTCGTCTTGCGCGATTACTTGCGCCACGGGTCGGGCTTGTGATAATAGAAAATATGAATCTACGGGAACCTGTAGCGCTACTGCTTCTCGGATTTGTAGAGTTACTGGTGATTGTCCAGCTGGCGAAACCTGCAGGCTAAGATATAGCCCAGATACTGACAGTGATGAAATAATTGACGCTTGCGATCCGAATGATGATAGTGGAACCGACGGCTGTATGGATGACGCGACGGACTGTGCGACGATAAGTCTGCATGTGAGCAGTAATAATGCGGCTGATGTTTTTGAAGTTTATATTGATGGCCATAAGGTTGGTATAACTAATGCCAGTATATGTGCTGCTCCCGGCGGAGGACTTACACCGGATTGCAGAAGAGATCTAGTGATCAGTACTTTATCAAGAGGTTTGCACAATTTCCGGATTGTTTACAATGGCACAACTGGCGCGGGGAGATACAATCTTAGCACTGGAACTGGATCTGCTCTTGTCTGGAGTCTTTCTGCCAGTGAAGGAGAGTTATTTAGAGGCAGTGATATGACTACTGTGGGTCAAGAGCGAAGCGGTGAGTTTACCGTGAGATAGAAAAAATTAAAAAATTTAAACATTCATTGTAAATTAAAAATAATTATCTACATTTATGTTTGACAAAGAACCAGAAGACATGTTTGCCGGCGTGGAGCCGACGAAACAAGAACCATTAAGACCGGCCGGCGCGCTTTCGCCGACCGTGCCCGGCATGCCCGGGGGAGCCGCTTCTGTTGGTGCAACTCCGGAAGAAGTCGGCGAGGAAGCTGGGGGTCCGGGGAAAAAGAAAATGTTTTTGGTTTTAGCGGCCGTGATTTTAGTTGTAATTCTTGGCGGCGGCGGATATTTTGTTTGGAGACAATTTTCTAGTGCGCCCGAAGAAACTGGAACACAAACTCCGACCGTTTCTAATCAAAATACCAATTTGCCGCTAGTAAATATTCCAGCTGAAATTCCATCCAATATTAATGAAACGCCGGCAGAGGTTCCACCGGAAGTTCTGGAAACTGCGCCGGTTATTCCCGCCCCAGGAGAAGTTGATTTAGATGGTGACGGTTTAACTAATACAGAAGAAATAGCTCTCGGGACTGATACGACAAACCCCGATACAGATGGCGACGTGCTTACAGATGGCGACGAGGTCAATCTTTATTTCACTAATCCTTTAAATCCCGATACAGATGGTGACGGATATTTGGATGGAGCGGAAGTGACAGCCGGATATAATCCGAAAGGGCCGGGAAGATTATTGGAGCAGCCATAACCATAGATTAAAGATTTAAGATTAAAGATTAAAGGCGTGCGAGTTGAAGATTAACATTTATACAGAATGTATTAGTCGCGCTCAAGGAGAAATTAGAGAAACAAAACATCATTTGAAAATGGCTTTTGAAAAGAAGTATTTATCGGAAGAAAAAATAGAATATTTTATTAGAGATTATGAGGAATGCTCAAAAATGCTTTATGGTTTAGAACATTCACTACAAAATCTTAAATCTTAAATCTGCAATCTTAAATCTTATATTATGCCAAACGGAGAGCCAAAACCAATTAATATTGCCGAAGAACCGCCGGTCGAGATTAAGGCCATGCCGGAGCAATTTTATTTTAAGAAAGTAAAAGTTCCGAAGGAAGGGAAGAGCGGCGGGTCAAAATCAACATTAATTATTGCGATGGCTGTTATTGTTATAATTTTAGTTGCCGTTGCGGCCTATCTTTTTACTCAAAGTTTGACCAGCAAACCAAAGACTAGCACCACGCCGTCAGCTAACACCAACACGGTGGCAAACGTGCCCGTGAATGCGAACGTACCGCCAGTTAATACTCCGGTAAATGTTCCTGTTAATGTTCCTCCGGCGCCAGTTTGTGGAAATGGCACATGCGAATCAGGGGAGAGTACTATCACATGCCTTGCCGATTGTCCCGCGCCATTGCCAGAGCCGTCAGCTGAACTACCGTCGTCGGCTGATACTGACCGAGATGGGTTAACAGACATTGAAGAAACTTTGTTTAGTACAGATCAAAATACCGCGGATACCGACGGTGATTCTTATTCTGACGCGCTGGAAATTTTAAATTTATATAACCCGACAGGCCTCGCTCCGCAGAAAATTGAAGAAACAAATTTAGTAAAAATTTATAATAGCCAAGCTTTTAAATATTCTGTTTTTTATCCATCACTTTGGATCGCGAGAGCTCTTGATGAAACGGGGAGAGAAGTTCTTTTCACTTCGGCCACGGGAGAGCTTATAGAAGTAGTTATTGATGATAATCAGAATCGTTTGCCGCTTTTGGATTGGTATTTAGCTGAGTCACCCGGAACTAGTCCATCTGAACTTAGTGATGTTATGACTAAGAGTGGCCTTCTCGGAAAAAAGAGTCCTGACGGGCTTACAGCTTATTTCGCTTCGGGGGATAAAATTTATGCCATTACGTATAGTCTCGGGGGCAAAACAGAATTGAATTATAAAAGCACTTTTGAAATGATGATAAAGAGTTTTAAATTGAGTTTGTAGGGTTTTAATGATGTAAAAATGATTAAGATTGAAATAAATCAGCGCGTTGGTAAAAAAATAGAGAAGAAGTGGGTCGCCAATATTGTAAAAATGGTTTTTAAAAAAGTTAATATAAAAAATGCGGAAATTTCGGTTGCTTTTGTTGGCGATTCAGAAATGAAAAAATTAAATAGTTTTTATCGCGGGAAAAACAAAACAACAGATGTATTAAGTTTTATCTACGAAGAAAAAAAGAGCGGGGGAATAAAACTTTTTGGAGAGATAATAATTTCTTTTCCCCAAGCAGCGCGCCAGGCGAGGGAGTACGGATGGAGTACGAAACAAGAAATTAAGGAATTATTAGTCCATGGCCTATTGCATCTTTGCGGTTTTGACCACGAGAAGGGCGAGCGAGAGGCCAGGAAGATGAAAAAAATGGAGCAAGTTATTTTGGAAAAAATTTAGAAATTTAAATTATGTTTAGCTTAAGCCGCTTAATCAGAAGTTTCCATTACGCCAGCAGGGGATTATTTAGAGTTTTTAAAGAAGAACAAAGTTTTAGAATTCAAGTGGTAGCGGGTTTTTTAGTTTTAATTTTAGCCTTAGTTTTTCGTGTTAAAGTTTGGGAAGCAATAGCTCTTTTGCTTGTCATTATGATGGTTTTAGTGTTAGAGTTAATTAACAGTGTTTTCGAAAGAGTAATTGATGTTTTAAAACCAAGAATGCATCCTTATGTTGAAACGGTCAAAGATATTATGGCCGCGGTAGTTTTACTTTCTTCGGTTGGAGCGATTGTGGTTGGTGTTCTGATTTTGGGGCCGTATTTCGTGGATTTGCTGAGAGGCTAGGGGAATAAATTTTTAAAAATTTGACAAAATAAAATTAGGGATTTTAGTCTTGTTGCAAAAAGTTTTTAGATTATTTATAATATAAGACTTACCGAGAATATATAGGATTAATTTATGAGGAGTGAAATCATCACCGGCTTAGATCTGGGCTCAACCGCCGCGCGAGTAGTTGTGGGGCAGAGAGACGAGAACGGGGCACCCAAAATTTTGGCGGCAATAGAAGTGCCGTCAGAAGGCGTGTGCCGCGGGACGGTTCAGAGTGTAGAAAACGCCACCTCGAGTATCGCGGCGGCTTTTGAGGCAGCCGAGCGGGTTACGGGCGTTCCCGTTGACCGGGTTTGGGTTGGCATTTCCGGTGATCATATCATTTTTCAAAAAAGTAAAGGCGTTATTGCCATAGCTAAACCAAACGGCGAAATTGATGATGGTGACGTGGAAAGATCAATTGAGGCCTCGCGCGCTGTTGCTACTCCGCCAAATTTTGAAATTTTACATGTTATTCCGAGAACTTTTTCAATTGATAACCAAGTTAATATCCGCGATCCGTTGGGCATGAGCGGAGTAAGGCTTGAAGTGGAAACGCAGATTATTCAGGGGCTCAGTTCGCATATAAAAAATTTGACCAAGTGCATTTATCGCACAGGTGTTGATATTGAGGATGTTGTATTTTCTATTCTTGCCGCCTCAGAAGCAGTGACAAGCCCGCGCCAGAAAGAATTGGGTGTGGCCGTGGCGAATATTGGCCGAACTTCTACTGAACTTGCCGTGTTTGAGGGTGGAGATGTTATGCATACGGCCTTTTTGCCGATCGGCGGCGATCATATTACTTCTGATGTCGCGATTGGTCTGCGCACATCTCTCGATGCCGCTGAAAAAATAAAATTAGAACATGGGACAGCCATACCAAAAGATGTTGGCAAGCGCGACGAGATTAATCTTGGAGATTATGAGGCGGGGGAGGATACGCTAGTTTCTAAAAAATATATCGCCGAAATTATTGAGGCTAGAGTTGAAGAAATTTTTGAAAAAATTGACGGCGAATTAAAAAAAATAGGACGGAGCGGGCTCCTGCCTTCCGGAGTAGTGCTTATTGGATCAACAGCCAAACTTCCAGGCATTTTAGACATCGCAAAAAGAAAATTGCGCCTGCCGGTTTCCTTGGGTTGCCCTCAAAATGTTACGAGCGTAGTTGATAAAGTTAACGATGTTTCTTTTGTCCCGGCCCTGGGGCTGGTTCTTTGGGGTAACGCTGTTTACGACGAGGGAAATAGCGGTTTTGCCTCTCGTTTCAAGAGTATTGATAAAGTGACAAGCCAAGTTAAAAAATGGTTTAAATCTTTAATGCCATAATAGATTGAGGATTTAAGATTTAAGGTTAGAACAAAATCTTAAATTTGAAACCTTTAATCTAAAAGCTATAATTATGCCAGAAATAAAACCAGAAATTGAAACCTTTGCCAAGATCAAGGTTGTTGGCGTTGGGGGATCGGGCGGCTCGGCGGTGAATCGCATGGTCAAAGCCAAGATAAGAGGCGTTGAATTTATTGCCGCCAATACCGACGTGCAAGCTCTTCATTATTCCGAAGCGCCAGTGAGATTGCACATTGGAAAAACCATTACTCGCGGCTTAGGGGCGGGAATGGACGCGGAGGTCGGAAGACGCGCGGCCGAAGAGAGCCAAAATGAAATTAGAGATGCCTTGAAGGGCGCGGACATGGTTTTTGTGACTTGCGGCTTGGGCGGCGGGACAGGATCAGGCGCGTCGCCGATTGTTGCTCAGCTCGCACGCGATCAGGGAGCGCTCACGGTGGCGGTTGTGACAAAGCCTTTTTCTTTTGAAGGAGCACAGAGACGGACGATCGCCGAGCGAGCCATGGAGGAATTGGAAGACAAGGTTGATACCTTGATAACTATTCCGAACGACAGACTTTTACAAATTATTGATAAAAAAACTTCTCTCTTGGATGCATTCACGACTTGTGATGAAGTTTTAAAAAATGGCGTTCAAGGAATTTCCGAATTAATCACAATACCCGGTTTGATTAACGTTGATTTTGCCGATGTGCGGGCGATAATGAAAGACGCGGGTTCAGCAATGATGGGAATTGGAGAAGCGAGCGGAGAAGGAAGAGCGGAGGAGGCGGCAAAAGCGGCTATTTCTTCACCGCTTTTAGAAATGTCTATTGATGGCGCGCGAGGAATACTCTTTACAGTTACGGGTGGTCAGAATTTGGGTATGCATGAAGTTGCTGAAGCGGCTAAAATTATTACGGCATCGGCCGATCCTGACGCGAAAGTTATTTTTGGCGCGGTAATTAATGAAAACATGAAGGATAATATTAAGATTACTGTTATTGCCACAGGCTTTACTGAAAGAAGAAAGGCGTCATACGATGCGGAATTGCCAACGGCCCGCACTTTTTCCGTCCCAACAATTGGAAAAATGAAAGAAGCGGAAAAACCGTCCGTTGGTCAGTTTCAAAAAAGGCCAGTAAAGAAAATTACTGAATTTGGAGACATTGAAGGGACTGAAGAAAAAGACGCCGCTGGCAAAAATTTTTCCGCCAAGAAAGTCGACGGAGGAGAGGCGGAGGATTTAGACATTCCTGCGTTTCTTCGAAAGAAAATAATGTAATTTAAATTTCATTTCATAAGATAATACGATAGCAAGATAGCGGGAGCAGATTTGAGAAGGAGGATCAGATAGGGTTTTGAAAATTTATCGCCGATTTCTCGAATTTATGTTCTTCAAGGTTATCTTGTTATTTTATTCGCTCAATTTATGATATATAGTCAGAATAAAATCACCCAAATAAGAAAAAGAGATGGCCGTATTGTTGATTTTGATCAAGGAAAAGTTGCGGTGGCGGTCGGGAAAGCAATAGAGGCTACTGGGGAAAAGGATGAGAAGTTAGCGAACCGGCTTTCAGATCAAGTGATGAAAGTTTTAAATAAAAAATTTCATCCTCGGTCAATACCGGCTGTTGAAGAAATTCAGGATATCGTAGAAGAAGTTTTGATTAGGGCGAGACAAATGAGGGTGGCCAAGGCTTACATTCTCTATCGCGATCAGCACGCTAAAATTCGCGAATTAAATGCTCTCGTTGATTCAAATCAGCTGATGGGCAATTATTTAGATAAATTGGATTGGTTAGTCCGGGAAAATAGTAACATGGCTTTTTCTTTGCAAGGCTTGAACAATCATATTAGTTCGGCAATAAGTTCTCATTATTGGTTGAATAAAGTTTATCCGCCAGAAATTAGAGATGCGTATATGGACGGTGATTTCCATATTCACGATTTACAAATTTTGGCGGCTTATTGCTGTGGTTGGGATCTTCACGATTTGTTGACGCGGGGATTTGGGGGAGTGATGGGCAAAATAGAATCAAAACCAGCGAAACATTTGAGGAGTGCCCTGGGACAAATTGTTAATTTCTTTTATACTCTTCAAGGTGAAGTAGCCGGCGCCCAAGCTTTTGCTAATTTTGACACGCTTCTTGCTCCGTTTATTCGTTATGACAACTTGACCTACAAGGATGTCCGGCAGGCCATGCAGGAATTTGTTTTTAATGTTAATGTTCCTACTCGCGTTGGCTTTCAGACGCCATTTACCAACATCACTATGGACCTTATTCCGCCTAAAAATATGGCGGATGAAGCAGTAATTATTGGCGGAGTGCCGCAAAAAGAAAAGTATGGAGAATTTCAGGTAGAAATGGATATGTTTAATCAGGCTTTTGCCGAAGTGATGATTTCCGGAGATGCGAAAGGCAGAGTTTTTTCTTTTCCTATCCCAACATACAATATTACGCCAGATTTTAACTGGGAAAAGAAAGAATTTGATCCGATTTGGGAAATGACGGCTAAATATGGCATTCCTTATTTTGCTAATTTTGTAAATTCCGATATGAAGGCCGAGGACGCGCGGTCAATGTGCTGTAGGCTGCGTCTTGATAATCGTGAACTTAGAAAACGAGGTGGCGGACTTTTCGCGGCCAATCCTTTGACTGGTTCAATTGGCGTTGTAACCATCAATATGCCGCGCATTGGTTATCTTTCAAAAACCAGAAAAGAATTTTTTGATCGCCTAGCACGGCTTATGGATTTGGCCAAAAAGAGCCTTGAAATGAAGAGGGAGGTTGTAGAAACCTTAACCGGCAAGGGCCTTTATCCTTACTGCCGCCATTACCTTGCACCAATTAAAGAAAGATTTAATGAATATTGGAGAAATCATTTTAATACCATCGGTTTGATTGGAATGAATGAAGCCTGCCTCAATTTCTTAGGAAGGAATATCGCGACAGAAGAAGGACAAGATTTTGCCAAGTCGGTTCTGGATTTTATGCGGGAGAGACTAATGGATTATCAACTTGAGACAAACAATCTTTATAATCTTGAAGCAACTCCGGGCGAAGGCACGAGTTATAGCTTGGTGAAAAAAGACAAAGCAAAATATCCGGAAATTATTGTTGCTAATGAAAAAGCTCACCGAGAAAAAGGAGCTGTTCCTTATTATACAAACTCTACTCATTTACCGGTCGGATTTACCAACGATTATTTTGAAGCCTTGCGCTTGCAAGATGATCTGCAAACGCGGTATACTGGAGGTACGGTGCTGCATGGCTTTATCGGGGAAAGGTTGCCTAACGGCGATGCGGCAAAATTGCTTGTTAAAAAAATTGCTGGCCAATTTCACTTGCCGTATTTTTCTCTGACGCCAACCTTTAGTGTTTGCCCAAAACATGGTTATCTCTCAGGTGAGCATCCTTTCTGCCCGAAGTGCGATGAAGAAATTGGGTATAAGGGTTAATTAATAAAATTAATAAATTAACAATAAATATATGACGGAGGAAAAACAAACAAAGCGGCAGGCGTGTGAAATTTATTCCCGCGTTGTCGGCTATCTTCGCCCGGTAAGCCAATGGAATGATGGGAAACAAGCAGAATTTGGAGAAAGAAAGACTTACGATAAACAGATAGAGGAAGTTTAGATGATAGAAATGAGTTTTATAAAACACGGCCCTTTGATGGAGGTCGTGTTTTGTGATAAAATGCTCCTATGCTTATTGGTGGATTACAAAAATTAACTTTAATCGATTATCCCGGCAAAATTGCTTGCACGGTTTTTACTGTTGGCTGTAATTTTCGCTGTCATTTTTGTCATAATCCAGAGTTGATTGATCCGAAAAAAGTTAAATTATCGGAGATTATTGAAGAAAAATTTTTTTTTGATTTTTTGAATTCACGGCGCGGACTCCTGGACGGCGTCTGTATTACCGGAGGAGAGCCGACACTTTATCCCGATTTGCCAGAATTTATAAAAAAAATTAAAGCGCTTAGATTTTTAGTAAAGTTAGATACTAATGGAACTAATTCAGAAATGCTTAAGGCGCTCCTTGAGGAGAAATTAATTGATTATATTGCGATGGATATAAAAACATTATTACAAAAAGAATCGTACGAAAAAGTTGTTGGAGGCGCGGTGAGCCTTGATAATATTAAAGAGAGTATTGGTATTGTAATGCGGAGCGGTTTAGAATATGAATTTCGCACCACAATTGTTCCGGGACTTCATGTTAAGGAAGACATTTTAAAGATCGCGGAATTTATTAAGGGGGCGAAAAAATATTATTTACAGCAATTTCGGGCGGGGGAGAAAATTCTTGCGCCGGAATTTCGTGGAACAAAGGCGTATCCGGCCGAATTTTTGCAAGAATTACGCGAGAAAATAAAATATAATTTTGAAATTTGTGAGGTAAGAGAGTAGGTCGGCGCCGGTTACTTTTATCTAGTTTTTTGTTATAATTAATATATGAGCCTATTTGAGGAGAAGGTTTTATTTTTGACGAAGAAAATTCCTCGAGGAAGAGTGACGACCTATGGCGAAATCGCGAGGATTTTAAAAACTGGTCCGCGGGCGGTTGGCGGGGCATTACATAAAAATCCGCATCCCATAAAAACTCCTTGCCATCGCGTGGTGAAATCGGACGGAAGTTTGGGCGGTTATTCAGGTGGAGTTAAGAAAAAAATTACCCTGTTAAAAAAAGAGGGGATAAAAATAGAAAACGGCAGAGTAGTTAATTTTAATCATTATTTGATGAAATTAAAAAAATAATTTTTTGAATCAGGAGTGTAGGTTATAAATTAAAAAAATAATTTATACCGTTACTAACTGATTCTAAACGATATGCAGCTAGACAAACAATTTCAAAAAGTTTTAATTGCCGCGGTGCTCGTCAGTTTAATTTTTGGCGGAATCGGCGGCATGCTTGGTGGAATTTATGGGAAGAGCCATATTATCCCGTGGTTTCAAAAATTTTTTTTAGGTGAAGATGTGCAGATAGGAGAAGGAACTTTAAGCGAGCGAGCCATTACTCAGGCGGTGATTGAAGAATCGGCGACAGTTAGTGCGGTTAAAAAGGTAGCTCCAGCCGTAGTTTCAATTGTTGTTTCTAAAGATATTAGTAAAATTAATAATTCCAATAATTTTTCGCAGATTTTTGGTTTCCCTTTTAATTTCGGGTCGCCCAGTGCCGGAGATACGAGCGGCACTTCTGGCAAAACGGAAATTGGCGGCGGGACGGGATTTATCATTTCTTCGGACGGTTTGATTTTGACAAATAAACACGTAGTGTCCGACGAGGAAGCGGAATATACAGTTATCACAAATGATGATAAAAAATATGACGCGAAAATTTTAGCAACAGATCCATTTTTAGACATCGCAGTTTTAAAAATTGAAGCCACTGATCTTCCGATTGTGGAGCTCGGCGACTCAGATAAACTCGAATTGGGTCAAACAGTGATTGCGATTGGAAATTCATTGGGAGAATATAAAAATACCGTGACTAAGGGTGTAATTTCTGGCATTGGTCGGCGGATAGAGGCCGGAGACAATCGCGGCGGATCGGAAGTAATCGAAGAGGCAATCCAAACTGACGCAGCGATTAATCCGGGAAATTCCGGCGGGCCGCTCGTGAATTTGGCTGGCCAGGTAATCGGCATTAACACAGCTATGAGCCAGCAAGGGCAGCTGATAGGTTTTTCCATTCCGATTAATACGGCCAAACAAGATATAGAAAGTGTTAAGGCAAACGGAAAGATAGTTCGGCCATGGCTTGGCGTCCGCTATGTTTTAATCAATAAAGAAATTGCCAAAGAAAATCAGCTGGAAAAGGATTATGGGGCGCTTGTGGCGCGCGGGCAGAAAGAAACAGATTTTGCTGTAGTACCAGGATCTCCGGCAGACAAAGCAGGCCTTTTAGAAAATGACATAATTTTGGAATTGAATAGTCAAAAAATAGACGAAGAGCACCCGTTGTCCAGGGAAATAGCTAAATTTCATCCTGGCAATGAAATTAATCTAAAAATTTTACGTAAGGGCGAAGAAAAAAACATCAAAGTGACGCTCGGAGAGTATAATAATTAATTTAGAAAAAAGGCGGACGAGAAGTTTATGAAAATGGATGAGTTGGTTAAAAATATAGAAGACCTGAAACAGAGGATAGCCAAGGCCTTTGAACTTTTAAAATTAGAGAATAATAAAAAAGAAATTATTAATCTGGAAAAGATAACTTCGGAGCCAGACTTCTGGAAAGACCAAGAAGCGGCGCGGGAAATGAGCCAAAGATTAAATGATTTAAAAGAGGAAGTTGAAATTTGGGAAAAACTGAAAAAAGAAGTTGATGATGTTTTGGATTTAGCTCGGCTTGATGAAAAAGATAAAGAAGTAACTCTCCGCGAAGAGATAGAAAAAAAATATAATGAGCTTCTTGCCAAGTTTAAAAAATTAGAATTTTTTGTTTTATTTTCTGAATCCCACGATCGGGCGAACGCCATTTTGGGGATTCATGCCGGAACGGGCGGTACTGAAGCGCAGGATTGGGCGGAAATGCTTCTTCGAATGTATCTTAGATTTTGTGAAAAGAAGGGTTGGCGGACAGAAATTATTGACGAGACGCGCGGCGGGGAAGCGGGCATAAAAAGTATTACAATAAAGGTTACCGGCAGAATGGCTTATGGGTGGCTTCGGAGTGAATCTGGTGTTCACCGCTTAGTTCGTATTTCTCCATATGATGCGGAAAAAATGCGCCATACTTCATTCGCTTTGGTTGAAATTTTACCGGAAATTGAAGATGTTTCAGAAGTAAAAATTGATCCAAAAGATTTACGGATTGATACATTCCTTTCGAGCGGCCATGGCGGACAAAGTGTGCAAACAACTTATTCGGCCGTAAGAGCTGTCCATATTCCAACTGGCCTTACAGTTAGTTGTCAGCGCGAGCGTTCGCAGGCGCAAAATAAAGAAACCGCTTTGAAAATTTTGAAAGCAAAAATTTTGTATTTGCAAGAAGAAACAAGAACTAAAGAAATAGATAAATTACGGGCGGGGGTTTTGGCGGCGTGGGGAAACCAGATTCGATCGTATGTTTTACAACCATATAAAATGGTTAAAGACCATCGGACAAAGTTTGAAACGGCGGACGCGGAAACAGTGCTCGATGGAGATTTAGAGCCATTTATGGAAGCATACTTAAAATGGAAAAAAGAAACGGGAAAAAAATAAATTATATAATTTAAAAATTGTAAATTTATATCTATGGCAAAAATTATTGTCACTGGCGGCGCCGGCTTTATTGGTTCTCATATTGTTGACGCGTTAATCGAGCGCGGTCACAGAGTTGTTGTGATTGATAATTTGTATAGAGGAAAAAAACAAAATATTAATCCTCGGGCGAAATTTTATAAAATTGACGTTCGCGATAAAAAAATTCAGGGAATTTTTAAAAAAGAAAAACCAGCGTTTGTTTTCCATTACGCCGCTCAGATAGACACGCGGACCTCGGTGCGCGATCCGATCTTTGACGCGGAGATAAATGTTTTAGGAACAATTAATATTTTACAAAATGCGGCGAAATACGGAGTGAAAAAAATTATTTTCGCGGCAACCGGCGGCGCCCTTTCTTCAGAGGCGACGGTTCTGCCAACGCCGGAAAATAAATTTGCCCTGCCTGTTTCACCATACGGCGCGGCAAAAATTTCTGCCGAAATGTATTTGCATTATTTTTGGAAGACGCATGGATTACCCTACGCGGCTCTTCGGTTGGCTAATGTTTATGGTCCGCGGCAGAGTCCCGAGGGTGAGGCGGGAGTAATCGCTATTTTTACTGATAAAATGCTCCACGGAAAACAGCCGGTTATTTTCGGAAGCGGCAAACAAACGAGAGACTATATTTACATTGGCGACGTTGTCCGGGCAAATCTCTTGGCGTTAAAATCTAAAAAGGTTGGATCTTTTAATGTTGGAACAAGCCGGGAAATAGATGTTCTTAAACTTTTTAAAACTTTAAAAAAGTTAACGGGTTCCCGCGCTTCCGAAATACACGGCGCGCCGATCGGGCAGGGGACAGCCAAAAATAAAGTCGCCGGCGAGCAAATGCGGAGCGTTCTTGATTATTCAAAAATTAGACGTGAGCTCGGGTGGGAACCAAAAGTAAAATTAGATGAAGGTTTAGAAAAAACAGTGGAATGGTTCAGAAAAAAAAGTTAAAAAATATTCATTGAAAATTAAATTGATATTCGAGGCGTAAACAAATGTTTTTACGTAATTTTTATCATCGTTATTTCGCGGATGGCATGTCGCGGGAATTAAAGGAGCTTTTTTGGTCGACGGCGATTTTAGATTTTGCCGTTTCGGCGGTTGGCGTTTTTGAGCCTATCTATCTTTACACCCTGGGATTTTCTTTATCCAAAATTTTGATTTTTTATATTGCCGTTTACGCCCTGTACTTTTTATTAGTACCGCTTGGCGGAAAATTTGCCCGTAGTCGCGGCTACGAACACGCCATACTTTTTTCCACGCCCTTTTTAATTCTCTTTTACTTGTCGTTGTTTGCCATTCCCTACCATCCTTTTTTTATTGTAAGCGCGGTCATTTCTTTAGCCATCCAAAAAACGCTTTATTGGCCGGGTTACCACGCCGATTTTGCTCGTTTCGGTAAAGATGGATCGCGCGGCAGGGAGATTTCCAATTTAGTGGTGCTTGATTCTATCGTAATGATTTTGGGACCGGCTTTCGGCGGCGTCGTCATTGCGACCGTCGGATTTAAAGTTTTGTTTATTATTGTTGCCTTTTTGATTCTAGTTTCCAATATCCCTCTTCTCACCACTCCGGAAAAATTTGAGCCAGTACCTTTTTCTTATCGGGATTCAATGAAGCGGCTAGTCGCGCCCGAGAATCGACGAAAACTTTTTTCTTATTTTGGTTTTGGCGAAGAACATTTGGCCGGTTATCTTTGGCCAATTTTTATTTTTTTAATGATTCCGGCCTATGCTTCCATCGGATTTTTAATTTCTGCCTCCGTCTTTGTGGCAACAATTTTAACCTTATATATTGGAAGAATTACGGATGAAGAGTCAAGACACGAAGTTTTAAAAATCGGAGTTATTTTTACGGCCTTTACTTGGCTTATGAGAGTTTTAGTAATTTCCGGAGTTGGCGTTTTTATGACCGACTCATTATACAGAATTTCAAGAAGAACCGTCGGCGTTCCGCTCGCGTCTATTACTTACGAAGAAGCGAAAAAAACCAGCGTGATGAATTGCGTTATTTTTCTTCAGATGGCTCTAGTTTTGGGAAAACTTATTGTGAGCGCGCTTGCCCTTGTCACTCTTTTCTTTTTTCCGGATAGTTGGATCGCGCTTTTTATTTTAGCCGCGGCAATGACGGCGTTGTACGCGTTAATTTAATTCAAAATTCAAAATTAAAAATGCAAAATTACAATGAAAAATTAAAAATTGACATTAAAAAACGCGCCTATATTTTTAGTTTAGAAATTTTGTGTTTTCTTAAGAAGTTAGATAGAAAAGATTGGATTGTTGAAATAATGGCCAAACAACTTCTGCGCTGCGCCACGAGTATCGGTGCGAATATTATTGAAGCTCAGGCCGCCGGTTCACGAAGAGATTTTATAAATTTTTTAACTATTGCCCTTAAATCAGCCAACGAAACAAAATACTGGCTCGGTCTATTTCGCGACGGCCAGAAATTAAACATTGACAAACTTTTAAAAGAAACTGATGAACTGTCGCGTATACTAGCCGCTATTATTATGAGTACCAAGGGCAGGAAGTAATTTTGAACTTTTAATTGTAATTTTTAATTTTACATTTTTAATTTTTAATTTATTTCTGTGGATTTAACTGATTTAAATGTTATAAAAAATTTTTGTAAAAAATACGGAATTCGTCCATCTAAGGAATTTGGACAAAATTTTTTAGTAGACCGCGAGGTTTTGGAAACAATGGTTCAGGCAGCTGACTTAGAAAAGAATGATATAGTTTTAGAAATTGGTCCGGGGTTTGGCACGCTCACAACGGAGCTTGCCGGGCGGGTTGGGCGAGTGGTGGCAGTGGAGGCGGATAGGGCGGTGGGGGAGGCGGCGCGAGAAATTTTGTCTGATTTTAAAAACGTGGAAATCGCGGAGGGCAGTATTTTAAAATTACCAATTACCGACTACCGATTATCAAATTATAATTATAAACTTGTCGCTAATCTGCCATATCAAATTACTTCGGCGGTGTTTAGAAAATTTTTGAGTGAAGAACCGCGGCCGAGCGAGATAACTGTAATGGTGCAAAAGGAAGTAGCAGAGAGAATTTGTGCGGAGTCCGGCGAAATGAGTTTGCTCTCGCTTTCGGTCCAATTTTATGGCGAGCCGGAAATTGTAGCCATTGTTCCGCGCCGCGCTTTTTGGCCCGAACCAGAAGTGGATTCGGCTATTTTAAAGATTTCTGATATTAAAAATATTTACGAAAAAAATAAAAAAGAAATTGATCCGGAAAAGTTTTTTCGCTTAGCCAAAATGGGATTTTCCGCCAGGCGCAAACAGCTGCAAAATAATTTATCCGGCGGGCTGCGCCTGAAAAATAAAGAAGTACAGGATATTTTAGTAAAATTTGGTTTTGATCCGAAAATTAGAGCTCAGGACTTGACTTTAGGCGACTGGATAAAGCTAGCTAATGGGCTGAATGAATAATGTGTATAAAATTTATTTAAATATGGGACTGGATGTGCTATACTATATTAAAGTATGGAAGAAATCAAAAAAGAACCGGGAAAAGAGCGCCGAATCAGAGTCGGAGTGACGATTTTGGTTATTTTAAGCGTGGTTATAGTTTTGGGAACGATTTGGCAATATCCAAAATATTTGCGCGCTCCTTTTGCAAAATATGGCCAAGACAAGGGGTTGTGGAAAACACAGTTTGAAGAAGAGGCGGAAAGATTAGCCACGATGCAGGAAACCGATACTGACGGTGATGGGTTTACTGATTACGACGAGACATATCTTTATGGTACAAGTGCGTACTTAGCCGACTCTGACTCAGATGGTTTTTCCGATAAAGAAGAAGTAACTTCAGGGAACGATCCAAATTGTACGGCAGGGAAAACCTGTTTAAAAATAGAAGAGGGCGCGGCAAAAGCCAAGACAATTCCGGAAGAGGTTTCGGTAGAAGAAGAGCTTGGGGGATTTTTGACGGGTACGGCGACAGCAGAAGAAGTCCGGGATGCTCTTCGAACCGCCGGAGTTGACGAAGCGACGCTCGCAAACCTTGACGACGAAACTCTTCTGGAACTTTACAATGAAACTTTAAAAGAATCCGGCGGGGTGGCGGGAGGCGGTAATGTTAATGCCAATATAAATTCTTCCTTGCCGACCAATGTTAATGCGAACGAAATGACGCCGGCGCAACTCAGAGAAATTTTACGCCAAGCCGGAGTTAGCGAATCAACGTTAAATAGCGTTGACGACGCGACGTTGATGAAAATTTTTGAAGAGACGGTGAAAAAATAATTTTCAAAGAAATGTCTCTTATCCAAAAAAATCATAAAGTGAGAAGATGGACTGTCAGCACAGTTTTAGTATTTTTTATTTTGACGCAGGTTTTAAGCGGCGTCTTTTTTTATGCCCATCCGGCCGAAGCGCAGCTGGTTGTTTCCGATCCAATAACCAGTACTCAGACAACGATTAAAAATATAAAAGATTTTTTGAAAGTTTTGGTAGTTAATGCCGGAACGATGGCTTTGATTAATGCTGCTTCGCGTTTCATGCAAAAAATTTCTTATGATTTAGCTGTGAGTTTGGCTTCTGGCGGAAACGGACAAATGCCGCTTTTCTCCACGGAAGGGTGGGGGGATTATTTAGAGAGCGCCGCTCTGGACGCGGCAGGTGAATTTATCGGAAGTTTTGGCGATATGGTTGGCGTTAATTTTTGCGCCCCGCCAAACCCGAGATTGGGGCTCGCTCTCCAGCTGCAACTAGCTCAAACTTATGCCGATGGATTGCCGCCGCCGACTTGCGAATGGTCATCAATTCGTTCAAACTGGGAATCATTTATTGCTGAAGTGCAGACAGAAGATTTTTTAAGAGAAGCGGCTTCGCAATTCCAAATTGGCTATGGCGCGGGCACAGATCTTGATTTGGCCATGAGCGCATACGTTGGGGCATTTGGCGTGGAAAAGAGCGCTTCGGAAACAGCGGCCTTAACCCGAGAAGAGGGGCAGGGATTTTTCCCTTCGTCAGAATTAATCAGTGGAAAAGTTAAAACTCCGTCGGAGGTTATTCGTCAGACTTCGCAAATACAAACAGAAGGTCCGGTTCAAGCGGAAAATTTAAAATGGAGTTTGTCCGGTCAAGCGCTTTCTGCCGGAGCGCAAGGAATACTCTCAATGATGGTTTCTACTTTTGTTAGCACGCTGCTTTCAAAAACAATGGAGAATATTTTTAGCAAGGGCATGTATTCCCTAGCAGATCTTTTCCCGGAAGGGGACGACGCGACTTCGGCAGAGGGAACAGCTTGGGGCGGACGTCGCGCGGCGGAACTTGCTTTTGCCGATTTACTCGTGCCGCAAATTAAAGAAGGCGGCGCTTATGATATTTTGTCGGATTTTATAGTTTGTCCCGAAAAATTTAAAGGAACAAATAATTGCGTGATGGATGGAAAATTTGAAGCCGGGGTGCGGCAAGCGCAAACCGGCGCGGCGCTTACCGTGGGTGAGGCGATTGAACAAGAGTACTTGAACGGCAAATGGCCGCTTTTTCCTCCTTCCAATTTGGCAAAAAATCAGGATCCAAATTGTTATACTTACGGCTATTGTTACAGTAATTTGGTAAAACTTAGAAAAGCGAGAATCATTTCCATTGGTTGGGAAATCGCCGCGCAAAGTCAGACATCTCTCGAGCCAGTGAGTTTAAAAGAAGTAGTTGATCGTTTTCACGATTGTAATGCCGCGGGTGAGGCTGATGCGGAACACAAATATTGTCATTTAATCGATCCAGACTGGATTTTGAAAGCGCCGGCCGAACAATGCCGGGCGCGGGTTTATGGTCCATTACTTCAAACCACGGAAAATAGTTTCCGCCAGGAAACCTGCGTTGATTCACCGACTTGTATTGCCGAAGATGATCAGGGAAATTGCGAAGGCGGCTGGGGTTATTGCACAAGAGAAAAAAATATTTGGCGGCTGGACGGTGATAAGTGCGACGCGCAATATGATACTTGTAAACTTTTAAGAAAAAGCGATGGACAAAACGTAGCTTACGTTACGAACACTGTTGATTATGGTCCGCCTTGCAACGCCGACGATATCGGTTGCCGTTGGTATTCGGATCGGCAATTAAAAGTGGGGGATATCTGGCAGTGGCAGGATACTCTCACGGGTTCGGGAACCGCCGCCCGCCGCAGCGACAGAATTTTCTTTAATAAAAATATTACTCAGTGCGATGAGCCTGGCTGTAATGAGTTTTTACGAACAACCTCAGATACAAAATTAAATTTAGTTAATAACAGCAGTTTTGAAAATGTTTCCGGGACACCCCCCGTTATTTCCGGATGGTCAACCACGAGTGGTACCGCTTCCTCCTCTTCGGACACTTATTTTGGACAAAAGGCGTTGAATTTGGCGGGGACTGTAAGGCAAGTGGTAAATCTTGATTCGCCGCGGGGCGACCGGACTTTTACTTTAAGTTTATACGCAAAAAATTGCGGAGAAGAAGCGGCAACGGATTATTTTACTTTTGGTGGAGTTTCGGTTCTTGGCGGGAATTTTGAGAATTCAACATCGTACAGAAGAATTAACGGCCCGATCCATACCTTCCCGTCGGGCGACGCGAGCACGACAATCGAAGTTTTAATAAGAAATGCCTCTCCCGAATGTCTGATTGACGCAGTGCAGCTTGAAGAAGGAACTTTTTCCTCGCAATATCACGAAGGTTGGGGAAGAACGGGCGAAGCGCTTTATCTAAAAACCGCGCCGGATTACTATTCTTGCTATGACTACACCGCCTCCGGCGCATTGAATAAAACAAACGATGCCGAGCAATGCGGAAATTTTGCCAGGGCTTGCGAAGAAAAAGACGTGGGCTGCGATGAATACCGACCGACAAATGGTGATCCGTCAGTGCCAGGCGTAGCTAATTATCCTGATGATTATTGTCCGGCCGAGTGCGTTGGCTATCAGACTTTTAAACAAGTTGAAACTGATTTTGAACAAGATAAATTTCCGGTATATTTTATTCCTGCGACCGGGCGAACTTGCAGCGCCGCGGATGTTGGCTGCGATCAATTCACGAGTTTGGAAAATGAAGCCGTGGCAAATTTCAATTATGTCCGCCGTTGCGAAAAACCAGGCGCGACTTCGAAGTCTTTCTATACTTGGGAGGGATCTGATACGACTGGATATCAGTTAAAAACTTGGAATTTGAAAATGAGTAACGTAGTTAGCGCTCCGGTTTCGGACAGCGATCCGGGTAACGGCGTTTCTCCGGACGGCGGTGTTCCTCCATGTACGGCTCTTATGCCCGACGGCTTAACTTGCGATGGACTTTCTTTGGTTGGCCTTTGTACTAAAGCTGATACTTTAACTAATCCTGACTGCCGAGAATTTTATGACGCGGCCGGTTTAAAACATTATCGTCTATATTCCAAAACAATCGTCGCGACTGACGATTGCCACCCATACCGCAAAACAATTTCCAGCGCCAGTGATTGCGGCTCATCGGGGGGGAGATGGGACACGGTAAAGAGTGAATGTGCTTATAATGTTTATTTGCCCGAATCACGATCATGTGGAAACGAAGCGGTCGGATGCCGGGCTTATCGCGGAAATGCCGGAGCAAACACGGCGGTAATTTTGAATGATACTTTTGATGACGCCGCCGATGGCGCGGCAACCGGTTGGGATGAAGCAGACATACCGACTATAAGTTCCGAATCATTGGTTGTCGGCGGAAAATCTTTGTCTTTCGGCGCCACGGGGACGATAGATAAAAATCTTGCTTCCTCGGTCCGGAAAAATGGCTTTTACACCTTGTCTTTTTGGGCCAAGGGAAATAGCAGATTGGATATTAAATTTTTGGGCGCCACTTCCGCTGATAAGGGATTTAGTTCAGCGACAAGAAACGTAACTAATCTTTCTTTTGACTGGCGATATTTTTCACTTGGTCCGGTTTATGTTGATTGGGATGTTGTCGGCGGAGGCGAAACTTTACGAATTGCCGCGGCGGGCGGAACGACGCCGGTTTATCTCGATAATATTATTTTGAGAGAAATTCAGTCGTACATTTATGTGGTTAAAAATTCTTGGGTGACGCCAACTTCCTGCGACCGGTCTTTCGCGGTTAACACATCAATTACCAGTTTGGATTTTTGTGTCGCGAGCGGGGGATCGTGGAGTGAACGAAACGAATGTGTTCTTTCCGCGCTTTTGCCGCAAGCCCAACTCGGTTGCGCGAGTTACTATGATCGCGCGAACGGACTTCATTATCTAAAATCATTCTCGCGGCTTTGTTCGCCCGACGCGGCCGGTTGCGCTAAATTATTAAAGACCAACAACAACATAGCGGCGAGCATGGAGACGTTTAATACGGAAAACGATAGTGATCCGTCTCTCTCGGACGAGGAAAGATTGTCTGACAACGTTACTATTCCAACCGACTCTTTTGCCTATATCGTGGTGAACGATGCGTATAAATGCGCCGCGCAAAACAAAGGTTGCGCTGAATTCGGTTCGCCGACCTTGGATGCCGCGGGCAATGTGAAAATCGACGATAGCGGCAAGCCGGTTTACAATACGGTAAATCTCCTGGCCGATCCGGCGTTATATAATTCTCCGACCGGCAGAATTCTCTGCCAAGTTGGATTCTTGAGTTGCGAAGAGTATACCACGACCGACGGCGGAAAATTATATTTTAAAGATCCGGGAAATAGACTTTGTGAATGGAAAGATAATGTAAATCTTGGCGGGCAAAATGTTTCCGGATGGTTTAAAAAACAAGAAAAAGCATCCGACCCGCTTACTCCTTGCGATCCGGCAAACTTCAACGGCGGATATTATAATATTTGGAAAAATGGTGATGCCAATTGCAGTCTGCCCTATGTTTGTCAAGATAAACCGGGAGACGGCATTGATCCGGAAGGAGACGGCGATGGTGTTTGTCGTTGCGGTCCGGTTCCGGTTGGCGGTGGCACGGCGGGTGTGACAGCTACGGGTAAGGCTGGAACAACTTGCACTGTCTCTTATAACAAACGTTCTTGCCCGTATTCCGGTTGGGCGGGTGAATGTATTCCGCAGGCTGATCAATGCACTAAATTTACCGATCCGGGCGACACTTCCGACGATCCGTACGGCGCGGCTTATTATTATGTTAACAACGACAAAATTAGTTCGGGAAATTGTAATGGAATGGCTTCGCAAAAAAGCGGTTGTGTTTTGTTCAACGACACAAGCAATCCGCAATTAAACAAAAATGCCAACGCGACTTATTTAAGTTCTGAAAAAAAGGTGGGTGATCCCGGCGGGCTTGTCGCGCCGATTGATTGTAGCCAAGGCGGGGAAAATTGTAAGAGGTGCTTGGAAAAAATTCTTCGCCCACCGAACCATGAATATTATTGGGGCGATTTCTGCGGCGCGGACAGCGATTGCGCGCAGCGATTCCCCGGCGAGTCGTCCACTCTCGGTTGTCAGGATGTCGCAAACTATAGTTATAATTCGCCTTATGTGATTTTGTTGGAAAAGGACGGAACGCCCATTACTGTTGCCAATAATAGCAATGATTCCAACCGTCTTGTCCAGGTCCGTCGCGATCGTGTCTGCGGCGAGTGGCTGACTTGTTCGGGTACGACTTCAACTTTTGATTCGCAAACCGGACGACAAAAGACTCTTTGCGATACGGTTTCGTCTTGTCATAAATACGCCAAAGTCGGCCAAGCCACTGCGCAGTGTACTGACTCCAATTTTACGTCGGAAACGTCGCGCCAGATTTTGAGCAAAAAGTTATATGTTTCTCGCGATACTACTTTCAAAGGAATGGATTATTCCGGCGACTCCATCTATAACCAATATCAAGCGCCCGATCTGCGCGGAATAAATATCGGCACCCCGGAAAATTCTAAACTCGCTTTAGTTTTTGTGGAAGATCGTTGTTTCAACGCCGATGGAACGACAAAAATTTCTTGTGGTGCGGATTCTCTCGGTTATTGTGACAGTAACATAAACGGTTCTCGTTGCGGCGATCGCGGTAAGTGTTACAACCACCTCTGCGTGACAAATTTCCGCGGCGATCCCTTTGTTCCGGGCGCGATTTTATCTCTTGACCCAACCAACACAGAAACCGCTTCTTGTCGGGCTTATCCTGAGCAATCGTCGCCCTTCCCGGATACTGTAACTATAGCCACCAGAAATTCTGCCGGCGGTTGGACCGTCACCAGCAAAAAGTCGGGTTTTGCCGGAGCCAATGTTTGCGAAACAGAAAAAATTTGTGAAGGCGGAGGAATGGACGGGAGAGCGTGTACGAGAAACGAAGATTGCAGCGCCAAAGTTTGTGTCAGAGGAACAGAAATTGGCAATAGTTGTGCAGGAGATAGTGATTGTGACGGAACAGCAGGAAGCTGCGCGGGAGGAACTTGCACGGGTACAAATCCTGACGCCTGTGAATGTTCTTATAGAAAAATTTCCTACAGCGGTGGGTCGGTTGTTAAATATTTTTCAACGGAGGTGGGTTCAAGTTCGGCACTTCCTATTCCGGATGTTTGCGTCGGTGGTTCCACTCCCGGACAAATATGCAACGCTCCCACGGATTGTCTTGGCACGGGCGCGGATTGCGTTAGGTATCAGCGAGAAGATGATGTTATCGGCTGGCAAGGGTATTGTCTTGAACGCGACACAGCTACCTCCATCAATGGTGATCCGAGCAAATTTGCTTGTCTTACCTGGTATCCGATCGATCAAATCCCCGGCGCGCCGGATGTTTATAATAACTACCCCGAAGCAGGTTTTTCCATAGTCAATGCCAACTTTTGTTTAGCCCCGGAATCCTACACGGTTTTGCGAACCAGCGATGGTTATTATTGCGCTTCTCTGGGGCCGTCGGTAGTTCATCTTGCGTTCACAGCGGGGCCGCTGGGGTGTGGGACAGATGATTTATGCGACGGAGATCCCGGGGAAGAAACACGTAATGCTTTTGACTGCGGGTTCGATGGTAGATATTTCTGCAATGACGAAGGTAAATGCTGCGATACAAACACAGATTGGGTAGTTTTGGCGCCATGCGAATCTGGCGGTATGTGTACTAGTTACATGTACAATCGTGCTCCTTTTCGTTGCGTGCCAAAAAATTCCAAACATGCTGATCCTTCTAACCCCAACGTAGGGCAGGCCTGCAATCTTGAGGCGCTTGGTAGTCTTATCAATAATCGCCAAGACGTACTTCCTGTGGGGGCCCCTGATGGGAAAATTGATTATTATATTTTGAATGACCTTAGCGATCACCCGGGGGGAAGAAGTATAAATGATTTTAACGACTGCCAAAAGGATGCGTCTCCTTCTCGGAGTATCGGCGCAAATTCGTTTATTGGTTGCAAAGTTGCGGCGCAAGTTTCGAGAGATCTAAGCAGTTTAGATTCAAACAAGGCCTGGACCGATCGTGTCTGGGAATTTTCCAGTCCATCTCGTACTTCTTCCGTTCCTTATGTTTTCTCCAATGCGCTCTATCCGTCAATTAATTATTCGTACAATACGCCGAAAACGCCCTTTGGCCTAGCTAACCCACCAGTTGACACTAATCTTCGCGTTCCCACTTGTTTAAAGACGGACCAGAAAGCAATAAATCTCCCGACTGACCCATTGACTGAGGACACTTGTCTTTCGGGCTATGAAATAAAAAGAGAAACGGATAGAACAATCCGCAATGAATCTCGGCCGTATCTTTGGATAGGGGAGCCGGAAGGAGCCGCCCCACCCGCGGCTGCGTCTTGTTTCACGGCGCAAGAATGCAATGTCGATACGACGACGTCGCCCCCCACAAACATTAATTGCGTAAGTTATCAGTGTTATCAATTTTGCAATACGGCCAATCCCTGCCCGAGTAGAGAGACTTGTACTGCTATCAGTGGCTCCACGGGCGGCTACTGTGCCAGCACCGCGGTGCCCGTTACTGGCCTAAGCTCTGATTGGGTAAATAATTGCAGGACTTCTAAGAGTCCCGCGCCCGGCATAGTGCTCGGCGATTGTAATGGGGGAGCTAGATTAGGTTTAAAATGCCAGAGTGACAATGGTTGTTGGGCATATACTTGTAGCGGTGCCCTAATGCCCGGAGAATGTATAGCCGCAGACCTTCACGCTCCGCCGCCAAGAGTTACGATTGAAGATGCTGGAGCACTAACAAAAGCCAAGGAGCGTTTGAAAAAGATTTTTGCTAAATCGTATGGCTTCATGGTCTGGGATTCAAATGCGGGAATACAATCGCTTGGTGCATATCGGTTGCCCGGAGATAGCGATTACCCAGCGGATCAAAGAAACGCAATTAATATTACCGATAAAATTGATCCGAGTATTCCGACATCGGATTGGCCCTCAGTGCCGCAGGTTTGGCCTATTACAAATTGTACCGGCGACAAGTGCGTACCGCTTACGGAGGTGGCGTCTATGTTGATCAACGGAGTCACGGTCGGTGGTATCTCTGGTTTCGGCTTTACGGGAACGGGCGTCACCGAACCCATAAACGTCGTCGGCTACGGCGGACAGTATGTTGCGACTATGCAATTCTTCGGCACTGCCGATAAGAACGCGGGCCCAATCACAAGCGTCCAAGTTGATTGGGGTATAGGACCGGGTGGTGTGAGAAGCGGCAGCAGAGACGCCCGTTACAAAAATCATCTTGGTCGTGCGGCCTGTAATAACTCTGACTTTGCCCATTCCGCCGACGCCGCTTGCATCGAGGATTTCTTCTCTTACACCCACACTTATTCCTGTCCAAAAGATGGGGAGGGTAAGACTCCTTGTTCTGGCGCGGTTAATGAAACCAACTGCTACGCCGCTATTTGCCCCGAGGATATAAATGGCGGGCTTACCGGCAACGGCTCTTGCTGTGTTTACAAGCCAAAAGTTCAGCTTACGGATAATTGGGGATGGTGCAACGGCAACTGCGGAAGTGGAACGGCGAGAGGATGCTATGCGGATTTTTGTGATGGCGGTCCAGGCAAAGATCCATGGACTTATTTTGCAGGTCGAGTAATAGTAGTACCAAAGTAATAGATAAAAATTTATAAAATAAAAAAATACACCGGCGACGTATTCCTGAACAGGTGTTCAAGTTTACGTCGCCGGTTTTGGCTTCTTACTGAGGGTTGGCAAACCACGTGCCCGAGTCGGAGGCGTCGAGTGCGTACCAATCGCCCCCCATATGAGTGGGGGTTGCCGTGAAGTTGCCGGTCACGGTGCGGTCGATGCCGGGACAATCGCGGAAGAGGGAGATGTAGCCGCTTTCCGAGATCGTTCCGGAGTACTCGCAATCCTCGTCGTAACCGGTAACCAGAATACCGTCCTGGTCAAGATGGACGCTTTTGGTGTAATCCACGCCATCTGAGTTTCGGTGGTAGGTCAGCGCCCAGTCGCCAGTCACGTCAGGGCAGGCCAGACAGGCCGTGTCGCCGTCGTCCTCGGTCGTGTCCGAATCAGAATCCGCATCCGCGTCCGCGCCTCCGTCGACACAACTTCCGCAGTCCACGGCGCAGGTGGAGCAGTCCTCGTAGCCCATCTCGTCGCAGTAGCCGTCTCCACAGAAATTGCCGCCGCAGTCGTCCGGGCAGGAGCCGCTCAGGGCTTCGTCCCGGCCGCAGAACCCGTTGCCGCACTCGTCGCAGAGGTTGACCGGGCAGTCGTCGCCGTCGGGGCAGCCGGTCATGCCGAGCGCCATGATCGCAACCACCATCATCCAGAACTTCTTCGTCATCAGAATCCTCCCGTCCGCTTTGCGGACAAACTTCCTTTTTCAACCCGCCACCTTGGCGGATTTTCAATTTCAAACACGGGTTATCCGTG
>JBAZEY010000003.1:0-93171 GCA_041653675.1 Patescibacteria group bacterium | reverse complement strand
TAGCCCCAACGGGATTCGAACCCGTGTTACCACATTGAAAGCGTGGTGTCCTAGACCAGACTAGACGATAGGGCCAAGTTATTTACCATAGTAACAAAGAATATAAATTTTGACAACTATTTAAAAATAATATACAATAATATAATTAAATTTCAAGTCTATGCTCAAAAACCTCTTCCCTCTAAAAAATCAAAAACCTGAAGAGGAAAATTTTTTTCCGGTTCAAAAGGATTCCGGAGAAGAACACCATGCCTGGCTCTCGAAAGATTACGAAGGCCAGCTCTCTGTTGATGTTTATCATAATGATAAAGAAATTGTTGTCCGCTCAACTGTTGCTGGAGTAAAACCAGATGATTTGAATATTATGGTCAATAACGATCTCCTGACCATCCGCGGGAAACGAGAAACCGAAACGAATATCAATTCTTCCGATTATTTATATCGTGAATGCTACTGGGGCGGATTTTCAAGAACTATTGTTTTACCTGAAGATGTTAAGGCAGACAAAATAAAAGCTACTTTAAAAAACGGGCTCTTGACGATCGTTTTACCTAAAGCCATTTCCGACGCTCAGATTAAAGTTAAGGAGGAATTTTAATTTATGAAATTTATAAAAGCGGTAATTGATAGATTTGAAGGCGACTCTGCTGTCATAAAAACTGAAGATGGCCAAGAACTTCTCTGGCCAAAAGCAGATTTGCCGGAAGATGCAAAAGAAGGCGCGGCCGTCCGGCTCGGAATTTCCACAAATCAGACAGACGAGGAAGAAAGAGCAAAATTGGCCAAAACACTTTTGAATGAAATTTTACAAAATAAAAAAGATGAGCAAAAAGAGAGCTAAACAACCGCAAGAAATCGTTTCACAAAAACCGGCCACAGAACCTCCGAAAAAATTTGTCGTTAAAAAATGGCTTAAAATTCTTATCGCCATTTTTTTGTTGGTGATTGTTTTACCATCTGGAAGCGCGTTTGCTTACGGGAAAATATTTTCTAATAAAATTTATCCTGGCATAACTGTCGGAGATTTAAAATTGGGTGGGAAAACTAAAGACGAGGCAATAAAAACTCTCTCGGACGCGACAAAAAAATTCAATGAAGAAGGTATTATTTTTCTTTATCAAAATAAAGAAGCCTCTCTTGTTCCTCTTGTCACGGCGGCAAGCGATCCCGACCTCTCTCGCACAATTTTTTCCTTGAAAAATATTGAAACCGCGGAGGAAGCCTTTGCTCTTGGCCGCGACAAAAATTTTTGGAGTAATTTAGGCAACCAAATTAAATTTTTATTATTTGGACAAAATCTTTCTTTGAAATATCAACTTGACCAAGAAGAAATGATAAATGTCCTTCGAGAAAATTTCGGTTATCTGGAAAAGCCGCCAAAAGACGCGAAAATACAGTTTATTTCCGATGGCGCTAGTTTTCGAGTCGAGGTCAGCCCCGAAGAAGACGGCTGGACTTTTAATTACGCCACAGCAATTGAAAGCGCCTTCCTCAAAATTTCCCAACTTAATGACACACCCACAACTCTTAAACTAACAACGGAAAATGCAAAAATTAAAAAAAGTGACACTGCGCTTGCCGCTGAACGCGCTAAAAAATTGGCTGGTCTTTGTTTTTTAGCCCTGGGCGAAACAAAAAAAACCTGGACTATTAAGCAGGTTGAAGTTAGGGATTATTTTGAATTTCAACAAACCCAAAACGGCGTGACGGTCGGATTATCCAAAGAAAAAATGGAAGAGTATCTAAAAAAATTAGCAGAGGAAATTGATGTCGCTCCGCAAAATGCAAAATTTACTATGGAGAATGGCGTAGTCAAAGAATTTCAACTCCACCAAGGTGGAAAAGAATTAAATATTGACGCGAGCTATAACCTTATAAATGACTACATAATAAATTTTGACGAAACAAAAATTCCAACGGCTTGTTCTAAAAATCCCGTTCCGGATAATGAGGAAATTATTCAATTAATTGTAACGATTACTGCGCCGCAAATTCCTATCGGAACTCTAAATAATTTAGGTATTCAAGAATTGGTGGGCGTGGGTTCTTCGGATTTCTCCGGCAGCCCCGTCAACCGCCGCCATAATATAAAAGTCGGCGCCACAAAATTGAATGGTGTTTTAATTGCGCCTGGTGAAGAATTTTCTTTAAATAAAGCTTTGGGAAATATCGATGGTTCGACTGGGTACCGCACAGAGCTTGTCATTAAAGGCGATAAAACTATTCCCGAATACGGCGGCGGCCTTTGTCAGATTGGTACTACTGCTTTTCGCGTAGGGCTTGACGCCGGCCTTCCCATCACCGAGCGGCGGCCGCATTCTTACCGTGTGGTTTATTATGAACCTGCCGGCATGGATGCAACAATTTATAGCCCAAGGCCTGATTTAAAATTTATTAATGATACGCCCGCTTATCTTTTACTCCAAACAAAAATTGATGGCAATGAATTAATCTTTGAACTTTGGGGAACGCCCGATGGACGAAAAGTGGAAATGACCACGCCTAGAGTTTATAACTTTATTAGCCCTGGCCCCACAAAAATTATTGAAACCGAAGATCTTGCTCCGGGGGTAAAAAAATGTACTGAACGAGCTCATACTGGCGCTGACGCGGAATTTTCCCGAACTATTACTTATAAAGATGGCGAGGCAAAAACAGAAACTTGGACGAGCCATTATGTTCCTTGGAGCGCAGTCTGCCTTATTGGAAAAACTCCCGCTCCTCCCTCCCCTGAAACACCGACAACAACTCCCACAAGCCCAGACGGAATCCCTGATCCGGCCCTGAATCCTCTTACTTTTTAATATAAAAAACCACCAGGAATCTGCAGACAAGAGAGTTATTTCCGCGTTTTGCTGAGCCAGAGCCGAGCGAACGCAGAATTAACCCCCGTGCTTGTCGTGTCTGCAGGTTTCCGGTGGTTTTTGTTCTGAACAAGTTATCATACCATACATAAAAATCTTGTCAAGGGGGAAGAGTCGGAAAGCCCTTTAAACTTTCTCAAAATAAAAACTCCACCCGCCAATTAAGCGAGTGGAGTTTTTATTTTAAACTAGATCAGAAAACCAATAATCAAAAGCGCCACAATATTCAACACCTTAATCATCGGATTAATCGCCGGGCCAGCCGTGTCTTTGTATGGATCACCAACCGTGTCGCCAGTCACTGCCGCCTGATGAGCAAAAGATCCTTTGCCGCCGTAATTTCCTTCTTCAATAAATTTTTTGGAATTGTCCCAAGCCGCGCCGCCCGAAGTCATAGAAATTCCGACAAATAACCCTGTCACAATGCTGCCGACCAATAATCCGCCAAGCGCCTTTGGTCCCAAGAGTAGTCCCACTGCAATCGGCGCGACAACCGGCAAGAGAGCCGGAACAATCATCTGGCGAATGGCCGACTTTGTCACAATATCTACGCAGGCCGCGTAATCGGCTTTGGCCGTTCCGGCCATTAATCCCGGTATTTCTTTCCATTGGCGGCGAACTTCGTCAACAACTTTCCCGCCGGCCTTGCCGACCGCTCGCATAGCCATGGAACCGAATAGATACGGAAGCAATCCGCCGATAAATAATCCGGCAATAATTTTTGGATCAGACAAATCAAAAACATTATCTTTAAATCCAAGCGCCGTAATTTCATGGACATAAGAAGCAAAAAGCACGAGCGCCGCCAAACCAGCCGAGGCAATCGCGTAAGCTTTCGTTACCGCCTTAGTTGTATTCCCAACCGCGTCCAAGGGATCGGTTACGTCGCGAACTTCTTTGGGAAGTCCGGCCATTTCGGCGATTCCGCCGGCGTTGTCAGTAATCGGACCAAAGGCGTCAATCGCCACAATAATTCCCGTCATTGATAACATTGTCATAACCGCGATCGCCACACCATAAATTCCCGCGAGCCAAAAAGAAACCAGAATTCCCGCGACAATCAAGAGCACTGGCATGGCAGTTGATTCCATAGACATCGCGAGCCCGGTGATAATGTTTGTTCCGTGTCCGGTCGTTGAGGCTTTAGCAATTTCCCGCACCGGCCGATATTTTTTTGAAGTGTAATATTCGGTAATCGCCATCATACCAAAAGTTATAAGAATTCCAACCAGAGCCACAACATAAAGTTTCCAAACTTCAAACGATCCATTACCTTTCATGAGCCATGTGGTAATCGGATAAAACGCCGCCGCCGCCAAAATCGCGCTCGCGATTAATCCTTTGTAAAGCGCGGCCATAATCCCCTGCTTTTTTCCCAGACGGACAAAAAACGTTCCGATGATTGAACAAATGATGGAAACTCCACCGAGAACCAAAGGATAAATCAAGGCGCCGGAAAAATTTGGAAGAAGAAGCGTGCCAAGTAACATCGCGGCAATCGCCGAGATGGCATAAGTTTCAAACAAGTCTGCGGCCATGCCCGCGCAGTCGCCAACATTATCGCCGACATTATCGGCAATCACCGCCGGATTTCTCGGATCATCTTCCGGAATGCCAGCTTCAACTTTTCCGACTAAATCAGCGCCAACATCAGCACCTTTTGTATAAATACCTCCACCCAAACGAGCGAACACTGAAATTAGTGAACCACCAAAACCCAAGCCAACCAAAGCTTTGACCGCGTCACCTGCTTCTTGTTTAAATCCGTAAACTAAAAGCATAAAAAATCCGGTCACCGCCAAGAGCGCCAGACCCACGACAAATAAGCCAGTTACCGTGCCTCCCCGGAAAGCAACATTCAAAGCGTTTTTTAAACCGCTCTTTGCCGCTTCAGTTGTTCTGACGTTTGCCCGCACGGAAATATACATGCCAAGATAGCCAGCCAAAGCCGAAGCCGCCGCGCCGACTAAAAATCCGAGCGAGGCATAAATTCCCAAAAAGAGTAGCAAAACAAATAAAATGACCGCGACAATCGCCACGGTTTTGTACTGCCGATTCAAATATGCCTTGGCCCCTTCCTGAATGGCCTTGGCGATTGATTGCATTTTTTCATCTCCGGTCGGAAGTTTTAAAATCCATCGCATGAGCAGAAACCCAAAAACGATGGCCAAAATCGCGGCGCCTAGAGAGAAAAGCAGAGAATACAACATACTTTTTCTTTTAAATTGTTAAAAATAAATTAAACCCTCACGGCATTAAATTTACATTAAAAGTATTAAATTGTAAAGAGTTAAAAAAGACTCCCGAGAAGGTTGTTACACCTAAACGGGAGTCCAGCAGTCCGTTCCACTCGACGCTCTCGGCTTACACCGAGATCATCGGGATGAAGTTCGAACTACGCGGCGTCCTTGCGGACAGCCAAGAAAGAACAGTTGTTGCACCAAGTGCCATCTTCCTCTGGAAAATCTACCAAGATGACCCGAGTGTTCCCGTAGTTGCCATGGTGTTCGGAGTAGCTCGGGAAAAAGATGTGATCTCTCAAGTCCGAATAACCGTAGGAGCCGAGAGCGACGAGGACGGCGTCGGACGCGGTGTATCTCTCCTCCTCTCCCATAATGAACGCGTGGAACTGCGCCAGAAGAGCGAGAAGGTCTTCCACCTTCGCCGGCCTGAGACCTCGCCTGGCAATTTCGGTAAGCAACATCTTGGTCGTCGCCGTGCCGGCGCGATCGATGGACAACGTGACGAGTTCACGTTTCACGTGACCCTCTCCCCGGACATTGAAGCGCTCCAAGAGGACATTCTGGGATCCCAGCCGGGTATCCTCGATCATCTGCTCGAGCGTGAGGCCATAGTCCACCGTCACATTGTAGATGCCGAGCGCCTCGTCCTCCCCTTCGATCAGCGCCTGCACCTGCTCGGCCGAGATGATCTCCTTCCGAGCTTCCTCCACGAGCCGCAGGTACTTGCCGAGCGGATCCGCTTCGACGATCCCGAACACGGCCGGAATCTTCCATTCCGGAATCTGTCCGCGCCGGATCCGAAGACCAAGTTCCTGGAGCTGTTGCCACGAAGCCTTTGCCATTTTCTCTTTCCTCCCTCGCCTACCGGTAGTCGAGACAAAGTAAGGACACCATTGCCCTCACCAAGTCCGATTCGCCGGAAGGCAAGACCAGCCGAGAAATTCCCGGCCTTGTTTTGAAGGTAAAAAAATATTATTGCCTGAGCGAGCGTAGCGAGTCGAAGGCCCTTCGACAGGCTCAGGGCATAAAATTTACCGCCAAAATAAAGCTAGAAATAACTTATTTTACTAACATTTCATAATAGCGTATTTTGCCCGTTTTGTCAAGGCAAGATTGACAATCTGCCCCCTTTCTGATATACTAACAATTGAATTATATATGGCACAAAATGCTTTATTCTTGCTGAAAAAGGCTGGCATCAAACTTCTGGTTGGCCTCTTGAACGGACTAGTACATCTAAAAAACTTCACCGTTTTTATTCTAACTTGGACAGTCATAAAACCACTTTCGTGGTTTAATAAAACTGTCCTTTTTTCATTTGCGGTAAAAATTTACAAATTCGCTCTTTTTATAAAAATCCGCGGATGGGATAAAATCTACGCGCCAATCAAAGTAAAAATTATTTATCCCCTAACTCGCCGCTATGTTACCCACACTGTCATTGCCTTGATTGCGCTCCTCTCTGTGGCTTCAAGCTTAAATGCCAAGGCCGCTTCGCTTGAAAACGCGGAACAGATTGGCAAAAAAAGTATTCTTTATACTTTATCTCTTGATGAAGATTCTGAGTATAATGATTACGTACAAGAAACTGCTGAAATGGGCAATGTAAAAACCGTAAACTATCTTGGCGAGGATTTTGGCATCAGCCAATCAGCTGTTGCCTTAGGAACTGATAATGATTTTGCTACTGATTTGCCTATCGCCTCAATCGGAGACGACAGCACTCTTCTAAACCCGAACCTACCTTCGAGTATAAATTCTAACAGCCGAACTAAGGTTGTGGAATATCAAGTTGAAGGTGGCGATACTATAAGCACTATCGCCGAAAAATTTTCCTTGAATGTTACTACTATTCTTTGGGCTAATAAACTTAGCTCCACGAGTACTATTCGGCCCGGAGACAATCTCGTGATTTTGCCGACCGATGGCGTACTGCATCAAGTAAAGAGCGGCGACTCAGTGGAAAAAATTGCTAAATATTATAATACTGCCCCGGAAAAAGTTTTGGAGTTTAACGCTCTTCCCGACGCGAGCGATATTAATGTTGGTGAGTATTTAATCGTGCCTGATGGAAAAGTTCCAGCACCAGTCATACGCCCGCCGACCGTAGCTGCTCGGAACACGGTTAGAGTCCCCTCTTCTTCCCCTGTCCCATCAAGCGGAAAAATGCTTTGGCCGAACGGCTGTAGTCGTATTTCTCAATATTTTGGCTGGCGCCACACTGGTGTAGACATCGCTTGTCCGGCCGGCACGCCAATTCTCGCGGCCGACGACGGAGTGGTTACCCGCGTCCAATATCTGAAAACTGGTTATGGACATAATGTTATGATTAACCACGGAGACGGAGTTGTAACTCTCTACGGGCACATGACTACGATTAATGTTAAAAATGGTGACACCGTTAAAAAGGGGGAAGAGATTGGTTTAGAAGGTTCAACCGGGCGCTCTACCGGACCCCATCTCCACTTTGAAGTTAGAATCGGCGGAAAAATTTATAATCCATTGAACTACATCAAATAATTAATATAAAAAATGCCGGCATCTTCGTCGGCATTTTTTATTTTCCATTTATTTTTTACTCCGCTGCTTTGGCCCGATATTGCAGCGCTTCAGCCACGTGCGGCAACAAAATTTTTTCTTCACCGGAAAGATCGGCAATGGTTCGGGCAATTTTTAACAAACGATAATACGCCCGAGCCGATAGGCGCATCTGCGTCACGGCATTTTTTAAAAATTCCTGGCTCGGCTCATCAATCTGGCAAAAATCTTTAATCAGCTTGGACGGCAATTCAGCATTAGTTAAAACTCTATAACCCTTATATCTTTCCCGCTGCAAACTCCGCGCCCGTTCGGCGCGCTTTTTTATTTCCGCCGAACTTTCCGCCACTTGCGTCTCGGCTAATTTTTCAAATTTCACCCGCGGCACTTCAATATGCAAATCAATCCTGTCCAAAAGCGGCCCGGAAATTTTTTTCTGATAACGTAAAATCGCCGAAGGAGAACAAACGCACATTTTTTCCGGATCGGTGTTATAACCGCACGGACAAGGATTTCTAGCAGCAACCAAAATAAACTTCGCTGGGAATTGTAGGCTACCCGCGGCGCGGGAAATTGTCACAACCCCGTCTTCAAGCGGCTGGCGCAAACTTTCAAGCACTGCCCGATTAAACTCAGGAAGTTCGTCTAACACTATTGTCTCGCAAATGATTTATTCCCTCCCTTACCCCTACCCTGTTCTCGGTTGTGAGACCATTCTTAGCATTGTTGTCCCACAAACGAGCGCGAGAAGGCGCTGGTAACGTTCCCGTAAGAGCCGCTACCTCTTGATTACCCGGGTTGAAGTTGAGTTCAATCTCCGCCTCAGCCTTCTTCGGATACACTATCACTTTGTTTACCATCAGTCTCACAACTTCTTGCTTTTCTTCGTATGTAAGTGTATCCAGCCTCTCCGTTAGTCTTTTATACTGCATCTCGATAATGCCTGATATCTCCTTAATCTCTTTTTTAGTAAGCAACTGTCTCTCGAGCCTCAGTTGATCCTGTCGCAGTTGTTCCTCTTGATCTCTACACTCCATTAACGTCTTTTTATAGCTATCACGGTCTAATTCCCCGTCCGAAAATAGCAAAGCGATCCTTTGACGCTTATTAGAAAATGAAGCGAGAGTTTTTTTGATCTGAACCAGTTTTTCTTCAGTGTCGTCTTTCTTTATTTTCTCGGCATTATATTTCGCAAGTTTTTCCAGAGCCATCTTCGGCTGCTTCACAATTTCCTTTAGCTGATCCCAAATTGGGAGAAGGCGCGTTTCCGCTATCTGATCACATGCCGGGCACCTTTTACTGGTTCCGACTTCGGCCTTAGTACACCAACCATGGTAATACTTAGTGCCAACATACCCTTCTTTTTTGGGCGGTTGATATCCGCCGAATAATTTAAATCCACATGATCCGCAGTATATAAGCTTTGAAAATAAATAAGTTCTCTTGAGATTCCGTTTTGAAAACTCCCGGTTTTTAATCAGCTGCTTTATACACGCATCGAATAAATCCCTTGAGACAATCGGCGGTACCTTAATACTTATCCAACCCTCTCTTTCTCTCAACAAACTTTCATCGATGACGCTGGTTAGATTTTTGAACGGCCGTTTGTATTTTCTAAAATAAGCCGTGCCGGTGTATGTTTCGTTGGTAATAATCCTACCTATCGTCCGAGTATGCCAGTAATTGTGCGTTTTCTTGTTAGAGACCTTTCTCCGTGGAATAGGTATCTTCATATTGTTTGCCCGTCTTTGAACTTCGCGCAGTGACAAGCGATCTGCTACGATCCATCTAAAAAATATTTTTACCCATTTGGCTTCCTCATTGTTTATCAACAGTTTTTTTGTCCCTTTGTCGAGGTCGTACCCATACGGCGGAACTCCCGTCACCCACTTGCCATCTCTCGCCGAGGCGGCCCTTCCATTTGTCGTTCTCTCTTGGATAGTGCCTCGTTCCATTTCAGCTATTGCTGCGATGATAGACATCATCCCTTTGCCCGTAACAGTTGTGCTATCAAACGATTCCGTCATTGATCTAAATGCGACTTTGTATTTTTCAAGTTCCTCAACAATTTCGAGCAGTAATCTAGTTTTTCGGAACATCCTGTCGAGCCGATAAGTAATAACTACATCAAATTCCCTTTTTTTAGCATCTTCAAGCAGTTTCTTCATTCCCGGCCTCTCCTCAACCGGCAACGACCCCGAGTACCCTTCATCTTTGTAAAAATGCTTTTCGTCGAGAGTATAATCGTTTATGGCTACGAAAGCTCTCAATTTTTCCCCTTGGACTTGTAACCCGTAACCCCTAATCTGATCGTCTGTGGACACCCTAATATAGATTGCTGCTCTCATGGTTTTCTTTGTTATTGTTGTTTCCATGGTGTTTTTATAAGTTAATCGTCTTACTACAGTAATGCCGCTACGGGCCGGATAAGTCAAGTGACTAAAAATGCTTGCTATTTATGTGTTTTTTGTCTTTAACAGAATATGGTTCTCTCACTGTATTCATGGTCTTAGTCTGCGGTCATTGCCATCAATTTTTATAATTCCCCTGCTCCCACTCACCATCTCCACAATCCGAGAGGCGACTCGATCGCCATATCGTTCACCAAGTTTTCCGAAGGCCAGATTGGATGTAAAAATTGTGGGTCGGATTTGTTCGTATCTCGCGTTCACTAACCTGTCCATAATTTCCTGCGTCCAGTCGGTTTGCTTTTCAACTCCCAAATCGTCGAGTATCAACACCGCTTCGTCACGCATTTCTTCCTTAATCTCGTATTCACTGCGGCAATCGTCGTAATAACTACGAAGTTTATCGAGCCAGTCAGCGAAGTTTTTAACTCTAACTTTAATTTTATTTGCCTTGTAGAGTTTTGCCAGTGCGTATGCACCGAATGTTTTTCCTGTTCCAACCGACCCGTAGATGTATAAGCTGGTCGACCCGTCGGTTTCAGCCGCCCAATCTTTTAATTGCTGATCCATGTTATCAGGCAGAGCCGAAACGTATTTCTCCGGGCAGTTAATCTCCCTGTTTATAAATTTTATGTATTCCACGGGGTCTTTTTGCTGCACTTGAATCTCGGCCACGAGTTCACTGAACGGCCGCAGTTTGATAATTCTTTTTTTTCGTCGTTGTTCAAACAGTTCTTTGAGGTCAACGTTATTTATCATATCTGTCATATTTACCCGGCTTGCCTTGTAACACGGTAGCGGAAGTTTGATTTGCTCTGTCTTGAATTATGTCGTCGTTCCATCGCTCCTCGTTCAAATAAGTCGTCGGCGACGGTATGTATCTTTTTTCGCATAACCATTGTCCGTGCTCAACCTTTCTCTTTTTGACGTCTGCAATTATTTTTAGGTGCAGCTCATGACCGAGATTGTTCCACTTTGCCTCTGCACCTTTTTTATTTTCATGTCGAGGATACTCATACCAAAATTCTTCAAAACAACACTCTCTCTTGTGTGTGTCCTTCACATGAGTTTCCTTAATATCTTTGGTCTCCTTATAAGGCACGCCGACGCCTCCGGCTTTTGCCGTCATATTCCTCCGGCTCGTGTCATCATATTCCTCCGGCTCCACGGGAATATAATTCCCACGGGTGTCTTTCATAGGTTTTTTCCAAACTGATTTATCTAGCAGATAATAAACATTAACTTCTCTCCTTCTTGTAACTTCATTCACTCCCCGCGAGATTTTTACCAAGTTCCATTGTTCGAGTATCTTCATATGTTTTCTCACCGTTCTTTCACTTATACAACACTCCTCTGCCATAATTTTTTGGGATGGCCAGCACGATTGTGTATTGTTATCAGCATGTCTACACAAGCTCAAATAAATCGCCGTCCCTATGGTCCCGAATACTTTGGCATATTCGTCCAGGTAGTCATTGTCCACAGAGAACCAACCCTTTTTTCTTTTATCTCTTATTCTTAAATTATCGTTTGTCATGGTAGTGGTTTAATTATTTTTTTAATTTCAACCTTTTCTTTTGGGATAGCTCTTGTTTTTTCAGTCAGAAGAAAATCAAACAATGCAAAGAGTGCCGCATCAGATTCTACCTCGCTGACAGATGGGATAACTATTTCTACGTTGATTTTTTTCTGTTCTTCGGCCATAAATTTATGCAAAAGCCGCTGGCAAGGTGACACGCCAACGGCTAATGCTTTAGTGACGTCACCTTATGACCGAGTTTTTGAAAAACAAAAACTACGATCTTATTTCAATCGTAGTCCTATAATTATTTTTTAGATAACTCCCTCACGGTCTTATCTCTGGGGTAGTTATTTTGAGTAGCGCATTTTTCTTATGTACCCGTCTTTCACATCCATTTCCCTTTTTGCCAAAATTTTTTGTATTAGTAAATCTTTATAAGTGCCCGACGACCCAGCTTCTTTCTGTAATTCTTTCGTTGACTTTCGCCACAACTCTTTTACAAGTAGATTTCTCTCTTTATAAATTGTCCGACGAACCGCTTTGGGCCGGACCCATCCCTGCTTCTTGAAAACTTCTTCAACCTCGCCCCATCTTTCTGCGATAAATTTTATGACATCACTCTTACGGCTGGTGCCAAATATAATCAGCTTCGCATATGGTTCATACGGAAAATAAGTTCTGAGATCCTTTTCTTTATCGCCATCTCTATCTCCGGGGTCGAGTAGATGGGCGGGTAGACAAACTTTTGCTACTTCAACTTCATTCAGTTCCTTTGGAATATACCCAAAGCATAAATATAATCTGATAAATGGGGCGTATGCTATAGGAATTTTGAATTTCATCTGAAGGTGCTCGGCTGCGACTAATATATTAAAAGCTGCCCTATCATTATTAATCAGGCGATCCCATTCTTCTTGCCACTTTACCACCTTACCAAGGCCGTTCTTCGGAACACCAATCCTTTCTCTCCACCCTATCAGATATTCATTAAACTTCGGCTGTCCAGACAGTTTATATAAAAATTCTTCGCCCGGGTTTGGGCGGTCACCTTTTTTCATATTTGCACTATAACATGACTACAACTTATTTTTCAAGTCACTTTCGACTATTTTTTGTTTCCACCTCGAGCTCTTTTTGACAGTGCGAACAATGAGTTGCGTCTTTGTGTACTAATTCTTTGCAATAAGGACAAGTTTTTCTATTGCCTCTACTAAAAATCACAAAAAGTAAGCCGACTGGTCCTAAAAGAATACCGAAAAGACATCCGAGCAGGCCCTCTCCCTTTCTTTCGCCAATCATCGCCGCGATAATTCCGCATAAAAACCAACTAAATAAAATCAACATGGTGTTTATGATTATCGTGCAAGCAGTTTTTTCAATAGCCCGATGGCTGTATTAATTGCCTGCATAATTTTTGTTTGGATTAAACTGACTACACTTTCTAATGTAGTGACTCTTTTTTCCAATGCCTCAACTTTGGTGTTGTCCGGATCTCGCACAATAACCTCTTTTGTCTCAACGATGGTTTGTGCTGGAACTGGCGCCGGGGTTGATGCTGACGCCGAAGACGAGATCTGATCTACCTTATTTTGTAGCTGCGTATTCAATTGCTGCAACTCGGTAACTTGCGCCTGCATTTCGCTAAATTGTTGATTAATCCGATTTTGTTCTTCTGTTGAATACCACGTATCTTTGGCTAAAGCCACTTTAGGTAGAATTGCTACGATAGTTAGTATAATTAGAAGTTTTTTCATAATAGTATATTTTTATAAACCCTACCTCGACCATTTGTGATGGATACAAAAAACCCACCACCAGGTAGGGCCTTGCGGCCCATATACGAGTTTCCCCGTATAACGCACGAAGCGATCCTAATGATGGGATCTTTTTCTTCGTGCGATTTGTGACCATGCCCTCAAATTGCTTCGAAAGGTTTAGGTCGCTTTTATTTAATTGTTGATTCTATTATGCCATGCCTATGATAAAAAATCCACATTAACACTCGAAATTCTCTCAAAAGCCCCCAAGGTTTGTTTTTTGTCACGAAGACCTCCCAAAGTCCGAATATCTGTTCAACCCCGCTGAAAGCTCCGATTTTTTTGTCTAACGCGATGCTGGTGTTCAATCTATATCCAAAAACTCCCAACCCTTCAGATTATTCGGATCATAATTATACTTCTTGTTGTCATTGTATCTCCAACTGTTCTTATCCTTAATTACGATACCACCGAATAATTTCTTACCCTTTTTATTTTCCGACGCGACATATAATGCTAATCCTGCGGCGCGTTCCTTGGCCGTTTTAGCATAAATACCGCCCTTTGTATCAAATAAACCAATACGGCCATTTTTTAGCATAACGATAAAATCAACATAGAACGATTTTTCAATTCCATTTTCTGTATAGGGGACCGCAAAATACGAACCGTCTTTGGTGCCATTCTTAAACCACCATTTTACTTGTTTAGCTTTTTCCAAATAATCAATAAATGAAATTTCTATCTCACTATCTTCCTCAAAAAGCGATAGCTTGTCGTTTCCTTTTGTTTTGGAATAGTAGGGACGTATAACAGATTTTTTATAATCCTTTTTAACAAAAGTTAAATTGTAATTGATTGTCTCCGGTACATTCCATGGCTCGTCATTTCGCAAGAGTTCATGTTTGCCCCTGCCAACCACATCTTGGTAAAATTCTTTTGCTTTGTTGATCACATCAATAACGATTTGCCGATTTTCGTCAGCTAAAACTATCGCTTGAATTTTAGTCCAATCATCAACGCCCATTTTGAAATTCTTATCAAAAAATCTATAAAGTGAATCATTGATACGTTTTATTGAACGTAATTCCGGCGCGAACGGAGTGAGGTTTTCTCGCGCGAACGAATCAAAAGCGTTTTGTAATTCAACCTTATTTTGGGGTATGTCCAACGTCCCTTTCTTTTCTATACCCTTAATTTCTTTATCTACATCCACAATTCGTCCGCTCGCGATGAGTTTTGTATCGACGATGCTGTGTTTAAGCGAGATTTTTGATTTGAGATTAAATTCTTCGGCGGCTTGGAAAAAGACCGGCACAAAATCTGATGACAGTCGTGTTTCTTCGCGAAAACGTTTTGAGTGATAAGAAGTTAAGTCAATATTTTTATAATCATCGCGCCGTTTGCCTTCAAAAACCGTGATGTATTCTTTCGCGATATCTTCCGCAATGCCGATGTCGCTCAAACTTGTAAAAACATAACCGAGATTTAGCTCCGAATTTTTGTAATGGTGCCATTCCGGCATACGCATAATGCGGCCGATTGTTTGGATGGAAAAAACCACACTTTTCCATTCGCGGAACAAAACTAAAATCGCGGCGCGCGGACAATCCCAACCAACGGCAATGGCTTGTTTAAAAATCATCACTTCAACCTCGTTTTCGTTTTTCTCAATGTTTTCCAAATTGATTTTGCTGTCTTTGTCTGAAAGATAAATCGCCAACCGGCCGTTTTCTGTCGTGATCCCGTATTTTTCGAGCAGCTGCACGATCGCGTTTTTTTTATCAATCATTCCCTGCCGCGCGTCCGGTATTTGAATAAGCATTAAAGGATTAACGCTCGATCCTTCGGCTTCGTACAATTTGGCAAGCTCTTTCCGCTTTTTCAAACCCGCCTCAATCACAATTTCATCGGCCGTTTTATCAGCTAATTTTTTATCCAATTTATAATTTTCAAATCCGGGATTGATGACAATTTCTTTTTTAATCATTCCCTCGTCCTTGACATCTTTTAGTTCAACTTCTACGCCGTGGAAAATACCCTTTAATTGCGGCGTGGCCGAAACTTCAATTGTCACTTTCGGACCAATCTCATCAATCAATTCTTGTGATTTTTCCGTTTCGGCGTTGCGATGGCTCTCGTCAATAATCAAAATAATCGTTCGCCCCTCGTCTTTTGTGCGCGCGACAATATTTGAAAGATTATTATCGCGTTCATTTTCACGAACATAAATATTTCCCTTTTTGTTGATACTCGCCCAATTCAAAAATAAAATTTCATTCTCGCCGATTTTTCTCTCGTCCAAATCTTCAAAATATGAACACTTTAAACCCAAACCGAGAGGCGCATAATATTTTTTCAAACTATCATGGCTTTGGTCGTGCAATTTGTTGACAGCGATCCAGATAAATGAAAACTTTTTGCCGTCAATCCGCGAATCAGCGAGCCGCATTAACATTTCGGCCATCATCAATGTTTTTCCAGACCCGGTCGGAGACTTGAAAATACAGATTTTATTTCCTTCAGATTCCAAAAGATCGTTGATTTCTTGTTTCAACTTTACAATGGCTTTTTCTTGATAATCTTTAAATTCAACCCACATAAATTTATCTTTGTTCTATTAACTCAGTGCTGCCTTGATTTTTTGGTTCCAGATTTTCTTTAATTTCACCTTCTATAATATTAGTCGCAACGGTTCTAATCCCTTTCAATAATTTCATTGCATCCTTAATTTTTTGATCATCTCTATTTTTTGCGTCTCGTATCAATTTTTCAAATGTATCCCAAACTTTTTTATAATTCTCCATAACCGAAAAAAGTTCATTTTCTATTTTTGGATCAACTTTTTCAACTTTTAAGCCAATCTCTAACGCTTCTTTAAAATCAATACAATAACCGTGATCCGGGTATCCCGTCACTAACTTTTCTGCAATTTTTTGCACAATTTCATCGCTATCTTCTTTAAACATTCTAGTCTTAAGAAGTTTGAAAAGATAATCTTTTCCAGTTTCTAGGGATTTCAAATGTTCTCCTAATTGAAGCGTCGTTGGTAACTTCGCGGCCAGTGTCTTGACTAGCTCTGAATGTCCTTTTCTGCTTTCATCGGACAAAAAATCCATAACATGTTTTATGGCAAGCGGACTAAATCTTTCTCCTCCCTCGGAATCTTTAATCTGAGGATCCATCGGCCCCAATTCTGAAATTTCAGAAAAAATAATCTTGTCAGCTGAACTCGCTAACAGTGTTGCTGCACTCTTAGCTTCTCTCAGAATATAAATATATAACTCCTCTGTAGCATAATCTTGCAAAAGGCGACCTATATGAAATGCTGTGTGGGCATCACCTCCATATGAATACAAAAGCACGTGTAAACGTTTTTGTTTTCCTATTTTCTTCAAATCAGGAAAAACTTCGAAAAGTACATCTTCGTCTATGCTATTAAGCGGCGGGATAATTAGCGGGTAAATAAAACAATCAACTTTTTTCTTAAATTCATTTAACGATCGCTCAAATTCTTTAATCAAATCTTCTTTTATATTCTCTACATTAGCTAATTCTTTTATTGGTTCTTTCATATAAGCTATTTTTAAAAATAATCTTTAAATTAAATCAACATAGTTTAATTGTTTTTTCCATGCCTCATGTTAAATGCCTATGCTTTTATTTTACTAAGTAACTCATCCATTACGGACGAAATAAATTCCAGCTCATGTTTTGTATAACTCCTATCTATATTATCTAGCCCCTGAATATGGATTTTATTTCTCAATGTTCTAATTTTTTCTATTTTCTTAAAAATTTTTTTTGGAAATATCTTTAAAGCAAGACATACTTCATTAACTTTTTTAAAATCCGTTTGTTTATTTAATTCAAACTGTGGTCTTATTCTTTCACAGACACTTAGTCTCTCTCCTTTGTCGCTTTTATACCGCTGAGACAAAAAATTTGAACGAATACATCGCCAATCTTCCAGCGGCATCTTCAGGGTATTATTTTGTTCTAAAATTTTATACACAAGTGCTTCGACGATAGCAGCGGCTAAAATTATAGCAGCTTTATAATATCCGCTTCTAGCTCTAGTCCTAACTTTTTCGGCATGGCCAACCTGAACAGCAACTTGTTCAAGATTCCATAAAACATTTCTCTTAAAAGCTTCTGATATCATATATCATTCCTTTGTTACCTTTTCTATAGCTTTGGAAAGCGACGGCAGTCCTTTTTCCCTTAAGTAAGTGCCTAATTTCATATCATCGCGTACACCAAAATCAACATTATACTTTTTCTCGATATTCTTGATTAGGGTGTCCTCTCTTTTTTTCCTTATTTGTCCAGAATTTGTTTGTTGTCTGCTCATATTTTCGATTTTTTATTTAAAAATCTCCCTATAAACTTTCAAAATCACTTCCGGGATGGCGCAGAGCGTGACTTTTCTTTTTACATCAGTAAACTGTTTTTCGTGCGGCTCGTCGCCGAGCGAGAAAACGTACGTGTTAAAATGACCTTTAATCTTTTTAATCGCTTTTTTAAAATCGCCAATCGCTTCTTCGTAAAAAACAATTCCAAGATATTTTTTTTCGTTCTTAAAAATCTTAAAATCGCTTTCGTCTTGTACTAGATCGAAAGCGTTTTCGCGGATGCAAAGCATTTCCGTTGATTCGCTCACAAGTTTTCGTTTGTTTTGGTCAGTCGGTTCGGCCTCAACAAAATCGCAAGTATAATATTTTAAATTACCGCCAAGTCCGGCGATATTTTCGCCCTTGGTATTTTTATAGCCCTTGATGACTTTTTTTAAGCGAGGGTAGCAGACATCCAAGCAGATATTGTTATCGTTGTTAGTGCAAAGAATAAATCGCCGATTGCCCCCTTCTTTATTCAAATCAAGAACTGCTTGACCTGTCGACCCCGAACCAGCAAAAAAATCAAGGACGCATACATTTTTCGTAAAATGCTGCAGTAAACTTTCTATCAAATTTACGGGCTTTACAGTATCAAAGCCATGATCCTGCCCAATAATATCCGAGAGCTCTTTTTTGCCATCTTCGGCAGTACCAACGGCTTCAAGATGTGACCAAAAAGGATTTTCAACAAATCCTGATTCCTCATAACTATATATCTTCCTTTTTATTTTTCCTTCTACTTTAACAATTCTACCCGTCTTTATCAGGTTGTTTATTTCCAATTGTCCAATTTTCCAACGCTTGCCGGTTCCCGGCTTAATTCCCAAAATTTCAAATTTCATTGTGTCCCGTTTTTTTCTCCCGCGATCAGAATCCTCGATGTCTATTAGTCTGTAGTCGCCTCCTTGGTCCGAGAGAGCATACTTTCTTTCCCCTTGTTTTGTTAAATCAAAGCCGAGAAAATCTTCTCTTTTTGTTTTTGAATAGGCAAAAATATATTCCGTATTCTGCTGTATTTGATATTTCGCCTTACCCGAATTAACTGGTTTCGTTTTATTAATCCAGGTTAAAGTTCCAAGAAAGTGACCGTCGTCAAAAATCTCATCGCATAATAATTTGAGTGGTGCTTGTTCGTTATCATCTATACTCACAAAAAGTACTCCGTCAGATTTAAGAAGGTTTTTAGCAAGTTTTAATCTTTTTTCCATAAAAGAGAGCCACTTGCTGTGTCTAAAGGGGTCTTCCTTATCAACCATTTTATCATTGTATATAAAGTCATTTTCTCCTGTGTTATAGGGCGGATCGATATATATCAAATCAATCGCTTCTTGGTGCGTGAAATTTAAAACCGCTAGCGAGTGATAATTGTCGCCCTCAATAAGCAAATTTACTGGCTTGCCTTTATCGCCGTTTATCTCTTTGCCTTTGGTTTCTTTCAAAATCGGAAACGGCCTGCCGGCCATTTCATTCGGAAACATTTCGTTCGGCGTGCGCGCGTCAGGATTGATGAGCGTGTCAATTTTTTCTTCCGGCAAATCCCTATGCCAAACAAGCCCGTATTTTGTTTCCTTAATACGGCGTAATTCTTTGGCTAATTCTTCCTTTGACCAGTTGTCATAGTTTATTTTGCGAGCCATAGTTGTTCTTAAAATCAATTTAACTTTACCGCAAAATTAGATTTTAATAAAGGTGTTACGTTCTGTCCCATACTAAACTTGTAAAATTCCCAACATTTATCCCTAAAAGTGTCTGCTTTTGTCTGCTTTTGTCTGATTTTAGTTCCTAAAACCCAAAATATTTTACCCTAATTAGTCGGATTTTGTCGGATTTTGTCGAATTTTGTCGAATTTTGTAGAATTTCACTAAGTCCTTTTTGCGCCGTGCATTCCCAGATTTACGGCCAAAACCTCCCGTCTCCTATCGGTTTCAGAGAGTATTGGTAGTTTTATGAGTATACTACTGTTTGCATAAATTGCGGGACGATTCTTAAAAATAAAACTCCGCGATGAGACAAACTTACTTCTCCCGGCCGCGGCCAAGTTCCACCGCCCACGAGCGAGACATTTGATGCCGTGTGATGCGGATTTCTAAACGGCCGTCGCGTCATAAGTGGCAAATCCGGCGGTAAAAGTCCGGCGACGGAATAGATTCTTGTTACTTCAAGCGCCTCATCAATCGTAAGCGCCGGCAAAATTGACGGCAATGTTTTTGAAAGCAGTGTTTTCCCGGAACCAGGCGGCCCGGACATCAGGAGGTTGTGGCCACCGGCGGCGACAATTTCCAGAGCTCGCTTTGCATACTCTTGTCCGCGCACATATGCCATATCAAAATTTTCTTCATCACTTCCGACTGGCTCGTTAAAATTAAAAGGTTCCTCACGAGAAAACGGCGCAATTAAATTTTTTCCCGCCAAATGTTCTACCAACTGAAAAATGTTTTTTACGGAAAAAATTTCCAAATTTTCGATCAAACTTGCTTCTCGGGCGTTAGTTTCCGGAACATACAAAGTTTTAATTCCCCTCGCCCGAGCGGCGGAAGCAATGGCCAGTATTCCATTCACCGGCCGCAAAATTCCATCCAGCGCCAACTCGCCAACAAAAAGAGATTGGGGACAAAAGAGATTTGCCACAGCTTTCGTGCTCGGCAAAAGTTCAAGATTTTCCCCGGCTGTTTCTCTTGCACTCGCCGCCGCCGGTAATCTTAAAAATTTCGAAGCCAGAAGAATGGCAATGGCAATGGGCAAATCATAAGACGGCCCTTCCTTTTTTAAATCGGCCGGAGCCAAATTAACCGTGACGCGCGTCCGGGGAAACGGCAATTCACTATTTTTAATAGCCGCCCTTACCCGCTCACGCGACTCCTGCACGGCCATATCCGGCAAACCAACTATCGTAAAATGACTAAGTCCCGGCGAAATGTCGGCCTCCACCTCCACAAGTTCCGCGTCTAATCCAACAATCGCCGCAGATAAAATTTTTGAAGACATACCTCCTTATTTTTTCAACTATTAATCTTTTCTCTCTTTAAAATAAACTCTGCAATAAAAATTAAACCAACACCGCTAAAAATATAAACATCTGATAAATTAAAAATGGAATAATCAAAAAAACTTAAGAAATCTACCACAAATCCAAAATACAGCCGATCTAACAAATTGCTCATCGCACCGGCAACAATTAAGCTCAAAGAAAAAATTAAGAAAATATTTTGCCGCGCGTAATTTTTAAATAAAAGCCAAACGAGAGCTGCTAAAATCAAAACTATCAGGCTATACATCAGCCATTCCGGAAGAACAATATTAAAAATTAAATTAAAATTTTTGTATAAATTAAATCCTATAAACTTTTTCGAAAACAAAAAAACTCCCCCCTCGGGAATCTTCAAGGCAAACCACTTAGTCAAACGATCAAGAAAAAACAAAATGCTTACCAAAAAATTGATAAGCATTATTTTACGAAAAAATGGCATTCTAAAAACCTTATTTACTAAACTTTGATTTACATTCCATACAGGCAGATGACGCCGGACGGGCCTCTAATCTTTTTGGATCAATTGGCTTGCCACAATAACGACAAACTCCATAAGTTCCATCTTCAATCCGCTTTAAGGCGCCATTTACGTCGCGCAAAGCCGACTCTAGTGTTCTCTCCAAGGTCAAGTTATCGCCATAAACCGCAACTTCGGCGGCATTTTCATCTTCCGCATCGCCAATTGTTGGAAAATCAGCGTCGTAATCAGACGCGTTGTGTGGGTTCTTTTGAGTGAATTGGGATAGCTCCTTTTCCAAACGAGCTTTTTCCGCCAAAAGTTGATCTTCGATTTTCTTTAAAAATTCCTTATCAAGATTATTTTGTACTGCCATAAATTTGGAGATTAGCGACACTAATTTTTTAATATTATCTTATTTAAATTAAGTATATATGAAGAGGTTATTTTTTTCAAGTATTAATCCTACTTAGCATTTCAACTTTAAAAGGGCGCAACTGCGCCCTTAATAATATAATTAATAATTGGCCGTTGCGCCCTTGTTGCCCCCTCGACACACCCTTTTGTCCTCCGGAGAGGATTAAAGAGATACCGGTCTTGGGGGAAGGAACGCTTTTTGCTGACTTCAAAGCGAGAAACTCCTCTACCATTCTTGTGGTGAACTCCAGAGGGGAACTCACCAAAAAAGTAATTTTTGTTTTTGTTTTAGGGTCAGGTCTTGCCAGCAGAAGACCTCTGACGAAGAGTAGAGAAGAGAGAAATGTGGCTGACTCTCAGCCAAACGTCTCTGGTTTTAATGTTCTATAAATATTATACCACGAAAATAGCGTTCTTGTCAATCCTCAAACTTTGGCTTATTTAAAACAAAAAACATTTCTAAGCCCAAAATAAGAAGCTACTTATCCCCAAGAGAACAAGATTCTTGTTCACAAGTTATCCACAACATACAAAATTTAAGCTCGTTGGCATACCCAGCAGAGCAATGCCATAAAATATTTTTGGCCATTCATCACATCAATCACCTTTATTTTGTACGTTGCTCGCATTTACCTCAAAAATAACCCCTCCGAAATCAGCTGTCAGCCATTTTAGTCCGTCTAAAAGTGCTTCTATCAAATTTTTACCGTAATAATCTGGTTTGTGCCCCGAATTGGCCCAAAAATCAAGAATCATTTCTTCTGAATTTCCAAATATCGTCTTTTGCCGCTCTTTCCCGAGAAAAAATTCTTGGTTCAAGGCAGGCACGGGAAGATAACTGGCCGGAAAGCCGCCGATTTTCTTCTCTTGGAATTTAAAAGCGTCAGGATTGGCCAAAAGTTCTTTAACTACCGTATTATCGGGTAAAATCTTCTCTCTGATTTCGGGAAGAAGAACAGCCAAATCATCTTTTAAAACATTCTCCATATTATTTTTAAGATATTTGTCATCCGAAACGGCCAAAAAATAAAAATCGGCGATATTGTATTCATCTTTTACTCCTCTTTTCATCGCTATGATCAACTTATTGCTTGACCAAAAATCAGAAGACCACGGTAGGGGGAGAAAAGTATCTACTTTAAAGTTTTTTTCAAAATAAATTTGTGCCGAAGAATGTCGTTTCGCCCCATTAAAAGAAATTAATTTCATTTTATCGTCGGCAAAAGATTTTTCTTCTTGGCTTAAGACCGCAACCGCCGCTTCAAGACCAGACCTGCTGTTTGAAATTATTAGTCTATTATTTTCTTCAAAAATATAATGGTAATTTAATTCTTCAAGCTTGCTTTTTTGTAAATTAAATTCCCCGGCGTCGATTTTGGCGAAGAAAATAAAATCTGTGGAATCTGGCAAAATAGCAAAACCAATCTTGCTTGCCTCTGGCGCAATAGATTCTTCCAAAAACCTCGCCTGATTTGCCGCTTCCCCCGGGAGAATCGCTCTTGTGGTTGCCCAAAGCCAAACATCGTCAGCTCCCCTGCTAAAATCGCTTTGCCAATAGACTGATGATTTGGCCGGGACAACTTCTAAAAACAACCCATCACTTTTTAAAAAACTAAAATAAAACCAAAGTGAAAGGCTGATTAGTCCCGCGAGAACCAAAAACCCTGCCGCAAATAGCAAGGTTTTTGTTTTAAATTTTTTGAAGAATTCAAAAAACATTATTATGCCTCCCAATTTATTACCTTCTCGGACGATCGTTTCTCGGTCGCGTATTGTCTTGGTCGCGTCCGCCATTTTTATCTCCATTTTCCTGCAGCCGTTTGATGGAGAGATCAACTCTCCCCTGTTCATCAACTTTTATAACTTTTACGCGGACAACATCGCCGATTTTTACAATGTCGGTAACTTTATCTACGCGATATGGCGCAAGTTCAGAAATATGGACTAGCCCGTCTTTATGCGGAAAAATTTCCACAAACGCGCCGAAGTCCAAAATGCGCGTCACCGGACCTTGATAAATTTCTCCAACCTCAGCTTCCTGCGTCAAACTTTTCACCCAAGCCACGGCTTTATCAAGCGCTGGCGGTTGAGATGAACAGACAACTACCGTCCCATCATTTTCAATATCAATTGATACGCCGGTCGCGTCAATAATTTCATTAATAATCTTTCCGCCCGGACCAATAACATCGCGGATTCTATCCGGATTGATTTTAAAGGTGATAATTCTCGGAGCATATTGGGAAAGCTCCGGACGCGGCGCGGCAATCGCGCTCTCTATTACATCCAAAATTTCCATTCTTGCTTCCCGGCCCTGCGTCAAAGTTTTCTCCACCATTTCCATCGTTAACCCCAAAGTTTTTGTATCCATCTGAATAGCGGTCACACCCGTTCTCGTCCCCGCGATTTTAAAATCCATACCGCCCTTGCTATCTTCTAAATCTTGAAGGTCAGTTAAAATTTTAAAATTTCCTTTTTCGTCCGATGCGAGACCCATGGCAATGCCCGCGACAGGAGATTTAATCGGTACGCCAGCGTCCATCAAAGCCAAGGTTGAGGCGCAAGTTGAAGCCATGGAAGATGAACCATTAGAACTCAAAACTTCAGAGACAACGCGAATGGTATAAGGAAAGATTTCCGTCTTCGGCAAAACCGGAAGAAGAGCGCGTTCAGCTAAAGCACCATGGCCAATTTCCCGCCGGCCGGGTCCGCGCATAGGCGAAGCCTCTCCAACTGAAAATGGAGGAAAATTATAATGATGCATAAATCTTTTTTTGCCGGAAACCTCCATGCCGTCTAAAGTCTGCTCTTCAGCAGGCGAACCCAAAGTCACTGCGGATAAAACATGCGTATCGCCGCGAGTAAAATATCCCGAACCATGAGTGCGAGGCAAGAGCGCAATCTCGGAAGCAAGCGGCCTGATTTCAGTCAGGGCCCGCCCATCCACGCGCGCATCTCTTTCCAAAATCGCCCGGCTAACTTCTTCTTCAATACAAACATAGAAAAAACCCATCGCGTCTTTTCTTTTATCCTTACCGATTCCCTCTGTCTTTAGATATTCTCCAAGGTCGTTTTCTAATTTGTTCAAAACTTCCTGGCGCGAAGCCTTATTCTCTTTTTTGCTGTCAAAAAATTTAGCGGCTAATTCCTTATGGACAAACTCTTTAACTTTATTTTTTAATCCTTCTTTTTCCGAAGCCGCTTCCAAATCTTCTTCCACAATTGAAATTTTTGTTTTGCCAATTTCTTCGCGGATATTTTCAATCAATTCAATAACTTTTTTCAAATGCTTTTGGCCGAATTTTATTCCTTCTAAAACATCTGTTTCTAAAACTTCACTGGCTCCGGCTTCAAGCATGCAAACTTTTTCTTCCGTACCGGCGACAACAATATCAATGGCGCTTTTGCTCCGCGCTTCGTAAGTTGGGTTCAAAACCCATTCTCCGTTTACCCGGCCAACGCGTACCGCGGCAATCGGCCCGTTCCAAGGAATATCGGAAATGGAAAGGGCAATTGAAGCGCCGATTAATGCCGGGATATCGGAATCATTTTCCTGATCCCAAGACAAGGTTGAAGCAACAACCTGAATATCGTTTCTCATTCGGTCATCAAAAAACGGCCTGATTGCACGATCAACCAGCCGCGATGTTAAAATTGCTTCGTCAGTCGGGCGGCCTTCGCGTTTTATAAAACGTGAGCCCTTAATTTTTCCAGCCGCGTAAAGTTTTTCTTCGTACTCAACCATGAGCGGGAAATAATCAATGCCTTCTCTTTGATTTCCCGATATTACCGCCGTGGCCAAAACTAACGTATCGCCGTAACGCACCGTGCAGCTGCCGTTTGCTTGTCCGGCGAATTTTCCAGTTTCAATAATTAGATTCTTCCCTCCCCACTCCAACTCAAACTTTTTTACCATAAAATTCTCGTTTGACCGCCAAACTTTAGACTTCTGGTTATCCAGAAGAAGCCTACTTGTCTGGCGATCAAAAAATTAATTCTTAATTATTATTTTTTTAATTAAATTATCGTTCTTTTTGTCCGACCGCTAATTAAGTAGCGCCTTTTATCTTGGCTCAAATCTACAAAATTGTCAACTGTCTCCACGAGTTTTGTGGAAGTTGTTTCCCGGAAAGCAATTGACTCCACCCGACAACCTTTATTCATTTTTAAATATTGCACGAGCGGGATAAAATCTCCGTCGCCGGAAACCACAACGATCACGTCCAGCCGATCAGCCAAAGCGATTGAGTCAATACAAATTCCGACGTCCCAATCGGCTTTTTTCGCGCCGTCATAAACCATCAATTCTTTCTCACGAGTTTCAAGACCCAATTTTTCTAACGCTTCAAAAAATACTTTTTCCTCGCCGGTTTTTGTTTTTACAACATAAGCAATGGCGCGGATTAATTTTCTATTTCCTACCGCTGTTTCTAAAATATTGCCAAAATTAACTTTCGCATTGTAAAGATTCTTCGCCGAATAATACATGTTCTGCACGTCGATAAAAACTCCGACGCGCTGTTCTTTATAAGTTACCATAATTTTCCTCCTTAAGTGTAAAACCCCTCCGATAAAGGAGGGGTCTAAAAATTTTTTATAATTTTAATTTCTCCATCAATTCAGCGTGGCCTTTTGTGTCTTCCCTTTCTAAATATTTCAAGAGCCTGCGCCGTTCACCGACTTTCTTTAAAAGGCCGCGGCGGGAAGAGAAATCTTTTTTGTGCTCTTTCAAGTGCTCCACCAATTCCTTAATCTCTGATGTCAAAATGGCGACTTGCACCTGCGGAGAACCTGTGTCAGTTTCGTGGATCCGAAACTTTTCAATAATTTTGTCTTTTGCTTTTTTTTCTAACATTTTTGTCACGGGTTGCCGAGTCCACCCATCCCTGGCCCAGCGAACCGTCATTAATAATTTACTTAATCATATTATCATAGCCTTTTTTATTTGGCAAGGCTGCGCTATAATAAGATTGTACGACACTAAAATCCGTTATGGCCAACCTCAACAATCTAATAACCCAATTTCTTGAATATCTGGAAATAGAAAAAAACCGTTCATCCAAAACTGTGCGGAATTATGATTTTTATTTGAAAAGATTTAACGAATGGGCGGGAGACACTTCCCCTTCCGGCATTACCCAGGAAAAAGTCCGGCAATACCGGCTTTGGCTAAATCGTTTTGCCGACGAGCACGGCCGCACCCTGAAAAAAAATACTCAAAATTACCATCTGATCGCTCTCCGAGCTTTTCTGAAATATCTGGCCAAGCGCGACATCAAAACAATGTCGGCGGAAAAAATTGAATTGGGAAAAATGCCCGAACGTGTGGTGGATTTTTTGGAAGGATCTGATTTGGAACGAATTCTTGAAGCGCCGACCTTGACCGAGTCGCCAGAAATTATCAAAAAAAGAGATAAGGCCATTGTGGAAATGCTTTTTTCTACGGGACTCCGCGTTTCCGAGTTGGCAAATTTAAAAAAGGAACAAGTCAATTTGAAAAAAGAAGAATTCACGGTTCGCGGCAAGGGCGACAAACCGCGCATAGTCTTTTTATCAAACCAGGCGAAATTCTGGATCAAACAATATTTAGAGGGACGCCAAGATGTTTCACCATTTTTGTTTGTTTCCCATGACCGAGCGCACGAGAGTGAAGGAGCTCTCACTCCCCGGAGCGTGGAACGGCTTGTGAAAAAATATTCCAAGATTGCCGGCATCACAAAAAAAGTTACGCCGCACACTATGCGTCATTCTTATGCCACTGATCTATTAATGAATGGCGCCGACATCCGTTCGGTCCAAGCCATGCTCGGCCATTCATCTATTACAACAACTCAAATTTATACGCATATTACAAATCAACAACTCCGTGACGTCCATAAAAGTTTTCACGGCCGCCAACGCGGCAAATAAAGATTCTTGACAGCGGCAAAAATTTCTGTTAAAATAAAAAATACTTTTTTCGCATTACGGCCCCATAGCTCAATGGACAGAGCAACACCCTTCTAAGGTGAAGATGTAGGTTCGATTCCTGCTGGGGTCACCAGAATTTAATGGTGGCTATAGTTTAACGGTAGAACAGCGGGTTGTGGTCCCGCTAGCCTGGGTTCAACTCCCAGTAGCCACCCCACTAGAACACCTCTCTAAAAGGAGGTGTTTTGGTTTTGGGAAATAAAAAAAAGACCTTTTGTTCTGCAGAGGTCTAACTGCGTGAAGTATGCGGCTACTTGGTCCGCTCCCCGGTCCGACGCTTTGACCGGACGCGCTGGAATTCCATGTAGCCGTAGCCGCCGATCGTTCCGTCGTCATGCCGGATCCACCAACAATCGCCACCGTGGCCGGCGATGTAGTTCATGATCTTGCCGCGAGCGCCAAGTCGGCGTGCCTGCAGATATTTTGGCTTAACGGCCATGCCTTCCGTGCTTCCGAGCCGCGTCACTTTCACCCGCATCCCGATTCGCACTTCACGGAGCCTCATGTTGCCCTCCTTATCCTCAACCGACCTTAATTTCGGATGGACAGGTTAAATTAACATACAAAAATTTTTCTGTCAAGATATTCCTCCAAGCAAGGAATGGAAAATTGCTTATCCCCGAAAAAAGTTCTAACAACCTCCACTACGCGACCCCACTAAAACATCTCCTTTGCTGGAGGTGTTTTGGTTTTGGGAAATAGAGTATAATTAAAATATACTAGTTCGTATAATAAACCAGCCAGACGAAATTATAAAAAAATCTTATGTTGCCAAAAGAATTTATCAGAATCACTTTTCTAGAACAATACAGACAAATTTCTTATAAATATCCTTATTTGTCTTTTGTTTTAATTGGAATCGGAATAGAATTTCTCGGTAAATGTTTAGACGAAAATAGATCTTGGCAGCAGAGCGGCTTTTCCGCAATTCACTTCAACATGGCCATAAATGAGCTCATGCCAAAATACATTCCGTTTAATAGCCAATTTAATCTATGTGACTCTCTTCGAAATGGCATGACCCATGCATTATTACCCAAACACAATATCGGTCTAACACACAGAGAAGAAGCAAAAAGATACGGCAATTATCACCTCAAAATAGTTAATGGCCAACTTATACTGGTGGCTGAAGATTTATATGATGATTTTAGAAAAGCCTGTAATATCATAATGGAATGTAATTTTGAGAAAAACAATAAAATGAACATGGACGCCTTATCTGTACCTCAAGATTTTGATTTTTATAACATCTAACCACTATGTTTAAAAAAATAAAAAAAATACGTCTTTTGCTATTACTGGTGATAGTTGTTTTATTGATTGCCTGGTTGGTGTTTGAGCTGACGATAGATAGTGTTAAGGGGAAAGTAAGTGTTGTCAAAAAAATTTACTACCAGATTGAACGCGTTATTATACCAATTAAACCGGCGGTTGATCTAGCTGTCCCCTACCACCGCCAGGAACATGCGCTCTCTTGTGAAATTGCTTCCTTGCTGATGGCCTTAAACTACAAAGGAATAAAAGTTACGGAAAGCGAATTAATTCAGCAGTTGCCTATTTCCGATCCGGAGCCGCGCCATCAAAATAATATCTGGGGCGATCCTAATTTAGGTTTTGTCGGCAACATCGACGGTGCAATGCCAAATACCGGCTATGGCGTTTACGAACAACCGATTTATGATCTAGCTTCAAAATACCGATCGGCAAAAATTATTGCCAACGGAACGCTGAATGATTTGATAACAGAATTAACAAATAATAATCCGATCGTAGTTTGGGGAAAAATAGTTGGCAGAACCAAAGATATATCTTGGACAACTCCCGAAGGAAAAATTATTAATGCCCAGCTGGATGAACATGCTCGGACATTAATTGGTTTTACCGGCAACTCGGACAATCCAAAATTAATGATCCTTTTAGATCCTATTTACGGCGAGATAAGATTAACGGTAAAAGATTTTTTAAAAAACTGGGAGCTGCTTGATAAAAAAGCCGTGGTTATTTACTAACTGTTGAATTTTAATTGTTAAATGTAAAACGCTGGCTAAAAAAATAATTTGAAATGTCTCCAGTAAATCGGAGGCGTTTTTGTTTTATTTTAAAATGGTTATAATAAATTTTATCCACTTGACAAGTATGTTAGAAATATGTAACATAGAATTAGAGGTTAAATATTAAATAAAACTTATGACTGCAAAAAAATTCCTGGTTTATCGCCTGATAGTAGTTATGCTGCTGGCCGGCGTAGTTTCTTCTTTTGTCGCGGCCGGCAATTACCTCGTGCCAATCGCGGCCGTAATCACGGCCCTAATTTTTCTCCTACTTATGCGGAAAAAAGTTAACGAAGTCTTGGCCGATGAGAGAGATTATAAAATTGCCGGAAACGCCGCGAGATACGCGATGACTATTTTCTCCGCCATTTCCTGCGTAATAATTTTAGTTTTGTTCGCTCTAAAAAAAGACAGGCCCGATTTTGAACTGGTTGGTTCAACTCTGGCTTATGCCGTTTGCGGCTTGATGCTTCTTTATAGTTTTATTTTTAAGTATTACCAACGTGCAAAATAAAATTAAAGAATTAAGAATAAAACACAACCTCACGCAGGAAGATCTCGCGAAATTAGTTGGCGTCCGGCGAGAAACGATCGTCTTTTTGGAACAAGGAAAATACAATCCCTCGCTCGGCTTGGCTCACGACGTAGCGAAAGTTCTGCGCGTTAAAATTGACGACCTGTTTTCGTTTGATAAATAAATTATAAAAAAATAAGGCCACCATGTTTCAGGTGGCCAGGAGCCAGATTGGTTGTGCTGTTCGCGGGCGCTACACCCGCACGATGCAGGGGTAATCGGGGCAGAGGACAATCCCTTCGGTGTCCCACGCGTGGCACACCCAGATCTCCTTCTTGGTCGCCTCGACCACGAAGACGGGGGAAACGCAGATGAGCTCGCCTTCCTCGAAGGCCACACGCGCCCTCCCTTCGACCGGTACCTCCTTGATCGCGACGACCTCCTCGCCCTTCTCGGCGTGCGCCAGGAGGAAGTCCCTCAGTCGAATCCTTCCCTCGCGCGTCAGATCCGTGAACCTCTTGTCCATCCTCTCCTCCTTCTCCAGGAATGGGTTGCGTGCCAAAACCAATTCGGACTATAAACAATAATATTTTTCTAAAAATTTGTCAAGGTTTTTTTATTTACAAAAAATATATAAAGTGATAAATTTTAATCAATACTTCATGTTATCATCGCTCGCTTGATAATAAAACTTTATTTTAAAAATATGCCTTTTATTTGGAACGAAAATTACAGCGTCGGCGTAAAAACTTTTGACGACCAACACAAACGTTATATCGATCTCGCAAATCAGATTGATGTCCTCTCTATTCAGGACGGGGTCAGTCAGGAAAAAATCTTAATGAGCTTAATTGAGTTTAGCAATTACGCCTCACTCCACTTTTCCTCTGAAGAAACTTATTTTGAAGCATATAAATTTCCCGAGCAAGAACTTCACGTTGCCGAACATAATCGCTATCGTGAAACAATAAAAGAATTTTTAGCCAAAGCGCAAAGTCCGAACGCGGACGTAAAAAAAATCGCCCACGATCTTTCCGATTTTGCCATAGACTGGCTTTTGCGCCACGTCATTTCTCTAGACAAACACTACACTGATTTTTTTAACGAACGCGGAATAAAATAAATTTTTAAACAAAAACGCCCCGAGGTGATCGGAGCGTTTTTTTGATAAAAAAAAGTGACGGGGGGCAGGTTGTCTAGAACTGCACACCCCGTCGTGGAGGAGTCGCGGGACCACATCCGATCCGCCCTCGTGAGTTAGCCGCGCGCGGCTTGGTCCTCGACCGCCCCGGTCTTACGTAGTAAGCCAAGGACACAGTCGCCTCACCGTTTTTGTTTTAACACCTCCGACTCTTTTTGTCAATATCTTTTGCAAAATAAAAAGCAGCCTTCGTGGGGCTACCTTTTATTTCTAAAAATTTTTACGCCTGATCTTTATCTTTTTTTCCTATCCTCTCAAACGCTCTCAAAATTTCAAGCGGTATAGCAAAAACAATTGTGTTGGATTGGTCAGAACTTACATCATTGATCGTGCTTAAGGTTCGAAGATGCAACGCACCGTCGGAAGTTGCTAGAGTATTCGCGGCTTTGGCCAAATTTTCCGCGGCAATTACTTCGCCTTCAGCCTTAATAATTACTGATCTCTTTTCTCTTTCTGCCTCGGCCTGTTTGCCAATGACCCGTTTCATTTCTTCCGGCAAAGTCACGTCTTTCAATTCCACGGAATGAACTTCGATACCCCAGGCGTCTGTGGCCTTATCAACAATTTCTCTAATTTTCTCGGCAATGGCTTCGCGGCTTGAAAGTAACTCATCGAGATTTACTTCGCCGACCACGTTTCTCATCGTCGTCTGGGCAAGTTGAGAAGTGGCATAACCAAAATCTTCTACTTCAATAATTACTTGATTCGCGTCGCGGACTTTGTAATAAATCACGGCGTTCACGCGAACAGAAATGTTGTCTTTAGTAATCGCTTCTTGATCCGGAACATCAACCGCTTTGATTCTCATATCAACTTTTCTAGCGGTTTGAAAAACGGGAATCACCAAACGCCAACCCGGCGCCATAATTCCAGAATATCGCCCCATCGTGAACTTCACTCCCCGCTGGTATTGGTTGACCTGGCGGATGGAAGCTAAAATAATCGCCACCACGATTATGCCTATCGTAATTAAAGCGTTTTCCATAGTTTAAATTTATTAATTAGTTTGTCTTTAATTATACAAAATTTAGCGTAAAAAATCAATGGAGTTGACGACTTACCGACAATATGACAAAATTAATTCATTAAATCATTAATAGTTAAATAATATGGGACAAAATAGCGCGGCGAAAGCCAGAACAAAACACGCTCTTAAAAATACCAAAAAGGGCAAAGAATTGCGGAAGCACACGAAGAGATTAAAAGGCTGTTCCTGCTGTTCTTAAAGTTAATATTAAAATATATTAACAAGGAGGGCCAAGTGGCCTTTCTTTGTTTTTTCCGAAACTCTTGACAAAAAAATAGATCTATACTAACCTTAAAAATTCTCTGCGCCTATTTCCTTCTATGAAGATAAATAAATAATTTGTTTTTCTTCACAGAAGGAGGTGGTGGCACGGGGATGTATCGGCAGAGCGCCAAAGGTAGGCTGGCGCGGACATAAATTCGTCTACCCGGGGGCGGGATTGGTTTGAGCTCGGAGATAACCAGTGCCCGCAAAACGGCGCGATCGGAGCCGTGCTTCGATTGAGGTAGATAACCGGCGGCTCCACATCTTCGCTACCAAGGGAAGGAGATCAGAGCGGAGGGTTAAAGCGCCCTGGCAGACGGCGCGGCAATATAAATCGTCTGATCCCTGGTGGACGGGCAACCAGAGTTTTGGGGACAAAATGGAATGCGCCCCAAGACCAGAATCAGCAGACCCGTCGGGGTGCTGCAATCGCCGTCACAAGCGCGGCGCCGTAAACGCAGTGAAAAGCGGCGGTTACCTCGTTAAGATCGCGTGCTGGCTAGCATGTCAGTCACTCCGGTCTAAAAATGCCGCCCCGAGCCCGATGGGAAAAAACGGGCTACCAGACGGGGTTAACTCCCCGATGAGGTTGGGCAAGGGCGCCTGACCAAGGACTCCCGGGAGAGATTCAAAGGAGAAATCTGGAGGATAACTCCCAAGGGACCAAGGGCTTCCGCAAGGTGTTTCGTAACGCCGCGCGGAAGCCCCTTTTTTTATTTTATAAATTTTGAAATTTATTTTTAGTTTGTTAAAATAAAATCAGTAAGGAGGATACAGATGAAAACGAAGATGATGATTGCGGTTCTTTTCGTGATGGCGCTCGGCTGCCGGAACGAGTTCATCGAACGCTGTCCCAACGACTCGAGTGTCGCCATGGCTGTGGCGATCGTCTCGGATTGCACTCCGAGCACGGAAGCCAACGTTTCTCCCGTGCCAACCGGCGACACCACGAACGCCGACGCCTACAAACTCCACGCCTACGTCTACAATTCCGATGGAATCCTGATCAAGGACGTGGAGTGGCGCGTTTCCGATTCGTCGCTTGTGAGTCTCGCACCCATTGAAGCGTCAATCGAAACGCGGCGAGAAGCCATGACGCTCGTCCAAACCACGGCTGACATTCTTGACCTCGGCGGTGATACAGAACCAGAGGCTACTGTCACAGCTTGCGTGACGAACGACTGCGAGGCGATTGATGCAGGCTGTGTTGATTGCCAACCGGAAGTCTGCAGTGCGCCGCACATCGTGAAAAGTGTCATCAACGCTGAAGGCGCCTGGGAACTAAGCGGGGCAACTTTCCCCTTTCCGGTCGCCGTCTACGCCAGCCAAACTGGCCGAGACATTACTGCCATCTCGAGTTACTACGAGCCAACGATCCATGGCCGGCAAATCAATTTCTCGTCGGGCAGCACAAGTTACGTCGGCCATTTTACGGACGAGACGCACGTCACGGGCGAAGCGATCGTTTCGCCAAGTGGCGACAACCTCGGAATCTGGACTGCCGTGAAGTGCCCGCCAATCGGCTGCGGGTAACGAACTCGAGCAGCCGCCATCGTTTTCACCATTCTGCCAAAGCCACAAGCCGCGGCAGAATTTTTTTATAAAAATTTAATAATTAAGTTATAAAATAAAATGCCGGACACCTCTTGAAAGTGTCCGGCTCGTGCCGCTTCACGGCACCTTGAATTGAGAATCACGTTCTACAAGCCCTTCGAAGCTCTTCTTGAACGCGACGAAATCCTCCTGTTTGGCCCAGTCTGGATGTTTCGTGGCGAACTCGTGCAAAGCCACGAGCAGTTTCTTGAGGTTTGTGGCCCTCGCGACGAAAAGCTGGCCCATCTCGCGAATAACCCGACGCGCTTCATCCAACTTTCCAAGAAGTGCTGTTGATGGAAGAGGTTTGCGCGGCGGTGGAGGCGGCTGCGGCGGCTTTTGCAGCTTGACGAGCTGCTCCTGGGTTGCTCCCAAAGCTACCCCCAGTCGGGCAACCCTAACCTCCAGCTTGCTCTTGTCTATCTTGAGCTGGCCGAGCTTCTTTTCGATCGCCCTCTTCACTCTGGCCTGTAGCCGAACGTAGGCCGCCAAACAATCCGCGTTCAAGTCCAAGACTGTCCTTAGGCCTTCGTTATCCAGCCAGACAACCGAGGTTGGCAGAACAGCTACCGCTTCTTGGGTATATTTCGGGCTCTCCTTGCGGTAACGAAATTCTTCCAGCCCAAGCAGCTCGCCCTTTTCTACTGTGGCGATCAATTCACCGGTCGCCTTGACTTCGACCCTGCCGCTCACGATGTAGCAGACTTGCGAGATGAGGTCGCCTTCTTGGTAAAGGCGTCCGCCCGGAGGGATCTCCACAATCTTGAGCTGCCCGAGAAAAGCGGCAAGCGCCTTCGACTGCGTCAAACCCTCAAGAGTATCGCACTGCCTTTCGCTGCTTCCCCCGTCTTCTTCGACGCCAGGGACGCAATTTTCAGATCTGTCCTCGACCACGGGCTCACTACCCTGGCAACCATTCGTTTCTTCACTCACGATCAGTCCTCCCTTCCCTCCCTTTTTGTTCGTGATTACCCATCTTAGGCCAGAAAATATCATTTGTCAAGTACGAGTTGACAATAGGCTCAGTCCATGTTATGATGGCTTCACAATAACAAACGGCTAGACAGCCGTTTCTTTACAGACGCGCCCCACTCCTCCCAGCGAGGAGGAATCTTGGGGGATTTTTTGCGTATATGGACAAATTCAAATTAAAATCAAAATTTAAACCCGCCGGCGATCAGCCCAAAGCAATCGCCGAACTTGTTAATGGTTTGAAAAAAAATCACGCCCATCAAACACTTTTGGGTGTCACTGGTTCAGGAAAAACTTTTACCGTGGCGAATGTTATCGCGAAAATCAATAAACCCACGCTCGTTATTGCTCACAACAAAACTTTGGCGGCGCAACTTTGCAATGAATTCCGCGAATTTTTTCCGGACAATGCCGTGGAATATTTTGTTTCTTATTATGATTACTACCAGCCCGAAGCATACTTGCCGCGGACCGACACTTATATTGAAAAAGAAGCGATGATCAATGATGAGATCGATCGCCTCCGCCACGCCGCGACCCAGGCGCTTTTAACACGACGCGACGTGATTATTGTCGCTTCGGTTTCTTGCATTTACGGCTTGGGTGCTCCGGAAACTTATCAAAAAATAGTTTTACATTTGGCCAAAGATCAAGTTATCACCCGCACTGATTTGTTAAGCCAACTCATCACCATGCAATTCAATCGGACAAATTCCGATTTAAAGCGTGGCGAGTTTCGTTTGCGTGGCGAAACTTTAGAAATAATGCCCGTGAACCAAGAAATTATTTATCGAGTGGAATCAAGCGCACAAAAAATCGTGAAAATTTTTGCTATTGATCCGGTGACAAGAAAAATAAAAGATGAACCGACCGACGTCTGGATTTTTCCAGCCAAACATTTTGTCACCCTCGGCCCGGAACGCGAACGAGCTTTCAAAACTATCAAAGCGGAATTAAAAGACCGCTTGGAATATTTTAATAAAAATGGAAAATTGCTTGAAGCGGAAAGATTGGAACGTCGGACAAATTATGATTTGGAAATGATTAAAGAGGTCGGCTACTGCCACGGAATTGAAAATTACTCACGGCATCTTTCTGGCCGCGCCGCGGGCGAACCGCCAGAAACTTTGCTCGATTATTTTGGAAAAAATAAGGATTGGTTAATGGTAATTGATGAATCACACGTCACCGTGCCGCAGCTTTCCGGAATGTACGAAGGCGATGCTTCGCGGAAACGGGCGTTGGTTGATTTTGGTTTTCGCCTGCCTTCCGCCGCCGACAACCGGCCGCTGAAATTTAGTGAATTTGAAAAAAGAGTGCCACAGACAATTTATACTTCAGCCACGCCGGCTGATTATGAATTAACTAAAAGTGGACAAATCGTTGAGCAAATAATCCGGCCAACCGGCCTTATTGACCCGGAAATTATTGTTAAACCTATCACACCAAAAAACAAAGATGAAAAATCCCAGGTTGATGATTTGATGGAACGAATCGCCGATCGCGTGAAACGAAACGAACGCGTCCTTGTCACAACTCTAACCAAAAAAATGGCCGAGGATTTAAGCGAATATCTCGCGGAGAAAAAATTCAAAGTTAATTATATTCATAGCGAAGTGCAAACATTGGACCGGATAAAAATTTTGACTGAATTCCGCCGAGGAAAATTTGATATTTTAGTTGGTGTGAATTTATTGCGCGAAGGACTGGATTTACCGGAAGTGACGCTTGTCGCAATTTTAGACGCGGATAAAGAAGGATTTTTGCGAAGTGAAACTTCACTCATCCAGACAATCGGGCGAGCAGCCCGCAATGTTCGCGGCCAAGTTATCCTTTATGCCGATCAAATGACTGGCTCAATGGAACGCGCCATCAACGAAACCGAACGCCGAAGAAAAAGACAAACGGAATATAACAAAAAACACGGCATCACTCCGAAGACGATCCAAAAGAAAATAAAAGATATTGTCGGCGAAGAAATTTCAAAAGAAAAAGTTAAAAATATTTTGGATCTGGATGTTATCGGCGAAAAAGGAAAAAATATTGAAGAAATTATAAAAGAGAAGGAAGGACAAATGAAGGCCGCGGCGCAAGCGCTTGAATTCGAACTGGCGGCATTACTACGGGATGAAATTAAAGAATTAAAAAAACCCCGAAACGCGCCGAAGCACGTCCCGGGGCCATAGGAAAGGTTTGACTTGCGGAGCTGCCAGAATTTCCCGCCGGCTCACATTTCTGTTGCGGCCGTTAGCCGCTGACCGACGAAATTCCGTCCCGTGTCAGGGGTGCCCCGACATTCACCTCCAGCGGGATCACCGCATCACGCCGACTGCGCCGTCGCTTGGCCCTTGTCCAGCAGGCCGAACCGCGAGAACCGCTTCTCCATCTCCGTTCTTCCCACCTCCTTCTTTCCTCGGACGGTGGTTCGCCGAAGTGGCAAACCAAAACCGTATAACAAAATTATTCCAAATAAATTAAAAAATGTCAACAATATATGCAAGATAAAATAATTATAAAAGGCGCGCGAGAACATAACCTAAAAAATGTTTCTCTCGAAATTCCGCGAAACAAATTAACGGTCTTCACCGGACTTTCCGGTTCAGGAAAATCCAGCCTGGCTTTTGATACCATTTTTGCCGAAGGCCAACGGCGTTATGTGGAATCACTCTCGGCTTACGCCCGGCAATTTTTGGGTCAGATGGATAAACCCGATGTTGATGAAATTGAAGGATTGTCGCCGGCCATTTCTATTGACCAAAAAGCCCACAGCGCCAATCCCCGCTCCACGGTCGCGACCATCACGGAAATTTACGATTACCTCCGCGTGCTTTTCGCGCGCGTCGGCAAACCATATTGTCCAGTCTGCGGAAAAGAAATTAAAAAAATGACTGTTGAGGAAATGGTTGATTTGATTTTGAAAAAAACTTCGGAAATTCATGAACAGGATAAAAATCCTACGACAAAATTTAGCGACCACCTTACGATTCTTGCGCCGGTTGTTCGCGGCCGAAAGGGCGAATATTATCAATTGCTATACAATCTATATAACGATGGATTTTCTGAAGTGCGCGTCAATGGAAAATTTAGAGAACTTAGAAATAAAATTGTTCTTGCCCGCTACAAGCAGCACAACATTGATTTAGTCGTGGACAAAATCACGCTCGGCTGGCCGCTCGAAAATAATAAAGGTCTGCGCGCGCGTTTGGCCGAAGCCATGGAAACAGCCTTAAAGCATGGGGAGGGAGTCGCGACAGTTATTTTAGATAATGGCGACGAAATTGTAATGTCTTCCAAATATTCTTGTCCGGATGATGGTTTTTCTTTTCCGGAAATTGAACCGCGACTTTTTTCGTTCAACAGTCCTTATGGCGCCTGCCCAACATGCCATGGGCTTGGTATTGAATCTTTATTTTCAGAAAAACCCTGTCCTGATTGCGGCGGAGACAGACTAAGAAAAGAAAGTTTGCATGTTTTGGTTGGCAAAAAAAATATTGTTGAAGTGACAAAAATGTCTATTGAAGAGGCGCGCGATTTTTTTACCGCCTTGGCTGGCAAAGAAAAATCAAAAACGGCCACGCAAAAATTAAATGACACCGAGCTTGAAATTGCGGAAACTGTTTTAAAAGAAATAATGAACCGGCTGGAATTTATGTTAAATGTTGGCTTGGGATATTTAACGCTTGGCCGCACGGCCGGCACTCTTTCCGGCGGTGAAGCCCAACGCATTCGTCTCGCTTCGCAAGTTGGCTCGCGCTTAGTTGGCGCGCTCTATATTTTGGACGAACCGACCATTGGTCTCCATCCCAAAGATAATGAAAAATTATTGGCGACCCTCGCGAATTTGCGCGACATCGGTAATACGGTGATTGTCGTGGAACACGATCCGGAAACAATTTGGATGGCTGATTATTTAGTTGACCTCGGCCCCGGCGCCGGAACGCACGGCGGAGAAATTGTCGCTGCTGGCCCGATGCCCGATGTTTTACAAGACAAAAATTCTCTGACCGCGGCGTATTTGCGCGGTGATAAATTTATAAAAATTCCGGAAAAACGCCGACACGTTGACGAAAAAAATAAATATTTTTCTTCCGGCCAATTAAAAATTGTCGGGGCGACGGAAAATAATTTAAAAAATATTGATGTTAGAATTCCGCTCAAAAGATTTGTTTGCGTGACGGGCGTTTCTGGCTCTGGAAAAAGCACACTCGTAAATGACATTCTTTATAAAGAGCTTTCCAATAAACTAAATCATACCAATTGGAAAATCGGAAAACATGCCCGGATTGAAGGATTAGATTATTTAGATAAAGTTATTGTGATTGATCAATCTCCTATCGGCCGCACGCCGCGCTCCAACCCGGTAACTTATACCGGTGCCTGGACGCACATTCGTGAACTTTTCACCGCATTGCCCGAATCCCGCGCCCGCGGCTACCAACCGGGACGATTTAGTTTTAACGTGCCGGGCGGACGCTGCGAAAATTGCGAAGGCGCCGGTTTAATTAAAATTGAAATGCATTTTCTGCCGGCAGTTTATGTTACCTGTCCAGTTTGCAAGGGAACTCGTTTTGATCGGGAAACTTTAGCCATAAAATATAAAGAAAAAAATATCCACGACATTTTGCAAATGACAATTGAAGAGGCTGAAGGATTTTTCCGAAATATCCCTCCGGTTTATGATCGGCTAAAAATTCTCCGCGAAGTTGGTTTGCAATATTTAACGCTTGGACAAGCCGCGACGACTTTATCCGGCGGCGAAGCTCAGAGAATTAAACTTGGCGCTGAACTCGCCCGGCGTTCTACCGGCCGAACAATTTATATTTTGGATGAACCGACTGTTGGCTTGCATTATGCTGACGTGGAAAAATTGCTGGAAGTTTTACATCGCTTGGTTAGTTTGGGCAATACAGTTATCGTTATCGAGCACAATTTGGATTTTATTAAAACAGCAGATTGGGTTATTGATTTAGGGCCTGATGGCGGCGACGCCGGCGGACAACTTATCGCAGTCGGCACGCCGGAAGAATTGGCAAAAAATCCAAAATCATACACCGGACAATATTTGAAAAAAGTCTTGAGTAAAAAATAAAAAAAGAGCCTGGGCAAGTTTGCCAAGGCTCACTTCGCGGTCCGATAGACCTTCAGCTTCTCCGATAGAGAGACGCCGTAGCGCGTCATAATCCGCTGCACGTCACTCGACACGCCGTCACATCCCTGCGACGAAAAAAAGTCAATCGTTCCCTGAAGCCGCACAGCCATCTTTTGACGATCGTCTGTTACGATAGCAATCCACTCGGCTCCGCCGATGTAACAACCGGCAGTGCCATCCCAGATTCCAAAGACATATCTCCCGGGGCCGTTCAGTTCCTCCTTGAGGTGACCGATCATCATTGCGTCCTCCTTTCGCGACTTTATCTTGAAACAAAAAAATAAAAAAGTCAACCCCGTTAGAAGTCTGTCTCTATTTAAGAGACGCTTTACTTAAATAGATGGCGAGAATTTTATTTCACCTCGTTGCTTCCGAAAAAATTTTAATTAAAATTTTTTCCAAGGACTTCTAACGGGGCAACCTCCATGCGCGACTTAAAAAATAAAATACAAAAATTTCCCAAAACTCCGGGCGTATACTTAATGAAAAACGCCGCGGGCAAGATTATTTATGTTGGGAAAGCTACTTCTATCCATGACCGCGTCAGAAGTTATTTTGACCGGCCTCATGATATTAGGATTGAAAAATTAGTTGGGGAAATCGCGGATATTAATTTTAAAAAAACGCCCACCGTGATTGAGGCTCTAATCCTAGAAGCTAATTTGATAAAAAAATATTTGCCAAAATATAATGTTAAAGAAAAAGACGATAGATCATTTTTATACGTGGCTTTTACCAAAGAAAAATTTCCAAGGATCATCTTACTACGAGGTTTAGAATTGGAACGGATGACCCCGCGCGAAAAAAAACAAATTTCCAAACTTTTTGGACCATACACAAGCGCCTCCTCGCTCCGTGCCGCGCTGGGCATTTTGCGCCGGCGAATTTTTCCCTTCCGCGATTGTGCCACTCTGCCAAAACGCCCCTGCCTTCATTACCATTTGAAACAATGCCCAGCTCCCTGCGCCGATCTTATTTCCGCGAAAGATTATCGCCGCCTTATCCGCCATCTGATTTTATTTTTTGAAGGTAAAAAAGAAAAAATTATAAAAAATTTAAATAAAGAAATGACCCTCGCAAGCCGCGAAGAAGATTTTGAAAAAGCGGCGCGACTTCGTAATCAAATTTTTTCCCTAGAACATATCCAGGACGTGGCTGTTATCAAAGAAGAATCAAAATTTAAAAATCGGGAATCTGGCATCAATATTTTCGGCCGGATTGAAGGTTACGATATTTCAAACATCAGCGGCACTTCGGCCACGGGTAGTATGGTTATTTTTGAAGATGGAAAACCAAACAAAAATGAATACCGGAAATTCAAAATAAAAACATTAGATACGCCAAATGATGTTGGTATGATAAGAGAAGTAATGACGCGGCGGCTGGCACACAAAGAGTGGCCGCAGCCAAATTTAATTTTAGTTGACGGCGGCTGGGGACAAATAAACGCGGTTCGAGAAATTTTATCTGAACAAAAAATTAAAATTCCAGTCTTGGGTATCGCCAAAGGCTTTGACCGCAAACAAGACCGACTAATCGCCGACCCTAAAAATTTAGAACTCGTCCGTGTCGCCGAGCTGCACAAAGATATTTTGCTCCAAATTCGAGACGAAGCCCACCGTTTTGCCATTGGCTACCATAAACTTCTCCGCCGAAAAAAATTATTGAATAAATGATAAAATTACGCGTTTTTACCCGGCCGAGAGCCGGGCTTTTTTATTTATCGTAAATTTGATAGAATAAAGAAATAAAAATAATGATATTATAATCATGATTACCTCACAACAAATCAAAAAATTGGACAAATCAAACTTGTTCGGATCTATTAAATTATTAGGTAAACAGTGCGCTGAAGCCTGGCGGGATATTAAAGAAATAAAAATCCCAACCAGCTATCGCAGTGTAGAAAATATTGTTATATCGGGAATGGGCGGCTCGGCGCTTGGAGGGCATTTGATTCAATCGCTTTTTGCCGACAAATTAAAAACGCCGATTGAAATCGTCCGCGGTTATACTCTCCCCGCTTACGTCGGCCCAAAAACTCTTTTAATTCTTTCCAGCTACTCTGGCAATACTGAAGAAACTTTAGCCGCAGCTCACGAAGGTAAAAATAGAAAAGCAAAAATCTTGGGTCTCGCGACTGGCGGAAAATTGGCAAACTTTTTACGCGCCAACAATTACCCGGCCTATATTTTTAAACCAACTTCCAATCCCTCAAACCAACCGCGCATGGGACTTGGATATTCGATCATAGGCCAGCTTGGGCTTCTTGCTAAGTGTAGTTTACTTAAAATTAGCGACCAAGAAATAAAAACCGTTGTTTCGGTGCTCGACCACAAACCTCGCCAGGTAGAAAAAATCTCATCGGCACTTAAAAATAAAATCCCAATTATTGTTGCTTCAGAATTTTTATCTGGCAACGGCCACATAATGGCAAATCAGATTAATGAGAATGCCAAAAATTTTGCTACCTATTTTGAACTACCGGAATTAAACCATCATTTGATGGAAGGGCTGAAAAATCCGGCGGCTAATAAACAAAATCTAAAATTCATTCTTATAAATTCCGGCCTCTATCTCCCACGAAATCAAAAAAGATATAAAATATTAAAAACCGTTCTCACTAAAAATAAAATAAATTTTATTGAATACCGTCCGGTGGAAAAAAATAAACTTCTCCAAACTTTCGAAATCCTTTCCCTCGGCAGCTATTTAAGTTTTTATCTCGCAATGATTTACAATATTGACCCCTCTCCCGTTCCTTGGGTTGATTTTTTCAAAAAACAACTTGGCTAAATATCAAAAAATTTTAAAGGAGGAAGCTACTCGATGAAAAAAAACGAACTCTTAAAATTCCTTTTACTTTTCGTCGTTTCGTTTTCTCTTTTTTCGTACTTTCAAATTTCTCCGACCTTTCCCGATCCAGATTCTTTTTACCACGCCAAAATGGCGGTTTTAACCCGCGACCAGGGAATTGTCGCCGACTTTCCTTGGCTGCAATTCACTGTTTTAAAAGATTACTACATCGACCACCATTTTTTATATCATGTTGCACTTGTCCCTTTTGTCACCTTTTTAGATCCGCTGGTCGGCATAAAACTTGCCACCGCATTTTTTGCCGCGCTTTTGATTTTAATTTTTTATTGGTTTTTAAAAAAATTTCAAATCAAGGGCGCGATTTTTTATTGTTTGATTCTTTTAGCTTCTAGTCCTTTTATTTTTAGAATTAATTTAGCCAAGGCGTCGTCTTTTTCACTCATAATTTTGCTCTTTGGACTTTATTTTATTTTTCATCGAAAACTCTGGCCGCTTTTCGTCCTATCATTTATTTATGTCTGGACTTACGGCGGCTGGCCGTTAATTTTAGTTCTGACATTATTTTATATTTTTGCCGAGGCTATCGTAAACACCGCTCATTCCTTTCAGAATATAAGATTGCTGATAAAAAATTTCTTTAAAAATATTTTTTCTAAAGAAAACTTTAAATTATTTTTAGCTTGCTTCGGGGGGCTCGTCGCTGGCGTTGTACTAAACCCGTTTTTTCCTAAAAATTTATTTTTTTATTGGCAACAAATTATAAAAATCGCCGTTATCAATTATCAGGACAAAATCGGCGTCGGAGCAGAGTGGTATCCTTATGGTTTAGGAGATCTTATTGCCAACTCTTCATTTATTTTTATTTTATTGATCCTCTCTTTTGCCGTATTTTTTATAAATTTTCTTAAAAATTTCGCTGGTAAAGAAAAACCTGCCAAAATAGATTCAAAAAATAAAACTCGAATTATTACTCTTACTTTTCTTGCGCTTTTTTTCTTGGCGCTGACTCTGCGTTCCCGCCGCAACGTTGAATATTTCATTCCCTTCGCCACGCTCGCCTCTGCTTTTGTTTTAAATCAACCCCTTTCTTTAATAAAAAAATATCTGCCCGCGATTAATGCTTGGCGGCAGAAGAGAAAAGTTTTTTCAAGCCTAGTTATTCTTTATATTTTAATTATGGTGCCGTTTACCGCCGGACGAAATATTTGGTCAATAAAACAGCTCTATCTTTCCGGCGGATCAATTTATAAATATCAGGACGTCGCCGAATGGTTAAAAAATAATACTCCCGCCGGGGCAATTGTTTTCCATAATGATTGGGACGATTTTCCTGCTCTTTTTTATTATAATACTCATAATTATTATATCGCCGGCCTTGATCCAACCTTTATGTATGATTATAATAAAGACCTACACAAAGTTTGGGTTGATATTACGACCGGCCGACGGCCAAACATTTCCGAAATTGTTAAAAATGATTTTCATTCCGAATATGTTTTTGTGGATAAAGACCACATCGCCCTAGAAAATAATCTAAAAAGTAATGGCAATTTTGAAATGGCTTACAAAGATGATGAGGGAAAAATTTATAAATTGATTCGGAAATACTAATGAAAATTTTAATTGCTGTTCCAGCCTATAACGAAGAATCTATTTTGGCAGAAAACGTCAAAAAAATTTATGATTTTTTAAAAAACAATATCGCCGAAGAATGGCAAGTTATTATTGCTGACAATAATTCAGGTGACCGAACTAGCGAAGTCGGAAAAAACTTAGAGAAAAATCTAGAAAAAATAAAATATTTAAATATCCCGAAAAAAGGAAAAGGCCGGGCCATCCGCGCCGCCTGGGAAACGAACGATGCTGATGTCTATATTTTTATGGACGCGGATTTAGCAACCAACCTTTCTTCCCTACCCGCGCTAATCGCCGCGATTGGCCAGGAAAATTTTGATCTCGCTGCCGGCGCGCGTTTTCATAAAAATTCTAGAGTTAATAGATCGCTGCTTAGAAAATTTATTTCTCGAGTTTACCGCCTTGCCCTCCATTTCGCACTTGGTCTGAAAATAAAAGATGCCCCTTGCGGTTTTAAAGCTGTAAACCGTCGCGTTGTTCAAAGCATTTTACCGCAAATAAAAAATAATGAATGGTTTTTTGATACAGAGATGGTAGTTCTGGCAGAGAAAAATAATTATCGCATCAAAGAAGTACCGGTCGTCTGGACTGAACACAAAAAAATCGGCCGTAAAAGTCGGGTAAGCTTTATAAAAGTTTCTCTCGGATATTTAAAAGAAATCTGGCGATTAAAAAAAACCCATGCCCGAAATTAGTACAAAGGAATGGAAATTTGTCGCGATACTGGGCGCACTTATTATTATCATAACTTTCTTGCCAAACATGGTAGGAATTTTTGCTGCCCCCAGAGACACCATCTTTTGGGGCTTGCAAACAACAAATTCTCGAGACACTCCCGTTTATTATTCCTGGATTGAACAAGCCAAAGACGGCCATCTCCTTTTCAAAAATTTGTATACTTCCGAGACAGAACCTCGTTTTATTTTTGATCCCTTTTGGCTCGGCGTCGGCCTTTTCGCCAAAATGTTTTCCCTTTCTGGTTTTGCCGCCTATCAACTCGCCAGGGTATTCCTTATCCCCGTTTTTCTAGCCATTGCCTATATTTTTATCTCTTATTTTTTTAAAGAGACAAAGACAAGAAAATTTTGTTTTATTCTTCTTATTTTTTCTTCGGGGATAAGCGGCTTGCTGTGGCCGCTTGTAGAAATCGGCGCCTCCAACTTTTGGCCGCCCCCACTGGATTTGTGGAGTATAGAATCTTCAACTTTTTATACTCTTTACCATTCACCCCACTTCATCGCCTCACTTTTTTGTACCATACTGATTTTTTTACTTACCCTACGATCTTTCGAAAAAAAAAGTTATCTCCTTAGTTTTTTAGCCGGCTTAGTCGCCCTATTTCTTTTTTTCTTCCATCCATATCATGTGCCGACTATTTTCGGCGTAATCGGCCTTTACATTATTATCCAAAGCATAAAAAAATCATCAATCAGGTGGGATCTCATAAAACACTATATAATTTTAATTGCCGTTTCTTCTCCGGCCATCGTCTACCACCTCTGGACCCTGAATGTTTTTTGGACAAGACAGCAATTTGCCCTGCAAAATAATCTGCCAACTCCGCCCTTCTATAACTTCTTACTGAGTTATGGTTTTCTTTTTATCTTTGGTATTCTTGGTTTTTTTGTTCTTCTCCTAAAAAAAGAAAAATTGGATAAAGAATTTTTTTTACTAACATGGTTTCCCACTCAAATAATTTTACCCTTTCTGCCGTTCTTAAATTTTCAGCGTAAAATGATCGAAGGCCTACATTTTGTAATGGTACTTATGGCTATTATGGGGTTATATTTTTTAAAAAATTTCCTGGAAAGAAAAAAACTGATTTCCTTCTCTCACCCTAAAATATTGCTATCAATTATTTTGTTACTTTCATCATTGTTTTTCTTTTCAAGTTACTATATTCTGGTACGCGACATAAAATTATACCTAGATCACGATTCTTTTATTTTTTTAAAAAAAGAAATGGTCGACGCGATGGTTTGGCTAAAAAATAATACTCCTCAAGAAAGTGTTATCTTTTCGAGTTATGATAGCGGAAATGTCATTCCTGCCTTTGGTGTGAAGCCGGTTTTTCTCGGCTCAAATGGCAACACCGCTCTAAGCGGGAAAAAAACCGAACAAGTGGAGTTATTTTTTCAGAAATACGGCGATAGGACCCGAGCTGCTTTTTTGAAAATCAATAAAATTGACTATCTCTTTTACGGGCCAACTGAACAAAAAATGAGTAATTTCAATCCTGATAGAGATAGCTACTTAGAAAATGTTTATCAAAACGAAGAAATATCGATCTACAAAGTGAAAAAGTAATAATTTATAAAAAATCGAATATAAACTTAAAACCGCCTCTTTGGGCGGTTTTGTCAATAACTATTGACAAAATTTCAAATTTATGATATACTTTATTGTTAGTGTCTAAAAAGCGCTAATCTTAAACAAAATAGCAGAAGAAGAAATGGGGGTCGGAAAGGATTGGAATAGTAAAAATCGGGTGCACACTCAATTTTTCACTTTAACCAATCCCGAACATGGCGTCTCGTCGAATGATGGGACTAAGTCATGCTCACTGCCTCCAGTTCTTTCTCTGCTATCTTGTCCCGCATTTTCGTTCTGAGTGCGGGTTTTTGTTATATTAAAATAAAATAACCGCTGTTGTCAATAGTACGAAATTTACCCATAATCCCATATTTACTTTTAGCTATAATTATAGTATAATTTAGAAATAAAATGTCATCTATTAACAGCTTATGCCTAAAATCAAATATTCAAAAGAGGAAAAAAATGAAGGTCGAAAAAGCGGTCGCCGAAGTGCCGGACGAATTAATCCTGACACAAAAAGAGGCATTGTTATTATTTTTCTTTTTGCACTAGCTGGAATTAGTATTCTGAGCCTTTTTAATTTAGCTGGTACGGCGGGACAACACATAGAAAACGCTCTCGCTTCTTTTTTTGGTTTAGGCCGTTTCGTTATCCCCATTGTTCTTTTGGGATTGGGGTACATTATTTTAAATGGAGAAAAATACGAACTTGGGGCCTCAAATTATGTTGGCCTTTTCTTTTTAGTTCTTTCAATTGAAAGTCTCCTGCACCTCGGATTTTCTTATGACGATCCATTTTCTTTCACTGGCCTCGCGAGCGGTGGTGGTTATCTTGGACTCATTCTTTCTTATCCTCTTTTAATTTCGTTGGGGCAGGTGGCAACTGTTTTAATTATTTTCGCCGTTTTCATTTCTTCTATCCTTTTGACGTTCAACACTTCACTCCACACCATCGCAGAAAAAGGAAATTTTTGGAAAAAAATTTATCAAAATATCAAACTTTTATTTTTGGGCATGAAATTTAGCAGCAACGGAAAAGAAACAATTACTGAAGAAAATGAGCCCCAACGGGAACCAGCTGAGGCAACACCGGCGGGTGCTCCCTCTTTTGAAACAAAAGATATACCGGCCGGAGCAGAAATCCAGGCTACTCCCGCCGAAATAAGTCCAATCGTTGTTAAGACTGAAAGAAAAAAAATTGACATACCCCTTGATCTTTTAGACGATCAATCAGAAAAACCAACTAGCGGCGACATAAAAACCCAAATGAATATCATCCAAAAAACTTTGGAAAATTTTGGCATTGTTGTGGAAATGGGTGATATCTCAGTTGGACCGACAGTGACTCAATATACTTTAAAACCGGCCGACGGCGTAAAGCTCGCCAAAATTACAAGCCTACACAATGATTTAGCTCTGGCTCTCGCGGCCCACCCAATCAGAATTGAAGCGCCAATCCCCGGAAAATCACTTGTCGGAATTGAAGTTCCAAACCAAAAAGTTGCTGCGGTAAATTTAAAAGAAATTTTACGGGCGCAAGAATTTAAACAAAGAAAAACAAATCTTACGGTCGCTCTTGGCAAAGATGTTTCGGGAAAAGTTTGGGTTGCGGATTTAGGAAAAATGCCGCACTTGCTTGTCGCCGGCTCGACTGGCTCCGGTAAAAGCGTCTGCCTAAATACTGTGATTGTAAGTTTACTTTATCAAAATAGTCCAGATGATTTGCGTTTAATTATGGTCGATCCGAAACGCGTGGAATTTACGGTTTATAATGGTATTCCCCATCTTTTAACTCCGGTCATCACGGATACGGTAAAGACAGTAAATGCTCTAAAGTGGGTAATTGGAGAAATGGATCGACGTTTTGAATTGCTTTCCAAACACGGCAAGCGCGATATTGGCGCTTTCAACCGAGAAAGTGGCGAAAAAATGCCTTATCTTGTTTTGATTATTGATGAGTTAGCGGATTTAATGGCCGTGGCCGCGGCAGAAGTTGAAGCAGCCATTATTCGTTTAGCTCAAATGGCTCGCGCCGTCGGCATTCATTTAATTTTGGCGACACAAAGACCATCAGTTAATATTATCACTGGTTTAATCAAAGCCAACATCACGACGCGCATTGCTTTTGCCGTAGCTTCTAGTACAGACTCGCGAACAATTTTGGACACTTCCGGCGCGGAAAAACTTTTGGGACGCGGCGATATGCTTTACACTTGTTCAGATCTTGGCAAACCAAAACGTTTGCAAGGAGCGCTCGTCCGAGATCATGAAATTAAAAAAGTTATTGATTATTTAAAAAACGAAGACGAACCGGATTATTTAGAAGAGGTTACGCAAAAACCCGCTTTCGGCATTTCTGTTCCTGGTTTAGATTTAGGAAATGATTCTGACGATGAATTGCTTTCCGATGCTAAAGAAGTTATAGTCCAGGCTGGCAAAGCTTCTGCCTCGCTTCTTCAGCGGCGGCTTAAAGTTGGTTATGCCAGAGCTGCTCGACTTCTTGATCTCATGGAAGAACAGGGTATAATCGGACCAGCGGATGGTGCCAAACCGCGTGATCTCTTGATCGCCGGCGCCGTAGCCGCTCCTAGAGAAATTGAAAGTGATAATCTTCTGGAGGAGGAAGAAAACTCCGAAGAAAATGTATAAATTTTCCGTTACCCAAATAAAAAATAAAACTGTTGGTGAAATTCTTTCTGAAACCCGCCGGGAACAAAATCTTTCCCTCGAGGATGTAGTGGAAGAAACTAACTTGAGACTGAACCACCTTATCGCCCTCGAGGCCGGAGACTATGAAAACCTGCCCGGCGGAGTTTATTCTGAAAAAATTTTGGAAACCTACGCTAATTTTTTAAATTTAGATCTCGAGGGCTTGAAAAAAAAATTTGAAAAAGAAAGCTTGGCTACAAGAAAGACGCCACGAGGGGCTTTTCTCCAAAAAATTTCTCCAAAAAACTTTATCGTTACTCCTCGTCTAATTGAACTTTCCATTGCCGCTATTTTTATTATCCTCCTTCTTACCTATCTCGGATTTGAAATAAACAATATTTTTTCACCCCCCGATCTTTTTCTCACAAGCCCAAACGATAATCTAACAACCGAAAATCCAACTATTACCGTGGCGGGCTATGCAGAAAAAGAAGTTAATGTTAAAATAAACGACCAGATAATTCAAATCGACGCCCTGGGAAATTTTAGTGAAACTCTTAGTCTCAAAACCGGCTTAAATATAATTAAAGTTTCTGCGGCCAAAAAACGCAGCCGGGAAAATATTATTTATCGACAAGTTATTTTAAAATAATTTAAAAATATGACCAAAGAAAATAAAGAAAAAATCTCAGAAAAATTCAAAGCGGCCGAGGAAGCAATTAATCAAATCAAAGAAAGATTCGGCGATGGTTCAATTATGAAACTCGGCGAGGCAAAGAGAATGGAAGTTGAATCTATTCCTTCTGGTTGTTTGTCTTTGGATTTAGCTTTAGGTATCGGCGGCATGCCTCGCGGAAGAATTATTGAAATTTTTGGCCCGGAAGCAAGCGGTAAAACAACTTTAGCCCAGCATGTTGTGGCGGAAATCCAAAAAGCTGGCGGCATCGCGGCCTTTGTTGATGCCGAGCACGCGCTCGACCCGGAATACGCTTCAAAAATTGGTGTCAATATAGAGGAACTCTTAATTTCTCAACCAGACACAGGAGAGCAAGCGCTCGAAATTGTAGAAACATTAGTTCGCTCGGGCGGCGTTGACGTCATAGTCGTGGACTCGGTCGCCGCGCTTGTACCAAAAGCAGAAATAGAGGGAGAAATGGGAGATCAACACATGGGCCTTCAGGCAAGATTGATGTCTCAAGCTCTTCGCAAACTGACTGGTGTTATTTCTAAAACCAAAACTGCCCTCATTTTCATCAACCAGATCAGACATAAAATTGGCATTGTTTTCGGGAACCCGGAAACGACAACTGGCGGAATGGCTCTAAAATTTTATTCCTCGGTCCGTATCGAGGTGCGCCGAGCCGCCCAAATCAAACAAGGCGATCAGATTATTGGTAACCGCGTCAAAGCAAAAATTGTGAAAAATAAGGTTGCTCCACCTTTCAGATTTTGCGAATTTGATATCATGTACAATGAAGGAATTTCTCTCTCGGGAGATCTTCTTGATACCGCGGTTGTTTTTAAAGTCATAAATAAAAGTGGAAACTCCTACAATTACGGCGAGACGAAACTCGGTGTTGGCCGGGAAACGGCAAAAAGATTTTTGAAAGAAAATCCAAAACTTATGGCGGAAATTAGAACAAAAGTCATAAAATCATCAGAGGCCGCCGCAGAAAATACCGAAAACGGTCCTGCTGAGGAATAGAAGAATAAAATAGAAGATAAAATAACCCCGCCTCTCGTGAGAGGCGGGGTTTAATTTTTCCTGAAAATATTATTCTGCCGCTCTCTCTGCATATTCTCCAGTTTCCGTATTAACGACAATTGTATCCCCTTCTTTGATAAAAAGCGGTGCACGAATTTTTAAACCATTTTCCGCGGTAACTTCTTTTGTCACCCGGCCAGAAGCAGTATCTCCTTTTACGCCCGGCTCAGCTTCTGTAACTTTGTAAGAAACTTTTTTGGGGAATTCTACGGTGATGGGGGTTCCATCCGAAAAAAGCAACACTACTTCCAACCCTTCCTTCAAATACTTTTCAAATCCCGCCAAAACCTCAACGCCTAATTCAAATTGTTCATAAGTGCCATTGTCCATAAACGCAAATTTATCACCGCTTGCATAAAGATACTGGACTTTCCTTTTTTCTAAATCCACCAAATCTATTTTTTCTCCAACCTTAAAAGTATTTTCTAAAACTTTTCCCGTCTTTAAGTTTTTTAATTTTGTACGTACAAAAGCTGAACCCTTGCCCGGCATAATATGTTCAAATTCCGTCACGAGATGCGGATCATTTTTCCATGAAATTACCACACCTCTTTTAATGTCTTGCGTTGAAGCCATAATTTAAAAAGTTAGAATTTATAAAATTATAATTAAAAAATTTTACTAGCTGGAAAAAATAAAACTTCGTTAATACTTTTGGCACCGGTGAAAAGCATCACAATTCTATCTATCCCCATAGCGATTCCTCCGGACGGCGGCATTTCTCGGAGTGCTTCTAAAAACTCTTCATCAAGACCATAAATTACCTTACCTAATTTTTTTCTTAATTTTCTTTCCGCGACAAGTCTCTTTCTCTGCTCGGCCGAATCAACTAATTCCGAAAATGCATTGCCGAGTTCCAATCCACCAACATAAACTTCAAATCTTTCGGCATATCGCGGATCGGTCCTCTTAAGTCGAGATAATGCCGCCATCTGTGCCGGCCAATCATAAAGGATTGTTGGCTTTTTTCTGCCCAGATGGGCCTCAATCTCGCTTAAAAATATTTTAAAAAATATATCGTCAAAACTATCATCTTTTGAAATCACGTATCCCTTTTTCTCTGCCGCGGCCGCCATTGTTTCCCGAGACAATACCTTATCTAAGTCTATTTTAGCATACTTTCGAAAAGCCTCCCTCACTGTTAATTTCTCCCACGGCGGCGTCAAATCGATTTCCTGGTTTTGATATTCAATTTTCAATTTTAAATTATCCCCGGTCTTTTTTTGCAAATTACGGGCAATATAGACCATCAACCGTTCCACGTCCTTCATTATATCTTTGTAGTCGGCGTGCGCTCTATACCACTCCAAAATAGTGAACTCCGGATTATGCAGCTCGTCCATTGCCTCTCCCCCGCGAAAACTTTTACATATTTGAAAAATATTACGAAACCCCGCCGCTAAAATTTTCTTCATAGCGTACTCGGGCGAAGTTATAAGATACACTTCACACCGGCCGTCCAAAATCGGCAAGGATACTTTGACAGGATCAAGGTGCGGCTCCATCCCCGGAAATTTTACAAGACTCGGGGTCTCCACCTCTAAAAAATTTTCTTTACAAAAAAAATCTCTAATCAATGAAATAATTTTCGCCCTCAATAAAAATTTTTCTTGTCTGCCTTTTTCTTTTTTTAAACTCATCTTTTTGGGCACCATAGAACTCCGCTTTTAGATATACTTCTTATTACAAAATCCACTCATTTTAAAGAGTGGATTTTATCACATCGCCATGTTTACTTATTTGTGAAGGGTAAAATCCCGGCAATTCTCGCTCGCTTTATTGCCAACGCCAATTTACGTTGATGTTTTGAACAAACACCACTTCTTCGGCGTGGAACAATTTTTCCGTAAGAAGAAATAAATTTTCGGAGAACTGTTTCATCCTTAAAATCAATTTCTCTGACGTTGTCAGCGCAGAAATAACAGGTCTTTTTCCCGGTGCTTGTTGTGCTAGAATTTTGTTGTCTCATCATAGTTTAAAAAGGAATATTTTCGACTTTAATTTCTTCTTCTTGCGGCTCTTCGGCAGGAGCCTGTTCTTCCATCGGTGGGTTTGCCGCTGGTTCTCTGCCCGAACTGCCGCCCGGCGCGCCGCCCCGATCCAACATAATCATATTTTCCGCGACAATTTCTGTTTTATATCTTTTTATACCATCTTGTCCTTGCCAATCTCTTGTCTGGAGTCTCCCTTCAACATAAATCTTTTTCCCTTTATTCAAATACTGGCCGCAAATTTCCGCTAACTTTCCCCAGGCAACAATATTGTGATATTCTACTGCTTCTTGTTTTTGCCCCTGCGCGTTTGTCCAAACGCGGTTTGTCGCTACGGAAAAAGAAGTGACGCTTTGCCCTGAAGGAGTAGTTTTTACCTCTGGGTCGCGGGTCACGTTGCCAATAATCATTGCCTTATTCAGATTCATAAATTTTCTATTTAGAGATTATATTTTTAAATAATATCCCCTTCAAGAATTTCTCCAAGCTTTTTATCCAGTTCTTCAAGGCTGACTTTCGGCGCCGGTTCAGCTTTTACCTCTTCTGCTTTTTGTTTTTGGGCCATTTTTTCTTTTCTGACTTTTGCGGCGTCTATCTCTGCCTGAGTTTTAAGTTTCTTAATAGTGATACCAAATCTCAAAATTTCAGGAGTCAATTTTAATTCTCCCCCAAGCTCTTTAATTTTTTCCGGTTCACTGTTAAACTCAATCACAAGATAATTTCCAACCTGCGTATTCGCAATGGGGTAGGCCAATTTTTTGGAACCTAAATTGTCGGTCGAGGTTATCTCTCCGCCATGTTTTTTGACAATCTCGTTGATTTTTCCGCTGATCCCGTCCATCTCTTCCTCGGTGTATTTACCCGGAATGATGTACAATAATTCGTAGTGTTTCATAAAACTATTTAAATTTAAAGTTTCTAAAAGTTTAGCACAGGACTAAAATTTGCGCAAGATGTGGTATAATAAAGCCAAACCAAGGCAATGTCCACCAATATGCAATACTTTTTTATTTTAGGCAGAAATCCAGCTTTGTCAAGCGCTGAAATCGCTGCTATTTTTGGCAAACGAGCGACCTTTTCTTCTCTCTCGGACGAGGCTATTTTGGTTGACATTCAGGGTGAACTTTCCGCAAACGACGTTATGCCGCGTCTTGGCGGTACGGTTAAATTCGGAAAAATTCTTGAAATGCCGGATGAATTAGCCGCCGAAGACATTGCTGAAATATTAAAAAATTATTCAGCAAAAAAAATTTATTTCGGCTTTAGTTTCTATAAATTAGAAGAAGATGTTTCCACTGCGCGCCTTAAAAAAGAAAGTCAGAAAATAAAAAATCTGGCTATGGCGATTAAAGATTTGCTTAAAGACGTAAAAATCCAAGCTAGGTGGGTAACCTCAAAAGAGAATAATTTAAGTTCTGTTGTGGTTAAGAAAAATAAATTATTGACTGAAGCCGGTGCCGAATTAATTTTTTTGATAGGTAAAGAAAAAACTTATCTTGGCAAAACTTTGGCTGTCCAAGAATTTGAGGACTTAAGTTTTCGCGATTACGGCCGGCCGGCTCGCAGTATGAAGGTTGGGCTCATGCCGCCGAAACTCGCTAAAACCATGATAAACTTCGCGAAGGTTGAAAAAGACGAGACAATCCTCGATCCTTTCTGCGGTTTTGGAACAATTTTGGAAGAGGCGTTGCTTTGGGGATATAAAAATTTGATTGGCTCGGACGTCAACACCGAAACTCTATCAGGAGCAAGAGAAAACTTGGAGTGGCTGAAAAAAAATTATCAACTGCCAACTGCCGATTATCAATTACTGGAGTGCGATGTACACCACCTCTCCAATAAATTTCCCCCTCAATCAATCGACGCGATTATTAGCGAACCATATCTCGGACCGCCGCTTAAAGGAGATGAACCGCTGGAAAAAATAAAAGAAACTATGAAAGAGCTTTCCGATTTGTATTTAGCTGCTTTTCAAGAATTCAAAAAAATTATAAGGCCAGAGGGAAAAATTTCTATTATCTTCCCTGTTTTTCATACAGAAAAACAAGATTTCTTTTTACCAATTTTAGATGAAATAAAAAAAATCGGCTTTACTGTTGCCGATCCTCTGCCAAAAGAATTAAGAAAATATTCATTTTTAAAAACCACGCCTCGTAACTCCATCCTCTACTTCCGCCCAGACCAGTTCGTTCGGCGAGAAATCTTACTTTTTATCCCTGGCTAGTCATTATAAAAATTCCTCGCAAGACAGCGAGGAATTTTTTTATTATACGCTAAACCTAAACTCAACCACATCGCCATCTTGCATCACGTATTCTTTACCCTCCAGGCGAATCAATCCTTTTTCTTTGGCTTTCACATCGCCTCCGACGTCCAGCAAATCTTTCCAATTAATTATTTCTGCCGCGATAAAACCGCGCTCAAAGTCAGAATGAATTTTTCCGGCAGCCTGCGGCGCCAAAGTTTCCCGAATAATCGTCCAAGCGTGCGCTTCTTTCGGCCCAGCCGTAAAAAAGGTAATTAAATTTAATTCATGATAACTCACCCGAATTAATTTATCTAAACCCGATTCCTCTACCCCTAATTCTTTCAAATAATTTTTTGCTTCTTCGGGCGGCAATTCCGCTACCTCTGACTCAATTTTTGCTGAAACCAAAATCACTTTTTCCGGATCGAGCGCCAACTTAAATTTTTCTAAAATTTCCTTTTTCTCGGCCTTGGTGTCTGCCTCAGCCACGTTTAAGGCATAAAGTGCCGGCTTCAGAGTCAATAAATTCAATTCTTTAACTAAAAATTTTTCTTCTTCACTAAGGCCGAGCTTCGAGGCCATAATTCCTTTTTCCAGCCCTTCTTTAATTTTCAAAACCGTCTCATTTGTTTTAACCAGCATTTTTTCCTTCGAGCCTTTGAGCTCACTGGCTAAACTCGACAAACGTTTTTTCACTGAATCCTGGTCGGCAAAAATTAATTCTAAATTTATAACTTCTAAATCGGAAATTGGATTAATTTTTCCGTCAACGTGAATAACATTTGGATCTTCGAACGCCCGGATTACCTGGCAAATGGCATCAACTTCTCTGATGTGCGATAAAAATTTATTGCCCAAGCCCTGACCTTCATGCGCACCCTTTACCAATCCGGCTATATCAACAAATTCAATTACAGTCGGAACAATTTTCGCGGAATTATATAAATCGGCCAATTTTTGCAGTCGAAAATCGGGCACGGCAACCGTACCAACATTTGGTTCAATAGTACAAAAAGGATAGTTGGCGATGTCTACTTGCTTTCTGGTCAACGCTTTAAAAAGGGTTGATTTACCAACGTTTGGCAGGCCAACAATTCCGACTTTGAAGGACATAATTTAATAATCTACCTCTTAAATTTTTAGACAAAACCTCCCGCTCAAGTTTCTGGTGGACCTAGAGGGAATCGCACCCTCGACTCCTCCATGCCATGGAGGCGTTTTACTACTATACTATAGGCCCAAGTCCAAAAATCTGAGCGGGAGATTATCCTAGATTACAACAAGTTATAATTTTGTCAATAATTTCTATTGTGCCGGAACCGTTTCGGGGATTGGATTTGGTAAAGGCGTGGTTTCTTCGGCTGCTGGATTTTTTAAAGACTCGATCTTCTGCTTAACAGTCTCATTATCCGGATTGGTCTTTAAAATTTCTTCCAGCTGCGCCAACGCTAAATCTTTTTTGCCCTGCTCCTCATAAATTGCCGCTAAATACCACCGCGCGTTAGCAAAGCTTGGCGCAAGTTCAACTGCCTTTTCCAATTCAGCTGTAGCTTTGTCCAGTTCTTTATTTTGCGCATAGAGTAAGCCGAGCTGAAAAGCAACGCCGACGTCGTTCGACAAAGAATCTTGAATGGTTTCCAATTTACTAATTGCCTCATTTATTTTTCCCTGACGGCCATACACTAAAGCCAATTCAAAATGTGCTGGCGCATAATCCGCCTTGATTTCAATCGCCTTATTAAGTTGTTCCTCGGCTTTAGTTAAATATTCCTTGACCTTAGTCTCAGCGTCAGCTTTTACCTTATCGTCTTTCGATTGAAGACTTGGCGCGAGCATATCGGCCATTGCCGCGTAAGTTTTTCCCAACTCTGTGTAAAGATACGGGCTCGACGGCTCAAGCTCAATCGCCTTCTGCCAAGAATTCACTGCCCATTCATCGGCTCCAGAGATAAGAGACATGATTGTTTGATAAATTGACGCTAGCGTCGCCCAATTAGCTGAATTTTTTGGAGAAATTTCGGTTGCGCGCTTTGCCACCTGGACATCAGCCGCCACCAAATCCTGAATTTTTTTAGCCACATCCTCGGAAGGTTTGGCTGCCATCGTCTGATTTATTTCAGCCTGCAAACTTTGAGCTAAATTTCTGAGATAAACATCGTTGTGTTGGTTTAATGAAGCAGCTTGATTCAAAAGTTCCGTAGACTTGCTTAAGTCTTCTCCTTTATTAAAGGATGTTATTGCCTGGACAAACTTCGCGTCAGCCGCATAGCGCTCGCCGACAAGATAAAACGACGAGACTGTTAAAATCAACCCGAGGGCTAAAGCAAAAGACAAAATCAAGGAAATGCGTGGCGCGCCACTCAAAGAAATTTCCCAAAATTTATGAGAGGTCATAACCACTAAAATTGCCGTAAGAATCCAGAAAGAAAATTCCAAAGTTAAATTTGAAGAATAGATAAATTTTGCGAGAAGCAAGGCAAACCAAGCTCCGCCAACAGCCAATTGGTTGAGCCACAGCGCTCCGGATTTTTCTTTGATCAAATTAATAATAACCAAAACTCCCAAAAAGACTACAACAAACAGCCATGAAATAATCCCAAAAAGCCCGGTGGTCGTAAGCATGGTTAATACTCGTGAGGCGGAGCGATCAAATTTAACATCCCAAAGTTGCGTTTCATTTACTCCCTCTGGCTTGTATTTGGCATAATCAAAAACATATGTGCTCGGCCCAGAACCCAAAAGCGGCGACTCCCTCAAGGTCTGCCTCGCAATCCCGCTACTCGCAGAAAAAGAGGGCATAATTTCCGCCGGCAAACGTGAAGGAATCGGAGTATTAATAAAAAATAAAAGAACTGCGATAACAAAAGCTGCCATGGGCAAAGATAACCATCCTAAATTTTTGATTTCATGGGCTCTGATAATGGCAAAAGCTAAAATCAAGGCGATAGCCGGGACAAAAATTGCCCATACGGTCCAGTTATCAATCGTCGCCAAGATAAAAAGCATAAGAGCGGCGACTACAGCCATCACAATTTTTATTATAAGATCTTTTTTACTGCTCTTGCCCTTTTCCGTTTCAGCTCCTAAAAATAGTGGGCAAAGTAAAACAAACGCGGCTACAAGAAAAATTCCTAAAGCGTTAAGGGTGCCGACCGTGTTTAGAGCCTGGCTAGAAATTAACACTGATGGCAACACTCCAAAAAAAGCGAGTGTTGTCCATATTGTTACAAGCCCCGCGCCTAGAAGGTAGGCGTAAAGTAAATTTTTTATCGCCTTTATATCACGGAAATTGTTAATAATAATAAAGTATAAAACAACAAAACAAAGAACTGTCACAAGCCCTTCCTTTTCGAGCCCAGATGCGCCGATAAAGCTTCTTATTTTATCGAATGAAAAAATCGTCGCTAAAGTATAAATCGCAGTGTATAACAAAATTAATACATTTAAAAAACTTCTCCTTAAGGTTACTTGTCTTGAAGCGATCATCTTCCCAAGCCAGGCTAGACCGGCCAAAAGAGTAAGAATGATCAACATATTTTGTTTGTTAAAATCCAGAGTTTCAAACGTCCATGGCAGAAAAAATACTGGCAAAACAAAAACTAAAAAAGCTAGGCAAACTTTCACTAGCTTGTCACAAATGTTCGCGATTGTGTTCATATTTAAGTTTTACTTTCCCCAAAAGACTCACTTTAGGGGATAAGCGGTTAAATTAATTAAGTAATTATAGCATAAAAATCAAGTCAAGAAAAATTCTATAATAAAAAATGCCGGCACCTGACAGAATCGTTCTTCGCGATTTCTGCCAGATGCCGGTTTAGGTCACGTCCGTGACTCGGCTACCCAGATTCAGCCACCCGTCGATCTATGTACTGAGGGCTAAGACAATCCGTCCACGGCCCGCTCTCCTGCTATTCGCAGGATACTCTCACCAAAACGCTCGGTGGATCCCGGGAATTCTCGGTGCTGTTGATAATCAACCGTGCAAACGGAGTGGAACTCCCCGAATTGTTCGTCAACATGAAGCCGTCGTTCTCCGCGCCGTCCCAAAGCCACTGGACATACGCCGTGATATCCACGTAGCCCATCGAGTAATCCACAATCATCGAAATGTCGGGGTAGACCCAGCCAAGCGGGTCCGGATAGCAGTTCGTGCTTCCTGCGGTGACTTGGGTGTAATACGTCAGTGTATCTTCATTCCACACGCAAGTACCACCGGTCGTATTTGAGAGACCATAGAGTTCAAGTTGACTGCCTAAGCGGTCACTCACGTATACGCTCAGGTCGGCCTGAATTATCGACGTGGCGCCCTCCGCCCGCCACGTATCCAAATCCGCATCAAAACGGAAGAATGCTAGGCGACGTGGGTCAGCGGCAACGCCCTTTCCTATGATCACGAATTCTTCGGTTCCGTGGTTGACAGTTGGGGGGTCGTTGTCGATGTAGGTGTCATCCGTAAGAGCCACAGGAACCAGAGCAGTCCCACCCTGACACCGCCCCCATTCGCCCGAAACACTACAACTCCGCGTGCCAGCCGAACCGCAAAGATTGGCGCACGACTCCGTTGCGCCGGATGAACACGTGGTGCACGTGCCCGTCGTGGTGCATGAGCCAGCTGAACACGAGCCGCAGGAAACGCCACAAATCGGATCGGGACCACATTCACGGCCGGCGCAGTTCCTGGTACAGTTGCACGTTCCAGATGGAGTGCATGTCTCTGGGCTTGAACACGTCCCGCAGGAGACGCTACAAACTGGGTCAAGCCCACACTCGCGGCCGGAGCAGTTGGGAGCGCAAACACATCTTCCTGATGAACTGCACGTCTCACCGCCCGAACACGTCCCGCAGGAAACGCTGCAGATTGGATCGAGGCCGCACTCGCGGCCGGCGCAGTCGCGGTCTGCCGGACAATCCGGGCCATCAGTCGAACAAGTCCCCGTAGTGGCATTGCAGTTGGGCCGATCCGCCGGGCATGTCCCGCAAGACATGTTGCCGCAGACCGGGTCCCATCCGCACTCGCGGCCGGCGCAGTTGGACACGCAGTCCGGCATACATATCCCGTCCGCCGAACATGCTTCTCCGATTGAGCATGCACCGCACGATGTCATGCAAACCGGATCCGGCCCGCACTCCCGTCCCATGCAGTCCCCTGCGCTGGGACACAACTGCTCGTCGTCGCCACAAGCGGCATAGGCGAGAATCGCGATCGTCGCGATGACGATCAAAAAGAGCCCCTTGATCCTTCCGTTCCCCTTTTTCATCTTTCTCCTCCTTGTGTCGGCTACCTCTAGCCGACCATCTATGCCGTTATCATATATATTATGTCTCAAAAGTCAAGGCGTGCTTCTTTAGATTTTCTGAAATAAAAACACCGGCATCCGACAGAATCGTTCTTCACGATTTCTGCCAGATGCCGGTTCGAGTCGTAACCTACGGTCGCGACTCGGCGAGCCAGTCTCCGTCGCCTCCCGCAGCGGAGGTCCAGTTGCCGACGATACGGCTGACGCCACCAATTCCCGGAGGAGTCCAGCGGCCAGTGAGATTCAGCCGGACCGAATCGTCCGAGAGGAGATGAACTTCTCCATCGAACGAAACAGTGCCGGTGAAATCCTGGAAGCTGTGTCCCGGATCATCAGTGTACCAGTCGTAGCCGACGAGGTTGCCTTCCTCATCCTGGTCGAGGTGGAGCAGCAGCCGATCATAGATGCTATTGTGTAGCACGAGATCGTAGTCACCGGCGAGATCCGGGAAGAGCTGGAGTTCGACCGGAGCGCATGCTTCGGTTACTTCCGCAACCACGCTTGCCGGGTAATACCCGGGAGCCGTAGCAGCGAAAGTGTGCATGCCCGTCGCGAGTTCCGCAACGCCACCGATCACGACGCCGTCCACCGTGATCACCACCTCGACCACGTTCGTCGTCACCTCGACCTCGCAAGTCGCGAGGGGCGAAGTGTCTTCGCCGTAGTTCTGGTAGCTATCCCAGCAGCCAGTCGCGAACACGGAAACAAGCACCATCGCGATCATCGTCGTCTTCATCACTAAATCCTCCTTGTTCCGCCCTCTCGCGGAACGGTTGTTCTCCAAAAGTTGAAGGTCACCTGAAATTGGCTTTATCCTTTATTTTAAAGCAAATTTCACTTAATCTCCATCTCTAATTTTACAATTAATAATAGCATATTTTTAACATTTTGTCAACCTTGTCAAACACCAAAAAACAAAAACTCCCCACCAAAAGATGAGGAGTTTTACTAAAATATTTTTTAATTTTATATTCCTCCGTACCAACTGACATTTAAGAAAACCCAAATGACGCATTCTTGTTGGTCACATTCACCTAAAGATTTTCCAACAATCGGCCCTGCTTCAGTTGCCTTCATGGCGTAACCGGGCAAAGAAGAAGTTGTGAGCGGGTCACCACGATGAATTGCTCCATTTATATTTGTCACCTTGGTTGGGACGCGGCCGGCTACGGCCATTAATTTTCCTTCCGTGATATCACCCGTGATGACCAATGTCGGCTTGGTAGAAATTATACCAAGAATACTTTGGTCATAAGGTTTGGCCGCAATCTTTGCCGAGTTATCGTTATTTTCATCAACCACAACAACATCGCCGGCTTCACCCTCTCCGCTATACGCCACCATTTCTGCCAAATCAGTATGCCCACCATCAAGCCAAACGGCACCGTCAACTTCCAAGTTACCATTAATGAAAAGATCGTTCTGATCGGTAATTTCTCCTGCCGCAACGTGACCTGCAAGGGCCGGACCAATGGTATTATAATCAACCACGGTGATGCCGTCATTAATTGAAAAACGAAGAGCGTAAATTCCCCTGCCACCGTTAAAAAACCCAGCCCAGCCAGTAGCTGATATCGTACTTGCATAAATACCAAAGTTGTTGCCGCCCCCAGTAACAGTAGCGTAAACGCCGTAAGCATCTGCGCCACCTCCCGCCGCCGTAAAATATCCGCCTACATTGTTCGCCGTGCCAGCCGCAGATGTAGCTGCGCCATAAACTGCAGCGCCGTCCTCGCCAGCCGCAGTAAAATATCCGCCATAATTCGCGACCGCGCCAGTGTCAGTAGCTTTTCCGTAAACGCCGTAGACTGCAGCCGACGCGCTCGCCTCCCCATAAACTCCAGAGGTGCCAACAGCACTTCCTCTCGCTGTAAAATATCCTCCATAGTTTATTTCTGCTCCATTATTGGTGGCATCACCAAAAACGGCACGGGCTGTACCGCCTTGAGCTGAAAAATATCCGCCATAATTTGTAATTCCGGCAGTAAGGTCTGACGCATAACCCCTAACACCTATAACTGAACCGGCGGCAGTAGCCTCTCCGTAAACACCGCTCGCGAGAGCTCCACTGCCAGCCGCGGTAAAATATCCACCATAGTTTGTTACTGCGGTTGCGTTTGAAACTTCTCCTCTAACACCATAAACTGCCCCAGCCCCCGATGCCAAACCGTAAACACCGCTTGTTCCCGCGCCTGTACCCGCTGCCGTAAAATATCCGCCGTAGTTTGCCACTGCACTTGCATCCGCCGCGTAGCCATAAACTCCATAGCCGCCCGGACCATTTGCTCTAAAATATCCGCCATAGTTTACGCCACCCGTAGCCATAGCCAAGCCCCTAATTGCATATCCTGTATCGCCTTGTGTCACAAAATATCCCCCGTAATTTGTCACAGCGCCAGAGGCTGAACCTTCGCCATAAACACCCTGCCCCGAATCACCAGCCGCGGTAAAATATCCTCCCTGGTTCGCGACAAGCGGATTTCCCGTTGTAACCGCTGCCCCATAAACGCCCTTCCCGCTCGGACTCGCTGAAGAAAAATATCCGCCCATCTGATCAACGTTTGTTGTGTCCGTTGCCTCGGCATAAATTACCGCCATGTGGTTTATGGCCGCGCTTGAGGAGGCATAAATGCCATATTTTTTCGCCGTCGTTAAATCCAGGGTACGAGTCGCGGTTGGTGTAATGGTACCAATACCAATATTATCATTAGTAGAATCAAGAAAAAAAGTGGGTGTGTCAAAAGTAACATTGGCGGTTAAAACTAAATTTCCTGAAGCGTCAGTTGCGGGAACAAAAGAAGAGGCGCCGCCGACCAGAGAGGTGGTTAAACCATCCAATAAATCCGCATTAAAAGCGTAACCGGCCGCGCCAATACGTTTTCTCGGAGTCATTTCTGAATCAGCGCCAATGGTTATGCCGAGATAATATGAATCACTATTAAAATCTAAATTCAACGGACAATCACCCGACTCACCAAGTTGGGTAGAGAATACGCCAAGCGAAGTTGTGACTGATTTTACCGCAGGATTAAAAGCCGCGCCGCAAGCATCCGATTCTCGGGCAGACCAAAGGACATTTCCTGCCGCGGCTGCGTCGTAAATTGTAAATTTAATATTGTATGCACCATCAGCTACCGTAACTCCGCCTGAATCTTCTAATTTTCCCTGGTAATTTAAAACCTTATAAATTCCTGGCGCTGCGGAAGCTGGAAAACTCCAATTTTTCAACAAGGCAATAGCAATAATACCAAGACTTGCCACGGCAAAAATCCCTAAAATTAAAACCAGAGGGCGCAATTTTGTTTTTCTGCGTTTTGGCTGCCGAGAAATCTTTTTTTCTTTGTAATCAAACATATGAAGATTACTAAATAAATTATCCACATTTATTATACCACAAAATACTCAAAAATTCTTTAGTCAAGTTTGTATCACTATATAATTTTAAATTTTTCCGAGATCCCCTTTATCTAACATAATACAACAACTCCTCACCTTGCGGTGGGGAGCTGCTCTTATATACGAGTTATGGCCCGTACCCGAAGGCACAACTCGCTTACAATTCTTTTTATATTGCCGGAGCCGGTTCGCTTGGAGCAGGTTCTGTTGGCGCCGGTGCGGGTTCACTTGGAGCTGGTTCAGTCGGCGCAGGAGTCGGCTCGGCGGGGGCTGGTTCAGTTGGTACCGGTTCGGTTGGCGCGGGGGCTGGTTCAGTCGGAATTGGTTCAGAAGGTGCAGGCTCTGACGGTGCTGGTTCGCTTGGCGCTGGCTCACTCGGAGTTGATTCTACTGGTGCCGGTTCACTCGGAGCCGGAGCTGGTTCGGTTGGAGGTGCAACCTCGGTCGGCGGCGGATCATCATAGCCTTTTCGTCTCGCAATTACAATCCAATCAAAAGCCGCGTCGGAAGTTCCGGCGTTCAATTCCGCCACGCGGAAACTGTAAGCAGTTTTTTCAGCAACGTAGACTCCATAAGCTTGTTCGTTTAAAGTTACCACAACTTTAAGCGGCGTCTCGGCCGAAATATTTTTAACAAATTCTGGATCAATTAAACTGAGATCTATCATCTTGGTCCCATTTTCCAGCCGGTCGGTTCCGGACAAAGTCAGTTCCACTTTGGCCGAAGAAAGTCCAAACATTTCTTTTTCTGTCGCGTCTTCCGCGATTAATTTAATTTTTAAAATTCCATTTTCATCAATACTCCATTTTTCATCTTGTCCGACAATTTTCCCAACATTCAAAATGTAATTACCATTCATATTCAAATCACCAGAAAGAGTGAGCTGTGACATTTCACTAACCGGCGTCACGTCTCCGGTTACGTTGTACCAAGCAAGATTTACAAAAACTTTGATTAAACCAACTCCTGGGCCATCAAAACTTTCAAGCGCCGTGCCGATGATTATGCCCGATTCCGTAGCTTTCATGGCTGCGCCAGAAGTAGTTGAAGTCGTAAGAAAATCGCCAGGCCTGATTGGTCCGTTTTCCGCGGAAACTTTTGTCGGCACACGGCCAGCCAAAGCAATCGGATAACCTTGATCTGCCGAAGGATCATCAAAATTAACATTAGTTCCGGCCAAAAAACCTGGTTCGGTGGAAACAATGCCGAGCGCCATCTTATCATAAGCCGCGGTCGATTTTTTCACATACTCATTTGTTGTTTCATCCAAGATGACAACATCGCCGGCTTCTAATAATTCGCGTGATAAAAACATTTCCGCAAAATCAAATGAACCGGTCGCCCACCCAGAGGCGTTGGTTCTAATGCGGTTATTGCGATAAAAAATGTAAGCGTCGGTCTGCGCGCCAGTCGGCGAGGCAGGATAAAATTTCCCAGAAAGTCCAAGAGCTCCAGCCTGATCAAGATAAGCTACTTCGGTTCCCGCATTATTTAGAACTGATAATTTATAATTTGACGCGTCCGTAACAACGTTACCAATTTTCATTTCTATATTTTGCGCCGCGGCACCGTCCCAACCAGATCCGCGGAACGCCAAGCCTTTGGAATTATATCCCTGAATTATTCCATCAGCTATGCCGGAAGTATTAAAAGTAAAATCATCATCAAATAAAGAAATCACTCCGTCGGTATTTATAGCAAAACCAGAATGCCAGCCTGGATTAATGTTAACAAAAGCTGTTCCAATGCCAGCGCCAGAATAGTGATCAACCGCGTAACCAATAATCATGCCTGGTTTAGTTGCTTTCATGCCCACGCCGGTAACTGATGAAGAAGTAATCGGATCGCCCGGACGGATGACGCCGTTTTCAGTGGAAACTTTAGTTGGCACACGGCCAACAACAGCTATTGGATTTGGCAAATGTGAAACATCGATCACGCCCTTACCAAAAGATTCATAAGGGTTTGTAGAAACTACGCCAAGGAGTGTTTTTTGATACGGCTCTGATGAGGGAGTCAAAATTGTTGCCGTAATAGTTTCTTGTGTGCCGAGCGGCAAGCCAGTTAATGGATCATACATTTCACCTTGGAAAGTAACTGTGTCGTCGGTTGCCGCAACAACATCCCCGGCCTCAGTGCCAGTTGTATCATACCATTCGGCAATATCGGAAGGCGTTGAAGTACAATCACGGAATTCTACATCAGCTTCCACGCCCGCCCCATCAGCCACGCTTTTACAAACACCAATTAATGTATCGGTTGTACCATCAAGATCAAACTGGATTTGTCCTTCCACGTCAAGCTCTTCTCCGCCCGCTCCGGTTCCGGCAATATGCGCCAAACTCGCGTAGACGCCGTAACCGCCGGTGAAATAACCTGCGTAGCCTGTTGCAGAAGTTACGCTGCCGTAAATTCCGTAATTGGTGCCGCTCGCACCGCTGGCAGTACCAAAGACGCCTCGAGCGCCACCTGTTCCGGCTGCCGTAAAGTAACCTCCATAGTTCGCTGTCGCCCCCGAGCTACTTGCTTCGCCATACACCGCGCGGCCAGTTGTGCCAGCGGCCGAAAAAACGCCGCCATAATTTGTAACCGCGCCGGTATTGCTAGCTAAACCAGTAACGCCATAAACCGTACCCGCGCCGGCGCCTATACCGTAAACGCCAGCTGTGCCTGCGCCAGTACTAGAAGATGAAAAATAACCGCCGTAACTTACAGTCGCGCCAGAAGTATTGGCCTGACCATAAACGCCGCGACTAGTTGTGCCATTGGCGACAAAATAACCGCCATAATTTTCGTAAGCGCCTGTGTTTGAAGCGTAACCTTGCACTCCGTAAACCGTTCCCGTGGCAGCGCTTGTGCCATAAACGCCGGCTGCGCCAGTGCCCGTGCCGGCAGAAGAAAAATATCCGCCGTAATTTACAACCGCGCCGGTATCAGTCGCTGCGCCATAAACGCCGCGGCCAGTATCACTTGCCGATGTAAAATATCCACCATACGCAGTTGACGCTCCGGTTGCCAGAGCCGCACCAAAAACCGCGCGGCCAGTTGTGCCAGCGGCTTCAAAATAACCGCCATAATTTGTGACCGCGCCGGTATCCATGCCACCGGCATAGATACCTTGGCCCGTGTCGCCATACGCCAAGAAATATCCGCCGTAGTTTGTGACAGCGCCCGTGTTCGTCGCTTTTCCTTGAACGCCATAAACCGTACCAGCGGCAGCAGTTGTGCCAAGGACGCCGGTCGCGCCGGTGCCTGTACCGGCGGAAGAGAAATATCCGCCATAGTTTATAACCGCGCCAGCGTCAGGAGCTGTTCCATAAACGCCTTGACCAGTATCGCCGGCCGCTGAAAAATATCCGCCATAATTTGTGACCGCGCCGGTATCGCTAGCTAAACCAATAACGCCATAACCAGTCGTTGCTTCGCCGCGCACGCCTTCGCCTGTGCCGCCAGTGCCATACACACCATTGGTTGCGCCGCCAATATAACCATAATGCGTGGCGTCATAATAACCATACACACCATTACTTCCCGTTCCCAATTGTCCATATCTTGTTCCGTCTGTTCCATAAACGCCAATCGTCCCACGGGCATAAACACCATAAGTTGAATCGCCTATATAGCCAAACTGAGTCGCGCTGTATTGGCCATAAACTCCATAATTTTTATCAGCCAAATAACCAAAAACTGTTCCGTGGTCACCATAAACAGCATAACCAGAAGTTACCTTGCCATAGACGCCATAGTTTGTTCCGGAAACATTGTTGGCTTCGCCATAGACGCCGTATGCTCCTCCCGAACCTCCAGCATAAAATTTTCCGCCATAGTTAACTGTCGCGCCAGTTGAAGTCGCATTGCCATAAGCGCCAATGCCTGTTTCACCTGCAGCGATAAAGCGACCACCATAATTTGTAACCGCGCCGGAGCTGCTGCCTTCACCATAAACGCCTGTAGTGTTGGCACCTGCACCCGCGGCCGTAAAGTGACCGCCATAGTTGGTTGCCGCAACGGCAGTGTTGTCAGCCATGCCATAAACGCCGCGGCCAGTCTCACCGCTAGCAGTAAAATAGCCGCCGAAGTTTGTAACCGCGCCGGTACTTTGAGCAAGACCCTCAACGCCATAAACCGTTCCAGCGCCAGTTGCTACGCCGCGCGCGCCACTTGTACTTGTCCCCGTACTCGCCGCCCAAAAATCGCCGCCGTGAGTAATGGTTGCTCCCACAGTGGTCGTTTCGCCATAAACGCCGCGACCCGCCAGACCGTCTGCCCTAAACCAACCGCCATAATTAACAGTCGCCGTTGATGTATAAGTTGATTTACCATAAACTCCAATGCCCGTTGCGCCATCTGATTGAAACCAACCGCCATAATTTGTTGATGTCGTTTCCGCAGCATGTCCGACTACTGCCTTACCGTCAACACTATTCGGAAGATATCCCTTAACTCCGAAGCTCCAGCTATGGTCACCTCTTGCTTCAAAATATCCGCCAAAATTAAGAGCACTGGTAGTAGCACTAGCTAGACCGGAAACAGCCGCACCGCCAGTTCCAGTCGCTTCACTATAAATACCAACTGCGCCACCCGTTCCAGCGGCCGTAAAGTAACCGCCGTAGTTTATAGCTGCGCCAGTGTCCGTAGCAGAGCCAAAAACACCGACGCCCGTATCTCCGGCGGCCGTTCCATAAACACCATAATTTGTTACTGCCCCAGGATTAGAAGCTTGGCCATAAACACCGTAAACCGTGCCAGCGCCGCTCGCGCCACCATAAACGCCCATTGCTCCGCTAGTTCCGGCAGCCAAAAAATTACCGCCAGAGTTTGCAACCGCGCCACTATTCGTCGCCGTAGAACTAATAGCTGCACCCACAGTATTGGAATCGACATTAACCACATCATTCGCCGTCGCGGGAGAGAGAGTCGTGCCGGTACGAGACCAATATCCGATCGCGCCCGTAGCAGGCGGGGTTGAAGTTAAATTTTTGGAAGCGTCAGTATAAACAGCGGAGGAAGCGGAAAGTGAATCTACTTTTAAATTTCCATCTAGTCTAACATTTCCGGCATCAATCCATAATGCCCACGGATTACTAATAGTCATATTCGCCCCGGCCGTAGGCGCACCAGAGATATAGAATGTCGCCGCATCAGTCATGGTCAATGCTCCGCCTACATCACCAATATAAGTTGGGGCTTGAACCACGACTTCCCTTTGAGTGGCCAATGGTCCGGCGCCGGCCGCCCAAGTTTTATTCGCTGAAAAATTTAAATTCACCCCAATATCTTCTGTCGCCGCAGTTATTCCGGTGTGAGCACCCCCCGTAATAATAAAAGCTGAGGGAGTGCCAGTCGTGCCGGCAGCCTGAGTTAAAGTCAAAGACGCTGTTGGAGTTGTATTACCAATACCAACATACCCCGCGTCAAAAATCGCAGCGTAGTTATTTGTTGCGCCAGAGGCGGTCGTGTAGAGACCGACATTTGTTGTGGCCGCGCCGGTATTTGAAATATATGCGCCGTAATCTGTGCCAACTGTTGCGCCGGAAGCGGCAATACTTAAAGCTTTGTTAGAAGCGCCGGTTGCGGTTGAAGTTAAAGTTAAAAGATCTCCGGAGTTGCCGGTGACCGCGACAATATCATTGGCTGTAGCTGGAGACAAAGTTGTCGTGGCGCGGGACCAATATCCAATCGTGCCCGTGGCCGGAGCTGTAGAAGTTAAATTTTTTGAAGCGTCGGTATAAACAGCCGACGAGACAGAGAGACCGGAAAAATTTGCCCCGGGGCCATAAAAATTTCCGTCTTTATCAATATATGCTTTTTCAGTTACCCAAGCATCATTATAAAAACTTACAATCTTTGCTCCAGCAGTGGTAAGAGCTATAGCATTTCCCATTTTTGTGCCGATCGCACTTGCTCCGTCGGCAATCGCCCCTCTTAATCCAAGACTCACCAAGTTCAAAGCCCTCATATTATCAAAATAAATAGTGCCAGAGGTTATTGCGAGTTGAACGGTTCCTCCTGCGACTAAATCTACACGGTCTGCACTCGGATTATATATTCCAGTATTTGGATCGCCAACAAACGAATACGCTGGTAAAAGATTTGTCCCCGCTCCGGCGTTGAACGAGCCTAGATAATCAACATATGCTTTTTCAACTTGATGATTTTTCCAAGAAAAAAGTTTAGCTCCAGCAGTTACAAACGCATAATAAGTATCCTGAGCAACTGCAACATTTGCGGCACCATCGACCTGAAAACTCTTAAGAGTAAGAGTAATATTATTACCTGACCCTATGTTTCCTGAACCACCAACATAAATGCCACTTGCATCAAATTCTAAAATAGCAGTTCCGTTAGCAACCGCCCGCCAATTATTAGCGGAAGAATAAAAAAATCCATTATCTTTATCATTTGCAAAAGTAATTGAAGGAGTGCCAGCCGCACCATTAGGGGCGTTCCAATAACCATCTTTATCTATATATGCTTTCTCAGTAGTGTTGTTTACAAAGGAAGCAAGTTTCGCGCCGGTAGTAGAAAGAGTACTGTTGGAACCAATCGTCGCGCCAACAGCTGTTCCGCCGTCGGCAACCGTGCCTTTTAAAGTTAAAGTCGTCGCGGTTAAAGTTTTGACCGTATCTACGGCTAAACCCGAAGCGCTTACATTTGCCACCGTGCTTCCGCCGACACCAATATTTATTTGTGTCGCTGAATAATAAAGTCCTGTATCAAGGTCGCTCGTGAAGGTATAGCTCGGCGCGCCGACAGTACCGTCTGCATTTTTTAAAACTCCACCCAAAATTAAATTTTGCGTCAAAGTTAAATGTCCGCTTGCGTCCGTCACCGGCACGAAAGCGACCGAACCGCCGGCGGCTGAAGTATTAAATCCGTCTAATAAATCCGCGTTGAAAGCGTAACCCGAAGCACCCAATCGTTTTCTCGGAAGCATTTCTGAATCGGACTCCACGGTAAAACCAAGATAATAACTGTCACTATTAAAATCCAGTGTGATGGCGTTGGAATCCGTTCCACCGGGACAAGAATTGGAATTTGTATCTCCGAGCATCACCGAGAAAACCCCGTTCGCAACCGCGACGGTACGAGCCGTCGGCGTACCGACTGTGCCACATTCTGTCCAAAGTCTCGAGCCGACGGTTGGATCGTCGTAAATGGAAAACTTCATTGAGTAATTTCCGTCCGCGAGCGTTATGCCTCCCGCGTTTTGTAATTTACCTTGATAGTTCAGCTGTTTATTAATTGCCGTGAACGCTGTCGGCCGAAGTTGTTTCACAACAGAAAGAGTCATTACTCCAATACTTGCTAATGACAAAATACCCAAAGCAAACACCAACAAAGTTAAGTTGGTTCCGCTTTGGGATGGTAATTTAATATTAGGTTTTTCTCCTCCTGAACTAAACATATGGGTACTTTTTGTTTTTGCTTTTGCTTTTTATTTCGACTTTTTTATTTTTTCTTTTTTGATTTTTTTGTATGAAGTATTGAATTTTATGATGTTTTTTCTAAGTCCAACCCCACGTCCAATCCCACTGCTGCTCCTTCTTTTCTTCCGCGGAGATCAATTGTTTCCGTCCGTTTTGGCGAAAATCCCGGTTTGCTGAAAGTCACATAATAAGAACTATTTCCAACCAAGAACGCGTAACGGCCTCGACCATCGGTAACTTGAGTTTCAAGCAACTTGTTATATTCGGTTTCAAAAATTCTTGCCACGGTAAGGCCGACCGGCGCTTTAGTTTTCGTTTCATAAACAATGCCCCAGCTTTTTGGTTTTCTGCTGCGAGCGAGCCTTCGGAAAAGTATGTAGAGCAAGCAATGGCCAATCAAAATTCCCACCATCCAAAGTTTTGGAGAAATTAAAACTGAAATTGCAGCGAAGATAACTCCCAAGAGGGCGGCAACATTTTGAACTTTTCTGCCAAAATGCGCGAGAACAATTCTCCTATCCGGTTTGCCGCGCTCCGCTTCCACCGGATCAATCGGAATATTCGGTGTGACAAGCGTATTTTTTTCCGTCACTGTAATCTCTTCGCCGTGATAAAGATCTAAATATTTAACATCCTCTTTTTTATTTTTTAAATATCCCGTCGGGAAAGAAAAATTCGGTTTAACAACTTTGATAAAATATTGGCCCGGCTGAACAAAGAAAGCAAAGCGGCCTTCTTTGTCGGTAACGCGAGTCTGCACGAGTCGGCCGGTAACTTTTTCATAAAGCCGGACAATCGCAAGATCCACCGGCATTTTTGATAAAGAATGAAAAACAATGCCCCAGCCTTTTCGTCTTTTTGGAAAAAGGAGAAGGATGGGTTGAGTAAAAAGTAATTGTAAAAATGGCAAAAGTGAACCGAGAGAAATCGCTGTCCCATAACTTACGATTGCCACTGCGGCCACGGCCGGCGCGGCAATGCTTTCATTTGTTTTTTCTACTTCGGGATTATCCAAAACATCTTTACGAATAACTTCGGTAGCATAAATTGTTTTTTCACCAATATTTTGGGCGACATTCTGAATATTTTCCGTGACTGGCGCAGCCGGATCCCAGACCTCGGCAAACGTCGGCGGAACGACAAGAATTTCCACGCCAGGATTCACAACATTGTTGGCTATTTCAAAAACCGTAGTAGCTTGATCGCGGTATCCATCTTTTTGAACAAGCAAATAATAACGGCCAGGAGGAACCAAGAAAGAAAATTGGCCAGAAGAATCAGTTGTTTGCGGATTGATTTGATGGTAAGGAGCAGCATCCCAAACGCGGAAGCTGGCGTACTCTTCATAAAGAGTTACTTTAGCTCCGGCTAATTTACCGGCTGTTGTTCCTTGCCAAATAAAACCTTTAGATAAAAGATTGAGCGTCCCATCAACTCTGTCGTGGGCTCCGTCAATATAATCAATCAAAATTGAAAATGCCAAGCGACCAGCTCCGGGCGGCGTTTGAATTGTTGTTTGCCGCGCGTCAGCCTGATCACTATAACCCAAAAGGTAAGAAAATCCGTTCATTGTCAGAGCGACCCTTTCTACTTCACGTGGAAATTTACTTTCAGAAATAGAAAAGACAAGCGGTGAATTTAATAAAGTGACAAGTTCTCCGCTTCTTGTTGGATAAATTTTGAGGGTGCCGTCAGCCACGTAAAAAGAAAAATCTTCAAGATCTAGGGCTTGTGATTCCGGAACGGTCGGTTCCTCTGCAATGTCTTCCGGAAGAACCGGCTCGGCCGTGCAAGCGGCGGGAGCGGCGCAACCAAGAGCCTCACAAGATGGCGGAATGAGTGGAGGTCCAGCCGGCTGATTAAAGATATAACGATAAGCCGTCATCGCGTTCCCTGATAAATCTGCTGCATTGATTTCTACAAGAACCGTGGCACCCGGAGTAAAATCCGCATCTGGATTAATTGCTACCGCATACGATTCAGGTGTCCCGACAAAAGAAAATCTATTTACGCCGTCTCGCGTGTAAACGACGCCGTCAACATTTATGGTTAATGTATCAAGATCAACTCCTGATTGGCTGTCGTGAATGTCAAAAGTAACATTTGAATCAAGCGGCACATCATGTTCATCTGGCGTCGGATCGGGATTTGTGACATTCGGCGGCGTGACATCAGCCACGCAAGAACCGCCGCGGAAGGTATAAGAACCGTTTGTTACGCCAGTCAAAAGATCATCGCTTGTTATATATTCAGCAACATTACTATCGGTCGTGCTGCCAGCAACATATTCTATCGTGATGTCCGTACCGGCCGCGCCCGCTCGCGGACGGAAAATAATTGTGCCCAAAGTAGCCTGGCCGGTAAGCTGTTCCAAAAAAGAAAATCCTGTTAAGCGAATCAATCCTTCAGCCGGCAAAACAATATTATCAGCATATGCTTCATACGCATTGCCATTTCTTATTTGAACTCCACCCGCTGCGGGATTAGAATCAACAATTTCAATTTGCGCGGGATTATAATGAATCAAAATATTTGCGGCATCAGAAGTTTCTCCCTCGGTATTAATTTCAATGTTTACTGCCGAATCACAGCCAGTAATAAATCCTGTTGTAGCCGGAGATAATTCAAAACGAGCGGCCAAGACGGCATGGCCAAGAAAAAAACTAAATCCAACTGCGGCGATCGTGTAAATTATCCTCCTCATAATATATAAATCTAATGATTAATTATCTCCAACCTTCATTAGGTTAGCCAACAAGATATTTATATCCAAAGAATTAACCCCAGTATCATTATTTAAGTCAACAACATTATTACTGGTAGAAAGAGCACCAAGCAAAGTAGAAATATCCAAAGCGTTTACTACATTGTCAGACGAGCGATGCACGTCTCCGGCTAAAAGATAAAAAATATTTCCTAAAGTAAAATCTACAGAATTTACGCCGCTCGCAAGCGGGACATTGCGCAAAATTTTTCGCAAATGAGACAAACCCTTAAAACCGATATCATAGTTTCCGACGGGAGTTGAAGCAAATCGAATCGTGCCTTGTCCAAGATCAGAAGTTGTAACCGTGCCCTCGTCTACAACGGTCCCATCTGCTGGTTCCCGCATTTCAATCGTACCATCCGTTGACCAGTTCCCGCTCCGCGGCCATCTTTTTTCTGGCCAAGCCTTAACCTCCAAAGTAATTTCAGCCGAGATTGTCGCTTCTGCCATAGCGCCCGAAGCAAAATTTCCAGCCGCATCATAAGCAAAAGCTGTGTAATAAATTGGCTGATTATAATTAGCGGGTGTAATACTAGTATCTTCAAATGAAGTCGCCATGCCATCAAAGGCTATCTCGCCTTCTGTGGGATTTGCCGGATAATCCGTAAAACTTCTCTTTATCAAAACCCCAGCGAAGTCCGGATCGGCTGGATTTATCCAGTTCAAAAGTATTGTTAAATCCGCCGTTGGAACTGCCGTGAAATCCGTAACGTTGGCCGGAGGAATCGCGTCGGGTAAAGTAGAAAAAATCTGATCCGCGGAAGTCGTAGTATTGCCATAACCATCAACTGAAGAAACTTCAAAATGATAGAGCGTGCTCCGAGTCAAGGAACTTAAATTAACGCTATGCGTCGTGACCAAATCTGCGGAAAAAATATTACCCGCGGTATAAGTACCCGTTAACCCAAATCTCACGCGGGAGGTAGTTCGTTCATCTGTTTCCCAAGTTACGGTCGCCGATGTTTCTGTAATATTGATAACTCTGATATTTGAAATAATCGGAGGAATCGCGTCAGGCGGAGCCAAGGTTACAAAAGTATTGTCGCCCGAGACCGTCGTATTGCCCGAAGCATCGGCCGAGGTCACGCGGAAATGATAAGTTGTATTTTCCAAAAGTCCTGAAACCGCCAAACTATGCGACGTGACAAAATCTGTGGCACTTACTTCTCCCAACTCATACGCGTCAGTTAAGCCGTATTCTACTTTTGAATTCGCTGGTTCGTTGGTTGTCCAAATAACAGTAGCTCCAACTTGTGTTATATTGATCGCGCTAATACCGGAAATCGTCGGAGGAGTTATATCCGGACCGGAAAGAGTTTCAAAGACATCGTCGCCCGTGGTTGTCGCGGCTCCTCCCGCGTCGGCTGTTACTATTTGAAAGTGATAAATCGCATCGGCGGTCAACCCCGACAAATCAACTCTGTGGCTCGTTACCAATCCGCCAACATCACCCGTCGCGCTTGATCCATAACTATTTGATAAGCCATAATTTACAACTGAAGTCGCGGGTTCGTTGGTATCCCAAAGAACAGTTGCTGATGTTTGAAGAATATTTTCAACTCTTATATTTGAAACAATCGGCGGTGTAACACCAGTTCCAGGCGCGCCTCCGCCCGTCGGTGCGCTAATATTCGCGCCAACACCGACTTGATCATCCGTCACAATGGCAATGGCAATATTACTTGAAACACCAAATGTTCCGCCTATATGAATTATGTGGCTTCCAATACTCGCAGGATTTATAATTTGTTCTCCGCCCACTCCTTCTTCCGTAGTGTTTGCCCCAATCCGGATAATTACGGCCGAACTCGCATCCATATAGGTTGCCGCCGTAGACGGCGCTGTGAGAGTCAAAATTCGCGCGCTGACTGCCGCACCCCACTCCGTCGCCGTGGCCGCGCAACCGCCGGCTTCATTATTTAAATTTTCTTGGACAGAATCCTCTAATAAATCAATGTCGCCGCAATCAATCCCATCCAGGCCCGACGCAAAGGTTGATGGAAATGTTACCGTGATAGTTTCATCTTCTACGACCGTCGTGCCCGAGGACAAGGTAAAAGCGAATTCGTGATTAGCCGCCACGCTAATCTTTTGTCGGCTCAAAGTATCACTCACCGAAGAAAGAGAACTAGCTTCAGATTGATTATATATAGTAAAAAGGCTAGTCAAAACAAAAACCGCGATTAGGATTACGACGCCTTTTCTTTTGATTAATTTTTTCATGCGCCTCCTATAAATTCAAAACTCAAAAGACAAACGTCAAAAGCTTGAGAAGCTAGAAAATAAAATATAACTTTTGATTTTTGTTTTTTGTTTTTTGAAACATCAACGATCTTATTTTGTCCTCCGAAAAATCAGAGGACATCAATAAAATTATTGAACTATTCTTCAATCTTTTTATCATCCACCGGACTATTTCCCTGGCTATACTTTTTAATAAGCCACTTATTGTAACTTTTGATACCGATAATTATAAGAATAATTATGACCAAAGCTATGGCGAGATAGAAAAGGGTTACGCGCCACGGAAAAACCCAAAACACAAGTGAGGCCGTAGTTTTCTGCCCCTCCACTCCGTAATCTAAATTAAGAGTCGCCGTATATTTACCCCAAGCAAAATTTTCTCTTTCTCTTTGCCATTCGGATGCGCCGAGAGGCTCTTCCGTTTTTTGCCAAGTCGCGTCAAATTTTCTGATTGAATCTGGAAGGACATTAGACAGGTCTCCGTTGATCGGAAGTGAGGTAACTTTTCTTCCCAATAAATTACTGATTTCAATAGTGCCAACTGGTTTCAAATGGACGTTTCCTAAATTTTCAAAACGGACAGAAAAATTAGCGGGCAAATAATTGTAAGAAGTTTTGTCGGCGGTAAAACTAATTAACCGGCCTGTTTCAGTAATATCACCCGCGACCCTGACTAAAATCAAAGTGCCAGTTTTAACGGTGATACCAACCCCGCTGCCCTCAAGCGTGGTTGTGCCAGCCGGCGTCCAAAGAATTCCGGCATAATGGCCGCCCGGTTCAGCATCAACAGGAACATTTATGCTAAACAAAATATCTTTTCTCTCGTCAGCCTTCAGGGTAACCGCGGACTCATCGAGTTTTAGCCAAGTCGCTAAATCAGTCGACTGCTCGGGTGGAAGAAATGAGGGAGCGCCAGTTTCATTTAACGCTTTAAATGTTTGCACCGCCCCGTTCAAAGTTTGGGCCTCTGTTGTTTCGTTATACAATTTTATAGTATCCACTATAACGTCTCCTGGCCGCGCATCAAATTCTATAATTGGCGGAGAAACCGTTATTGCAAATGCGGAAATCGGCGCTAGCGCAAAAATTAAAGCGGCGAGCGTACTCACGAAAAAAAAATTTTTCATACCTTCCCCCTAACAAGTCGTGAAAAATATCGCGGCCTGTATGTTATTTTAAAATAATTTAGAAATTAAAATGTTCCAGTAGAAATAAATGTCGTTGTAGCGGTGTAAGAACCGGCAACGGTTGACCCGGCAATGGAAGCGGCAAAACAAGCTGTCGTCGCATCACCAGAAACTGGACCAGCCGCGGAGGCAACTGAAGCGGCAGTATTATCTCCAACCGTGTCAATTGATTCGGCATCAGCCGCAGCTCCCCCATCAGCTCCGGCGCAATCAGATTCCGTTACAATATCAACCCCCGAATCACTCGTACCTATTCCAAATTCTTCTGACCCAGCATTAACCTCAATTCCTGTTGCATTATCAATATTGTCCGTTAAATTGGCGTGCACTAATTCAGCGCCAGTAGCTGTCCCCACAACTGTAGTGGTATAGCCGCCGACAGCATTAGTACTCGTAGTCAAGGTTACGCTACAAGTCTGGACGTTTGAAGTTGAAAGCGTCCCTAAAGCGCAAGAGCTTGAAGAAATAGTAAAAGTAAAAGTCGCGTTAACAGTGGCAGTCACCGTTACCTGATCTTCAGAAATAATTGAAAGAGCTAAAGTGCCCGCATCAATCTCTGCGTCAGCTGCCGTGGTTGTAGCTATGGCCATCAATTTATCATTTCCCGCAGTAGAGTTTGTTACCTGTTGATCTCCTGCACCGCCGCTCGTCGCATTTGTTCCCACTTCAACCAAAACACACCTGTCGGCAGTAATTGTGTCCGTATCAGAAGTAAAAGTTAAAACTTGTCCGGCAACAACCGCGCCCCAAGTAGCGCCCGTTGGTGCTGCCGCTAAAACTTTATCCGTAAAGACGGCCGAGGAACAATTGTTTGTACTGCCTTCAGCCAAATCAACGTCTGTATAATCAACTGTACCCATCGCAAAACCCGTCGGAAAAGTTACCTTTACCTTTTGTCCAGCAGCCACGCCAGTAAGTTGGACAAACTTAATAGTATGATTTGAAACTGTGCTGGCCTTTAAACGAGTTAGCGTGTCCGTGATGCTCGACAAAGCCGCGGCATGAACCGATAAAAGCGGAAAGACCGTAAACAAAATCATACTCACGACAGTGATTTGAATAATTTTTTTGTTTGAAATTTTCCTTTTCATATTTTTTAAAATTATTTATATATTGTAATCCTAAAATCTTCCAGTGGAAACCAACGTGACGGCATGTGAATAAGCACCAGCTCCTGTCGTTGATGAAATTGCCGCTTTAAAAGTAATTGTCACCGTGCTTCCGTTCACCCAGCTGCTATATAATGCTACTGCCTGCGGCGAAGTTGTGATAGCTGTGTCAGCTCCATTCATCTGCCCGGCTGCACCAGAAGTTATAATTCCATATTCTTCTGAACCGGCAGATACGGTTCCATCCGCCACATCATCAATGTCAGCACTTCCCAAAGTTTTTAAATTTTCCGTTTCGTAAATTGTTGTCACGTAACCATCAACTGCGTTCGTTGTAGTTGTGATCGTGATACTGTCAGAAGAAACACCACTTGTGGTTAAAGTACCAAAATCAATTGTATTCCCAGAAATTGTAAAAGTCATTTTGGGGTCTGACTCAGTTTGACGAAACCCTATCAATCCGGCGTAATTAGTGCTTGTAATTCTTCCTGTTCCAATTTCCCCCAATGTATCTTGAAATTTATAATTTGTTGAGGTAGAAGTTTCTTCTCCCCCGAAATTTAAGGAATCCATCCAATTAATATAGCTTTCAGAATTCATCAAGGCTAAACTAATGGGCGCCCTCCATAAAGAGACCAGAGATATAAAAACAAGAGTGATTATAATGACTTTTATGAAAAACTTTTTCATAAATAACGTCGATCACCTTTTACAAGGTAAGACTCAAGACTAAAATTTCTGTTCCAAGAGCACTTGTGCTTTAAAAAAACACAACTATACTCTTCTCACACAAATTGGTATGAGGGCAAGGGTACTTGGGTACTAATTGGGAAAGAAATCTTAATCTCCGCCACCTTTAATATTAAATTGTATGGTTAATTAAGCTAAAAAAGAAAGTTTTCTTCTTTATTAGATTAATTATTATACTTACATAATTATTATATCATTATTTTTCGAAAAAGTCAATCACGGTTGTGAATAATTTATTTGTTCAGGGGTATGTGTAAATTAATATATACATAATGTTAAGATTAATCTTCACTTTTTGAGAAAAATCCTCCCTCTTCCTCAAACAAATTACCTCTTTACTTTTGATCAAGCCGCCTTCCACCCCCCCCCTCTCTTAAAAATTTACAAAGTTATCCACAAATTATCTCTTTTTTATGCACCATCTCTCAAATAAAAAATAAAGAAGGTTAAACATAAAAAATTTAATAAATTAAATCTTTTTAATAATTTATAAATATCGTCTTCCAGCTTTAATTATTAAAAACTAGTGAGTGATCACTAAATTGTTTCACGTGAAACAATTTAGTGAATCTCCCATCTTTCCTTACCCTACTGGAATGTTTCACGTGAAACATTCCAGATAACATCCCTAAAATCAAAAACAAACCAAAAGGTTTGTTTTGCGTTGCCACTTTTCACTTATATTTTATAATTTAAAATCTAATTTAGATTATCTTATTTTTAAACTATTTTCAAAATTTATTTTTCCCTTATTTTTATGGACCTAGGGAGAATCGAACTCCCGCCTCCGCAATGCGAATGCGGCGTAATACCACTTTACTATAGGCCCACAAAAACAAAGAAAAAATCCGTTAAATTATTTTTCTTCAAAAAATTTTAATCTACCTATTCGAAAAACCTGATTCTGTCGTTTTCTCATGCCCCCGGAGGGAATTGAACCCCCATCTCACCCTTAGGACGGGTTTGCTCTATCCGTTGAGCTACGGGGGCGCAAAAGAAATTTCTAGTAGGGGATATTATTACAAAAAACTATTTTTTATCTTTTCCTCTTTGTTTAAAATAAAATTAAGTGTCGTAAAATATAAATACGGGCTAAAACTAAAAACTGTTTGTTATTCCCGCCCCCTTATTGTTTCTCTTCTGCTCCAGTCCTTGCGCCTTGGTTTATCGTGCGGGTGGGGCCCCTTAGTAATCTCACCTCTTCTTCCTGTCCCGGGAACTACGCGGGGGTAACCAGTTTTTGATTTTCCCTTGTTTCTTGCGCTCTCCACTTCTTGGGAAACTTCTTCCTCGCTTAACAAACGCTGCTCTTTGGGGTTGCTTTCTATTTCCTGTGGCGGCATTGATCTTTCTGTCTCCATAGCATTTTTTCTTTAATCTTGGTATAATCTTAATAAATAATCTATAAAAAGTCAAAATGGAACTTTATTTAATTATCACTGCCGCCATAATTATTGTTGCCCTGGCAATTATTTTTTATTTTCTTAATCAAAAAATTAAAGAACTAAAAGAGGGGAGTCATAATGACCAATCCCTCGTTCTTCTCCAAAACCAAATCAGCGAGCTGACCAAGGCGGTGGATACTAAACTTACCGAAAGCCACCGAGCCGTCCAAACCCAATTTGGCGAAAGCAGCAAAATTATTAAAGACGTCACGGAAAAATTAACTAAACTTGATGAAACCGGAAAACAAATCATAAATTTTGCCGGACAACTCCAGAGCCTTGAGGATATTTTGAAAAATCCAAAACAACGGGGGATCCTCGGAGAGTATTATTTGGAAACTGTTTTGAAAAATGTTCTTCCCCCAACTTCTTACCAAATGCAGTATAAATTTAAGGATGGAGAAATAGTTGATGCTGTAATTTTTTTGAGCGACCAAATTATCCCCATTGATTCGAAATTTAGTTTAGAAAATTATAATCGAATTATCGAAGAACACGATCAAGGAGAAAAAGAAAAATTGGAAAAACTTTTCAAACAAGATCTCAAAAACCGAATTGACGAGACGGCTAAATACATCCGACCAGAGGAGGGGACCGTCGAATATGCGTTTATGTTCATTCCCGCGGAAGCAATATATTATGATTTACTTGTAAATCAAATTGGAGCGGTAAAAATCAACACTCGCGACCTTATTGAATACGCAAACCGCGAAAAACATGTAATTATTGTTTCACCGACCACGTTCCATGTTTATCTCCAACTTTTTACTGAAGGTCTTCGCCGGATGAAAATAAGTGAGTCGGTAAAAGAAATTATTGAACGGGTAAGAGGACTCGGGAAACATCTAAATGCTTACGACGAATATTTTATAAAACTCGGGAATCATCTTGGCACTACGGTTGGTGCCTATAATTCCGCCTCTACTGAATTAAAAAAAATAGACAAGGATGTGGTTAAAATTACTGGTGGCGAAAGCCAAATGGAGCCCATGTTGATCGATAAACCCAAGACAGAATAATAAATACTCTTGACACCCGAACCATCATCTGATAACATTTAAACACATTTAATTAATATAAATTTAGTGAAGCTAAAATATGCCGATTAAAAAAGCTAGCTTTAAAGACTGGCGACAAAGCAAGAAAAGAGGCGCCCGCAATTTAAAAATAAAAAACGGCCTAAAAAAGGATATTAAAGAAAGCCGAAGATTGATTGATTTGAAAAAAACGGAAGAAGCTCAAAAATTAACTAGACAATCAATCAAAGAAATTGACCGAGCAATCGCCAAGGGAATCATTAAAAGAAATACGGGTGCTAGAAAAAAATCTAGACTCATGAAAAAGCTGAACGCCTTGATAAAAAAATAAAACAAAAACCAGGGAACAAATCCCTGGTTTTTTAATTCTTTTATTTTTTACTTTTTCATCGCGAGAAACATACCAAGGCAAATCGCAAAAATTCCTATCACCCTGATCGGCGTAATTTGCTCCTTAAAAAAATACCACCCAAAAAAAATCGTCGCAATATACATTAAACTAGTAGTGAAGGGAACGATAAAAGTAAGCTCACCCTGATTTAGGGCTCTAACCCACCAAAAAAATCCCGCCACGTAAAGTAGTCCGCCAAACCATAAATTTCTATTTGTAAGTACACTCCAATCAAATAAACTGCTGATGCTCGCTTTTTTAATAAAAACCTGCGCGACGGCATTCATAAGCGCGATTGCGGCTAGTTGTAAAAGTAATATAACATTCATATTTATAATTTACTTTTAATTAACTACATTATAACAAAAAATATTGTTTATCCCAAACAAACTTCGGCCATAAATAAATCTAAAAACGCTCGCGGGTTAAAATTTCCTCTCTTCATTCTCATATCAATAGCCAGCAGCTTACCATAAATTTTTTTTAATTCCGCGAGGGAAAAATTTTTCACTTGATAAAGCGTTTTTTGAACAACGAATGGATGGAGTCCGAGCTCTAATGAAATTTTTTGTTTGACACTGGGGTCGCCAGGGGAGAGAAAATTATAGTCCTTAGACATCAATTCTTTAATTTGTAACAAAATTCTAAATTGCCGCGTGAGCATCGAAAAAATATATCCCTCTCCCAACCCAGCTTCAATTTGTTCATTTAAAATTTTAAAAACTAATTTATTATTTTTCGCGCCAAGAGCGTCGGTCAAAGAAAAAATATTTTCATCAAAATTTCCTCGAACAAAAAGCTCAACGTCCTCTATGGCAATTAAATTATTTTTTTCTTTTCTTTGTCGGACATAAGCGGCTAATTTATCCAGCTCTCCGCTCATCTGCCAAAGATCCGAACCAACTAGACTAATGATGACCTCTACTGCCCCGGCATCAATCTTTACGTTTTTTTCTAGAGCTGCTTCGTTAACCCATTTTCGTAACTTTATCGCATCCAAAAAATCAAACTTTTCCGCTTGTTTTGGTTGAGATAAAAATTTAAAAATCGCCGTTCTTTGGTCGGGTTTGTTATCCTCCCAAAAAATCAAAACTGTCCCCGTAGGAATTCTTCCTCCCTTTAAAAAAATAACCGCTTCCTCAAATTTTTGCCCGCGTTTCTTTAAAAAATTTTCTATCACTACTAATTTTTTATCATGCAAAAAGGGCGGAGCAATAATTTCTTTTTCAATATTTTTCCAAGGATTTTTTTCTCCATCAATTCTAATAAAATTTACCCGGCTTTTGTCGGTTTTTTTAAATTTATCTTCAATTTGTTTAAGTTTGACGCGAGAACGATATGAATCGTCTCCGTATAAAAATAAAATCATATTTTTAAATTTCAATCTTTTTCATTTCTCCCCAATTTTCTCCAACTTCAATATGAGAAGCAAGAGGAACCTTAAGCTTTGCTGCCGACGCCATTGTTTCCTGAACAAATTTAGCAACTTTTTTAACATCTCTGGTGGCAACTTCAAAAACTAACTCATCGTGGACTTGCAAAATCATTTTGGAATGAGGGCTAATTTTGGGCAACCCCGCGGCAATTTTAATCATTGCAAATTTCATAATATCCGCAGCCGTGCCCTGAACAGGCATATTAATGGCCATCCGCTCAGCCTCGGCGGCAATCTGCGGAACGGGGGAATAAATTTCCGGCAAATACCGTCGGCGACCAAAAAGAGTTTCTACATAACCAAGATCGCGCGCCTTCTGCCGCGTTTCTTCCAAAAAATTTCTAACGCCTTCATAAACGGTAAAATATTTCACGATAAATTTTTTTGCTTCTTCAATTGTTATTCCCGCCCCTTCGGCAAGCGCCCTAGCTCCCATGCCATAAGTCACGCCAAAATTAATAGTTTTTGCCGCTTGGCGTAATTCCGGCGTCACTTTCTCCGGAGGGATGTTCCAAATCTGCGAAGCAGTCTCGCGATGAATGTCGGCCCCGGCCCGAAAAGCTCTAATCATATTTTTGTCGTCCGCAAGCGACGCTACAACCCGTAAATCAATATGGGAATAATCCGCAGCTAAAATTTTAAAACCTCGTGGCGCGACAAAAGCTTTTCTGATTGTCAGAGCCATTTCTCCCTTAGCGGGAATATTTTGTAAATTTGGATTTGAAGAAGAAAGACGGCCTGTGGACGTGACTGTCTGATTAAAATTCGCGTGGATACGCCCAGTAGAAGGATCGATAAGCCTGGGCAAGGCCAAAAGATAGGTTGAACATAATTTTGCCAATTCGCGATATTCTAAAATTAAACTAACAACCGGATGTGCACTTTTTAATTTAATAAGTTCTCCGGCTTCAGTGGAAATACCCGTTTTCCCGCGCCGCAATCCAGCCGGATTAATTTTTAATTTATCAAATAAAACTTCCCTCAACTGAATAGGGGAATCGAGATTAAATTTTATCTTAACTAATTTAAAAATTTTTTCTGAAATTTTCTCTAATTCCTTTTCTACTCGTTTAGAATTTTTTTTCAAAATATCATCATCGATTTTCACACCGTCAAGTTCCATCTTGGCTAAAACTGGAATCAGGGGCATTTCTAAATCTAAAAAAAGTTTCAAAAGATTATTTTCCTTAAGTTCTTCTCTTAAAATTTCAACTAAACGCCAAGCCGCTTCCGCCCGCTCGCCGGAATAAGCCGCTATTTCTTCGATTGATATTTCTTGAAGATTAATTTTCTTTTTTCCTTTGCCAATCAACTTTTCAATTGGTGTAGGTGTTTCTCCTAATTTCGCGGAGATAAGATCATCTAATTTATAATTTCTGGCCCCCGGGTTTAAAAGATAGGCGGCAAGCGTCACATCAAAATCAACCCCGGCTAAATTAATCCCATTTTTACAGAGTACTTCAAAATTATTTTTCAAATCATATCCATCTTTTTTTATTTTTTGATCTTCAAAAATAAATTTAAAATTTAAAATTTCCGATCTTGGACAGGGTACATAATAAGCCCCTTTTTCTTCAAAACAAAAACTAACACCCATAATTTTTAAAGTAGATGAAGGGAGCTCTTCTTTCTCGATATTAAAAACAAAAGCTCTTTGTTCGGCGAGCTTTTTTATGAGATCTTCTATTTTTTTCTGGCTATTAATTATTTCTACCTTAGTCATATGCAAATTTTTATTACCAGATCATTCTCACAACAAATTACTCTGCGCGCCACCGGATAATTCATCAACTTTTTTAAGAAGCGAGGTAAAACCAAGTTCTTCAAAAATTTTTGCCACAGATCCTGGATCAATTTTTATCACACAGTTACGAAGTTCAAAATCAATAGGCGCATCAGCCACTAAGGTCACCAATTTCTTGCCCAAAAAAACATTATCCTTATCCTTTTTTAAAATTTCAATTATCCGCGGTTTAAATTTACTCAGACGCTCATCATTTTTTTCTATTGCCTCATACATTTTTTCAATCGTATCAAACTCCTTGATAAGAGCCGCCGCGCCGACTTCGCCAATACCTTTGGCACCGGGAATATTATCCGACGGATCGCCACGCATAGCTTTAAAATCGTTTAGTTGATCTGGCCGTAAACCATACCTTTCCAAAACCGCGGCTTCGTCGTAAATAACCGTATCAGTAATTCCTTTGCGCAGGGCGTAAACTTTCGTATTATCATCAACGAGCTGAAGCGTATCCATATCTCCCGTCACAACAATTGATTCAACTTCCGGTTTATTTACTTCTTTATTTTTACAAATTGTAGCAATGACGTCGTCTGCCTCAAAACGTTCTTTTTCAAAAATCGGCAGACCAAACGCCGTGACAATTTTTTTGATAATTGGGATCTGCGCGTAAAGTTCGTCGGGCTGTTTCACGCGAGTTGCTTTGTATGCGGTATACATTTCATGGCGAAAAGTTTTTTCTTTCCTGTCAAAGGTCACGGCCGCATATTTTGGCTGAATGTCTTTTAACGCCTTCATCAAAATTAAAGTGAATCCGTACGCAGCGTTTACCATTTCACCAGTCGGAGTAGTAAGGGGCGGCAGAGCGTGCCAGGCGCGGTGCAAAATTGCGTTACCATCAATAATAATAAATTTTTTTACCATAATTTTAAAAAGGCCACGGCCGGAATTGAACCGGCGTATAGGAGTTTTGCAGACTCCTGCCTTACCACTTGGCTACGTGGCCGTTTTCTAAATCTATCAAAAAAGGCTGCTTTTGGCAACCTTTTTTGTATTTTTATTTTTGTCTTAGTAGATTTCCATTTTCAAATACTTAACTCCAAACTGTTTAGCTGCTTCGCGAGATTCCATCCAAATATCAGCGCGATAAGTATAGCGTTGGTTCATTCTGTCTTCAACCACATATACTTTATCTCCGGAGTAATCCGGCAAACGGACTTTTGTGCCAAATCGTAAAAAGTTCGCGGCCAAAGTTCCATCGTGCACCCACGTGCCGTTAGCCGTGATAAAAGGGGAGTCGTCGGTTTGATCCGGCGTACTAGAATAGGCTGTCACGGTAACATAAATCACCTTTATAGGCTGTTTATCGGAAGCACGCACAAGATGGGTTGGTTCAGCTTCTGCGCCCATAGCCTCTAAAATAGACTCACCAGCCATGGCTGTGAAGGATGGGACTAAGCTGTCAGCTGCGGTAGCCTTAGGAAACATCAAATCAGCAAGAATGGCTAAAATAACAGCAAAATGTACGAGATTTGGTTTTTGTTTATTTGATTTCATAATTTTGGCTAAATTCTTCATTTTTGTTTTAGTTTTAAAAAATCCCTCATTTTGGGGACTTTTTAATATACCATATTTTGGCTATTTTGTCAACCCCTTCACCCTCGCTCCCTCATACTGAAAAATCGCTTCAAATTTGGAGATCTGCCTTCAATAAATTGCGGAAAATATCGGGGCGGCTAACAATGCCAATTAATTTTTTATTTTTTACAACGGGTAAACGATGGATTTTAGTGGTGAGCATTATTGATCCAGCTTCTAAAATTTCTGCGTCGGGATCAATGGAAATAATTTTTTTAATCATTAATTTTTCTACCAAAATTTCTCGCTTAGCGTCTACGCGATGTTTAATTTTTTCTTTACCAAGCCAAAGGCGGACATCTTTCAAAATATCTTTTACGTCCGGATACAAGGCTCTGAATAAATCCTTTTCCGAAAGCATTCCCACTAATTTCCCTCGATTGTCCACGACTGGCGCGCCGCTGATATTGTTTTTAACCAAAATTCTGGCCGCCTCAATTAAAGTCTGATCTTTTCTAACCGTAATAATTTTTTTAACCATCACTTCTTTTATTTTCATATTATTCTACGTCTATAAATCTCATTAAAAAAATAAAACTAATTCCTAGAATAAACATAATTAATGTTCCGACTGATTCTTTCCATTTTGTAGCCTTTCTTATTTCCGGCAAGAGATCCGCGGCGGCGATATAAATGAAACCGCCAGCGGCAAACGGAATTAAAATTTTGATAAAATTTTCAGAAGAACTTGCCCAGAAATAACCAATAACTCCGCCCGCCATAGCCGTAAGCGCGGTCAAAAAATTCATGAGCAACGCCTTTTGTTTTTTAAATCCGGCAAAAACCAATGTGCCAAAATCTCCAATCTCTTGAGGAACTTCGTGGAGAATTACAATTAAAGTAACGACAATACCCAATGAAATATTTTCTACAAACGCCGCGGCAATAATTAATCCGTCAATAAAATTGTGTAAACTATCACCCAAAAGCGACATGTAACCAAACGTATGGATATCACATTTTTCTTCATGGCAATGACGCCATTGAAAAATTTTTTCAATAATGAAGAAAGCTACAAAAGCAACTAAAACCCAAATAAAAACATCCTTACCCTCATTCTTTTCTATCGCTTCAGGCAAAAGATGCAAAAAAGCTCCGCCCATCAGTGCCCCCGAGGCGAGTGAGACTAAAGTTAAGAGGATTTTTCCCAAAACTTTTTCTCGCAAAAATAAAGTGAGGATGCCGATGAACGCCAGAAGGCTCACAACAAAAGTACTACCAATAATCCAAAAAAATGTGTTCATTACAATTTTCAAAAGCGGGATACCAGAATCGAACTGGCGTCTACTCCTTGGAAGAGAGTCGTACTGCCACTATACTAATCCCGCGAATTTTTTTAATTAAACTGATATTTTTTTATTGAATATAAGCGTTCTATTTCTTTTGCGACCGTAAAATCACGCTCAGTCACCTTCCCGCCCACACTGAAACGCTGGAGATCAAAAACTACTTTTTTATAATAAATATGAATGTCTGGGTGATGATCAATCTTATTGCAGAAGGACGCTAACTCGCCGATGAAAGTCACGGCATCATCAAATGCGGGAAATAAAAATGATTTCGTTATTTTGTCATCCGCATAAGTCCAACTAGAAAAATTTTTTATTTTTTCCGCCACTTCTTCTGGAGTTAAAATTTTGAGATCAGCGTTGTTTTCCATATTTTTAAATGTTGTTTTACCTAAATGTCGATTCTAATATTGTCACACCATCAGCCGTCAAATTTAAGGGGTCAACTGTCACATTGGCAGCGGGAGCAAAGGGAAGAGAAAATTTTATTTTGTCATCGGTCGTATAATACGGCTGTCCAAAATCGGCCAGCAATCCCTCTCCAACCAGTTCATTGGGGTAACAAAGAATTTTGTGTGGGCTTAAAAATAACTTTTTTGTCCCATCTATAAACAAACCTGTAACCGTCACTTCCTTCTCTGACCCAGTTCTATATTTTGTGCACTCTTCGGATGGATAATATGAGATTTTCAATGACTTCTCACCCTTACTAACATTGACCGATTGGCCGCCCTCCCATTCGGCGCTAAACAACAGCTCACCCGTGCTTAAATTATAAAAATCTCGAGCAGTAAAGGCAGGACCCTCCCAGGCAACCTGGGAAAACACAATAAACCTACCCCACGGCTCAATAATAATTTGTGTCTCCGCCCCAACATCTGGAATCAAGGTGCGTGTCTTTGTTAATTTTGTTTCGCCGGTAGCAGTGTTTATAATCCACGTCTCATTTTGACCGTCCGTTAACTTTCTTAAAACAACAAAAAGATTTTTGCCAAGTCTTTCTCCTTTAATAGAATCTACTGCCCCCGGAATAAGACTGGCTGCATAAATTAGCGTGTCTCCTGCAGCAGGTTCGATTTGAGATTCCGCTACGCTCTTTTTGAGATTAAATATATTTTCGCCGAGAGAAGTGCTCTTTACAAAATATCCTACCGCCAAACCAGCAGTAACTACTAATACTGCCGCGAGGCAAAAAATAACTACCAATAAGAATGCCCAGGTTTTCATAAAATTAAATTATTTATCGGGGTGCCGGGAATTGAACCCGGGTCTCATGCTCCCAAAGCATGCATACTACCGTTGTACTACACCCCGGTTTTAAAATGCCAAATGCCGGGGGTGAGAATCGGACTCACGACGCAAGGATTTTCAGTCCTTCGCTCTACCACTGAGCTACCCCGGCATAGATTAATTTTGACTGTCCTCAATTTTTTCTACGGAACATCCGACATGGTTTTGTTTTTCCGGGTTCTTCCCCGTCTCTGCCTCATACCGTTTATCCGCATCAAGAATGCTTTCGGCAACACATTCAAAAATAACTTTCCCACCGGCGGAATTGTCACGATAAGTAAATTTGTGGAATTTTTTCTCTTTATTCTCTGGACCGAATTCTTTTCTTTCCATAAAAATGTTTTAACTGGTGGGCGCGGGAGGAATCGAACCTCCGACCTCGTCATTATCAGTGACGCGCTCTAACCGACTGAGCTACGCGCCCCCACACCAATTATGTTTTTAAACTATTTTTAATTCTACTTTTTAATTGTGCTAAAGCACGGCTTCTTTGTTTTAATCTAGATTCTCTTAAGCGTGCATCTTCTTCCGCCCCATAAGCCTCGTAGTAAACTAACTTGAATGGCCTTCGTAATTTCGTGGATTTTACGAAACCCCCATTATGTTCCAGGAAACGATGTTTCAAATCATCCGTTGAGCCAGTGTACAAATTCCCATCTTTTATACTTTTTAAAATATAAACATAAAACATAATCGGTGTGGGGGCGCGCCCTGCTTCTTCTCAAATCTTCAATACGTTTCTAAAATGATAACAAAAATGATTGGTTCTTGCAAGAGTTTACCAATCATTTTTATATTTGACAACTTGAAGTAACAGAAGTACGGCTTTTTTATCTTTTCACACCTAATAACTTTGAAAGTTTCAAATGAATGAAACTTCGACCAATCTTGTCCCGTGAGAGGGACAATATTTTTTTCTCCCTAGAAAGGAGGTGATCCACCGACAGCTTCCGCTACCGGTGCCTTGTTACGACTTCGCCCCTATTATCGAGTTTACCTTCGTTGCCCTTGCGGGCCGCTTCAGGTACCCCCGACTCTCTTGGCGTGACGGGCGGTGTGTACAAAACCCGAGAACGTATTCAACGCGCCGTGGCTGATGCGCGTTTACTAGCGATTCCGGCTTCATGAGGTCGAGTTTCAGACCTCAATCCGAACTGGGATCGGTTTTATGGGATTAGCTCCACCTTACGGTTTGGCAACCCATTGTAGCCGACCATTGTAGCACGTGTGTCGCCCAGGACGTAAGAGCCATGCTGATTTGACGTCATCCTCACCTTCCTCCCCGCACTCAACACACTTGCTTTCGCAAATGTACTGGGTGCGGGGCAGTTCGGCCAGATATTATAACTGGCCGTGAGGGTTGCGCTCGTTTCCCGACTTAACGGAACATCTCACGACACGAGCTGACGACAACCATGCAGCACCTGTGCTGGAATCCGATTTAACGGTCATCTCCCGTTTCCGGGTGAATACTTCCAGCATGTCAAGCCCTGGTAAGGTTCCACGCTTATTGTCGAATTGAACCACATGCTCCACCGCTTGTGCGGGTTCCCGTCAATTCCTTTGAGTTTTAGCCTTGCGGCCGTACTCCCCAGGCGGGGTACTTAACGCGTTAGCTTTAGTATACGGCACTGAGAGGGTCGATACTCCCAATGCCCAGTACCCATCGTTTAGGGCGTGGACTACACGGGTATCTAATCCGTATCGCTCCCCACGCTTTCGTCCCTGAGTGTCAGAACTGTTCTAGCAAGCTGCCTTCGCATTTGGTGTTCTTGCCGATATTAACGCATTTTACTACTACACCGGCAATTCCGCTTGCCTCTCCCAGTCTCTAGTCTTATAGTTTCCTCGGCGGTTCTCGAGTTGAGCTCAAGAATTTAACCGAAGACTTACAAAACCACCTGCGGACCCTTTACGCCCAGTAAATCCGGATAACGCTAGAGGTCTCTGTATTACCGCTGCTGCTGGCACAGAGTTAGCAACCTCTTATTCCTCTGGTACGGTCAGTGTTCATCCCAGAGAAAAGCAGTTTACAACCCGAAGGCCTTCATCCTGCACGCGGCGTCGCTCCCTCAGACTTTCGTCCATTGGGGAATATTCTCGACTGCAGCCTCCCGTAGGAGTGTGGACAGTGTCTCAGTTCCACTGAGGCGGGTCGCGCTCTCACGCCCGCTACTCGTCATAGCCTTGGTGAGCCATTACCTCACCAACTAGCTGATAAGCCATAGGCCCCTCCCAAAGCGATCCTTGCGGACCTTTCTTTTTCTGACATATGTCAGAAAACGACATGTGGTATTAGCCCTCCTTTCGGAGGGTTGTTCCACACTTTGGGGTAGGTTACCAATGTGTTACTCACCCGTTTGCCACTAGCACGACCCTTGCGGGCCGTACTCGTTCGACTTGCATGCCTTAGACACGCCGCCAGCGTTCATCCTGAGCCAGGATCAAACTCTCAAAAAGAGTATTCAAATAAAAATTTAAATACTTAAGGCTCCGCAAATTGCGGAGTGTTCTAGTTTGAGAACTAGAACAAATTGGCGTACTTCTGTTACTTTAAGTTGTCAAAGAAATGGATACTAAATGTCGCTATTTCTAGCGACAATAGTATATTAAAACGTTCTTTTTAAATTGTCAATCGTGAAATGTGTGTTTGGCTGTTTTTTCCTTAATTTTAAAGTAAAAAACGCAACAACTTTCAAGAACAAGTGTATTTTAACTCCTTTGATTTTTTGTGTCAAGGGGCTTTTCCACACTTTTTCCACAATGGTCTTATCTCTTAATTTGCCCCTTTCTCCACTCTTCAATTTTTTTATGATCGCCGGACAATAAAACCTTCGGCACTTGATATTTTTTACCCTTCCAGACAAAAATTTCCGGACGAGTGTAAGATGGAACGCCAACGCCTAAACGTTTTTCTTCGAGCGACTCT
>JBAZEY010000002.1:0-133847 GCA_041653675.1 Patescibacteria group bacterium | reverse complement strand
ATGATCGCAACCACCATCATCCAGAACTTCTTCGTCATCAGAATCCTCCCGTCCGCTTTGCGGACAAACTTCCTTTTTCAACCCGCCACCTTGGCGGATTTTCAATTTCAAACACGGGTTATCCGTGCCTGGAGCTATGAAAGCTCATGCGAAAAAGCGCTATTTTACGCCCTTTCGCCCAAGCCTTAAAACACCTTTTAATATACTATATTTTTGCCTTTTTGTCAAGATCACTTGGCATTTTTTGTTTCATTTATATTATAGCAAAAAATGATGAAAATTTCATGATAATAAAAATAAATAAAAAATTCCCCGCGACCTTTCCTCTTCGGAAATTTCGCGGGGTCTGTCGTCACTGGGGGTCGGCCCACCAGGTGCCGCTCCAAGGAGGAGTGGCACTTACCCAATAGCCTCCCTCCATGTGTGGAGGATCTCGGAAGTTGCCGGTGACAGTGCGGTCCCCACTTTCACCGTAGCAGTCTACAAAGACAGAAATATATCCGTCTTCTCGGATGGTTCCGGACCATTCGCAGATGTCGTCCATGCCGATGATCAAGCAACCATCCTGCGTGAGCGTGAGCGTTTCGTGGCTTTCCGCACCCGTCTCGCTGTTCCGGTACACCAGTGCCCAATCGCCAGCCACACTCGGGCAATCGGCGACTTCGCTCGTGTCGCCGTCGTCCTCGACAACGTCGCTGTCCGCATCGGCGTCGGCGTCCGCGCCGGCATCGCTGTCCGTGTCGGAGTCGGGGTCGCAGAGCGACGGATCGCTCTCGCAATCGTCCCCGTCGGGGCATCCGGTCGTGAGACCGAGCGCCAAGATCGCAACCACCATCATCCAGAACTTCGTCATCGTCGATCCCTCCTTCTCCGCCTCTGCGGAGAATTTTCCTTCCCGCCTCTTCGGCGGATTTTCAATTTCAAACACGGGTTATCCGTGTCTGGGGCTATAAAGCCCAAGCGAAAAAGCGCTATTTTACGCCCTTTCGTCTGGATTTTAAGCCAATTTTACTCACACTTTACTATACCTCATTTTAGTCATTCTGTCAAGGGTCGTTGGCATTTCCCCTTACACATACATTATACCTCAAAAAGATGAAATTTGTCTAAAACCAAAGGACAGTCCATGGTTCAAGGACTGTCCTTTGGTTTTCCATGGAGAGAGGGGATTTTATGGCTGTATTGGAACCATACGTGGGCTTGACAATGTTATGTCTTTAGTGTACTCTTGTAGGATTTAAATATAAAACATATAGCGAGAAGGGTCATAAATATATGACAGTTAAATTAGCTATTTTTGGTGGGAATCCAATTTCATCGAAAAAGTTGACAAAACCGAGCCCCATTGGGAAACAAGAAATTGGCGTCGTAACAAAAATTATGGAGAAGGGAATTTTGTCAAGGGCGGGGAGGGGTGTTAATGTTAAAAATTTTGAAAAAAGATTTGCACAATTTCACGGTTTAAGGTACGCAGTTTCAACTACTTCAGGGACAACCGCCCTCCACACGGCAATAGCTGCCCTGAATATTAAAGAGAATGACGAAGTTTTAGTCCCCGATTTAACATTTGTTTCTTCTGCCTCTGTTATTTTGCAACAAAAAGCCGTACCGGTTTTTGTAGACATTGATCCAAAAACTTTTTGTATAGACACAATCGATTTGGAAAAGAAAATAACAAAAAGAACAAAAGCAATTATTATTGTACATCTTTACGGTCATCCAGCGGAAATGAATAAAATTAAAAAAATAGCGAAAAAATATAATTTTAAAATCATAGAAGATTGTGCACAAGCTGTTGGCGCAAAATACAAAGGAAGATACGTTGGAACTTTTGGTGATATCGCTTGTTTCAGTTTTTATCAAACTAAAAATTTAACTTGCGGAGAAGGCGGAATGGTAATTACAAATAATAAAAAATTATTTTGTAATTGTTGTTCTATTGTTGATCACGGTTTGGTCAACGGGAATATCTTGGAGTATGATTATGACAGATTGGGTTATAATTACCATCTTTCCGAAATCCAGGCTGCTATTGGTATAGAACAATTAAAGAAACTAAAAAATATGAATAGACGAAGAAAGGCTAACGCAGACAAATATAGAAAATTACTAAAAGATACAAATTTGGAATTTCAAAATGATAGTGGCGACATCGAACACGCATATTATGTTTTAACTGCCTTATTGCCTGAAAATTTTAAAAATGATCGTGATTGGTTTGTTGATGCCGTCAGATCCGAAAGGGTTGAGATCAATAAAATATACCCCAACCCATTACACAAAACTAAACTTTTTTCATCTTTCCATAAAAACAAAAAGTATCCCGTCACATCCGATATCACATCAAGATTATTCAATTTTTATACAACCCCGGGCATTACAAATGAATATATAGAGTTAACCTGTCGGGCTGTTAAAAAAGTTTTAGATTATTTGAGTCGTAGCATTTAGTCGAATTTTAATCATATGAATAAAAATATCAAAGTTGCCGTTATAGGTTTCGGAAAAAGGGGCAAAACCCACTTACAAAATTATTTAAAAATTAATGGCGTCAGGGTTGTCGCCATCTGTGATGTTAAAAAATGCGTTACAACGCACCAAAATATAGTATATTATAGGGATTATAAGAAAATGATTGATTTAGAAAAACCCGACGTAGTTAGTATTTGCGTGCCCACCTCAGAGCATTATCCGATCGCTCTGCATTGTCTTAAAAAGGGGATTAATGTTTTATGTGAAAAGCCAATAACCTTAACTTTAACGCAAGCAGAAAGATTATTGAGTGTTGTTCGAAAAAACAAGTTGGTCATGCAAGTTGGTTATCATTTAAAATTTGATAATTTAATAATAAAATTGAAATCGATTATTGATTCCCGTGAATTAGGAAAAATTTTAATGATAAAAGCCAGACAATCCCATGATTGGGGAGGGCTCAAGCCCTTTGGCTGGCTGTTAAATAAATTAAAGAGTGGCGGCGGGACTATTATTGATAATGCTTCACATTATTTAAATTTATTTGAATATTTACTGGGAGACATTGATGAAATTCACGCCTTTGCAAATAACTTATCTTTTGGAAAGGCAGTGGAGGATAACGCCATTATTACCGTAAAATTTAGAAAATATATCTTGGGGGAAATAGAGACTTCTTGGCTAGACTCTTCGGGTAGAAATAATCAGTTATTAGTCTACGGTGATAAAGCCGTAGCCGAATATAGGGAGACAAATGCCGAAAGAATATTGGAAATAAAAAGATATCGCCAGGATAAAGATGAGTGGAATAGACTAGTTAGAGAAGATATTTATTTGCCGAAGGGGATAGAGCAATTAGGCAAAAAGGATTGTTTTCCTGCCGGAGAAAAATTTTTATTTGAAAGCACGGAGAATATGTTAAGATTGTTTATTGGATTGCTGGAAGAGAAAAAACAGCGGGGAGAATTAAAGCGAGCCATAAGAACATTAAAATTAGTGCAGTCTGCATACAAATCTATAAAAACAAAAAGAGCAATTAAGATAGTTTAATTTTTTTATGAAATTTAATAGGATTATAATTTTAATATTAGATAGCGTCGGATGCGGTGTTCAGCGAGATTATAAAGGCTACCATAAGTATAAATGTAATACTTTAAAAAATATTTATAAACGAAAGAATAATTTTCATTTGCCAAATTTAGAGCGGTTAGGATTGAATAAGATTTTATTTGAAAATAAAAGAGATAATTCGATATCCGGGAGAATGATAAAGAATAGCAAGGGCAATGATACGTTTGCCGGCGTCTGGGAAATGTTTGGAGTTATCTTTAGGAAGAGATTTAGAAGTAAGAAGACTGGATTTCCAAAAAAAATTATTAATAAAATTCAGTCTAATTTAGGAATCAGCATAGTGGGCAATGAATATATCTCGGGCTTTAAGGCGTTGGATAAATATTTTTTCATCCATGCAAAACAGAAATCCCCCATTTTATATTTAGCAGACGATGGAGTTGTGTTGTTGGCGGCCCATGAAAAGATTATCAAACCAGCTAAGCTTAATGAAATGGGCCGGAAAATTGTTAAATTTTTGAAAAACGAAAATATCTCTAGAATTATAACTAGACCGTTTGTGGGTGAGATGGGAAATTTTGTTAGGACAGAGGGTAGGAGAGATTTTATCGCGACAAAAGATTTTATTAAAAAGTCAATATTGAAAAACGTAAATAGAAACCATATAAAAATTTTGACGACCGAGCATCTTGGAAATATCTTGGGAAATTCGCCCAATATAAATTATATAAAAGGAAATTTTGATAATAATAATTTATTAAAGATAATTGTAAAATCATTAAAAACTAGAAGTCGGGAGGAGATACTTTTATTTTGTCTACAAGATTTTGATATGTTTGGCCATAAAAAGGATGTAGACGGTTACGCTCGAAAACTGTCAGAGTTTGATAAAAAGTTACCCAAAATTATTAATTCATTAAGAAAAAAAGATCTTTTAATTATGACAGCCGATCACGGATGCGATCCAACTCTGGATATTAGGGGACATACCAGAGAGTTAGTTCCTTTAATTTTATATTCTAAGTCGTTAAGGGGGAACGTGAATCTAGGAACGAGATTAACTTTTGCGGACGTGGGGCAAACCATTTGTTTAAATTTCGATTTACCAAAATTTAAAAATGGGACATCGTTGTTGAATTTTAATTAAATAAACAGTATGAAAAAATTTAGTTACAAGCAATACAATTTAAAAAATTTAATTCAGCGAAAGAATAGAAAAAAGTTGACAATTGGGATAGGGCTTCCAATCTATAACGAAGCTAAAACTATTGAAAAAACTATTTGTATTATTAAAAAATGCGGGAAATTAATTGATAAAACAATTGCTATTGACAGCGGTTCGTCGGACGGTAGCAGGGAAATTTGTAAAAAGTTAGGTATAAAAGTAGTTACGGACAAGAAAGCTTCGGCGGATTTGGGGGTGCCGCTACAGAGTGGAAAGGGTTGGAATTTATGGGCGAGCTTGTATTACTTAAGTACGGATGTTATTCTATGGATAGATACAGATATAAAAAATGTAGGTGAAAGGTTCATAACCGGTATTGTTGGGCCAATGATTGAGGATGATAAAATCAAGTTTGTCAAGGGATACTATCACCGGCCAAAAGGAGATGCAAGGGTGACGGAAATAATGGTAAGGCCGTTTATCAGCATGATTTTTCCGGAATTAGAAGATTTTATTCAGCCATTGTCGGGGGAGTATGGTGGTCGAAAAGATTTTTTAGAAAAAATTGATTTTTATTCAGGATACAGCATAGAAATGGCAATTTTGCTTCAAGCAGTCTCTGGTTTAAAAAATAATGAGGTTGCACAATCTTATTTAGGCAAAAGAATACACGAATTGCAAAGCGTTATTTCATTGGGTAAAATGAGTTCAAGTATTTTGCGCACATTGCTAAGAATAGCTAATGATAAAAAGAGAATTAAGTTGAATAAAAATAATTTGTCCGATACACTAACTAATTATGTGTCAAAAAATGGAATTGATTTTATTTCCCAAAAACATAAAATAGCAGATAAAAAATTACCGCCGATGGTTAAAAACAAAAATTATTTAGGGCACACTTTTAATAATAAAATATTATGAACAAGCAGATACAAAAAACAACAGTCAAGGGAATTTTTTGCAATGATGGAAAAATACTTTTCGCTAAAGACCGCAAGGGTAGATGGGAATTGCCTGGAGGAAAAGTTGAATTTAACGAAACCATAGAGGAGACATTAAAACGAGAGTGTGTTGAAGAACTAGGTTTTAAAAATATCCAGATCGGAGATATTGTCAATGCTTGGACTTTTTCATCAACAGTAAATGATATAGATTATCATTTTATAGTTTTAGTTTATGAGTGTAATACTGATGAGACGATGGTTAACCCTAGCGATGAGCATGAAGAACACGCTTGGGTTATGCTGACCGAAATCGATAAATTAAATATGCGTGATGGATATAGAAAATCAGTAAAAAAATATATGGAATTAAAAAATTCAAAATCGATTAAAACAATATGAAAAAAACTGAGGGAGAAATGATTGGAACCAATCAGGAGGAACCGGCGATTGATAAAATGGTTAAAAATTTTAGCGCATCAGAAATTCCAACTAAAATTAAAAAGATAAAACTCCTAGAAGCGGTTGGGCTGCCTACTTCAAAAATTGATTTTTTGGATAGAGAAAAGATTGATTGTCTGGAAAGTTTAATATCCGAGAGATTGGGGAGCGAGGATTGCCCGTTAATAGTTAGGTTTGCTTGCGATCCAGATAAGTTATCAATGCCCTTCTTCTATATAGAAACAACTATGGGCGGCGAAGAAAGGGAGACGGTAATAGAAAAAATTTATTCTTTAATAAAAACAGACCCAAATATTAAATATTTAATATTACAGGAAGCAACTCCCACTAAAAGCGTAAGAGATAAGATATTGGGGAGAATTACATTTGAAAAAGGAAAAATAATGCCAATTCAAGAAGTGATGGAAATATACAAGGGCGCAAGAAGTACTAATGTGCTAAATAATGTTGACGTTGACGACCCTAATTTTCGGAGATTTATCAAAAGGGCGGGAGAATTTATGAAATCAGCGGATCAACTAAAGCAAGGTTCAACTATACAAGAAGCGGAAATTAGAGAAATTTTTAATTTATTGAATTTTTATCGTGACAAAATGGGAATTGCCCAAGATGTTATAAACAGAAGTCGGGGTAGATATGTGGAGGATTTGACTATTTCATTTGAATTTTCATACAGAGATGGAAGGATTATTTTTTTAGATATTGATTTTTAGGATTTTATAATAGGAAGTTAGGTGTGCGTTAATCCAAGGCATAACGGTCGGCGGTATTAGTGGTTTTGGCTTTACCGGAACCGGCGCGACTGAACCGATAAGCGTCGTCGGCTACGGAGGACAATATGCCGCCACAACGCAATTCAATAAAATAAAAAATTCCCCGCGACTTTTCCTCTTTTGGAAATTCCGCGGGGTTTGTGTTTATGTTCAGGGCGCGCTGGCATAGCGTATTTCTTTCTGGCCCCCCCCTTGAGGAGTTATTAAAATTTTTAAAATAAAAAAGACCGACGGTTTATAGGCATCTGTCACTTGACGCCATCCGTCGGTTTTTACAATCTCCTTCCGAATTAAGATTTGATTTGTCTGCCCTCTTAGAGCTTGGTCTCCTACGGAGCGATTGTCGGACAGCCCCACGTAGCGGTGATGTCGCTAACAGTAAGACTCATGATCGCTCCGCAGTAGAAACCGCAGAATTGCACCCTGCTGTGTTCGGGGTTCAGCCAGCTCCAGCCGTTGTCGCAGACTCCGTCTGCGTTGTCGCTGGGCACACCAACATCGTCGAAGTAGAAATTGACCAGCGTTGGATCAACGGTTGAACTGGGGAGATGTACGTCGAATTCGCATGTCATTGCCATTCCGGCAATGCCCTCGAGCGCCGCTTGGATCGTCGACAGGTCCTCGGCGAAGTATGCGCTGCCAGTGCCGCCTGCCGCTGCCATCGCGTTGAGCACGTCAGTAAACGAGCTCGTACCAATAGCCAAGACGAAAACCCGGATGCCACTCGCAGATAGGTCACTCAATACGGTGTTGGTGCGTAAGTCGTCGAGGCAGTTGCTGGGATTGAGTGCACATCCACCTGCGGGGTTCGTACAGCGGCAGGTGTAACCGTCAAGCGTGTCGTTGCAGGTGGGCGGGCCATCGGTAGCGAGCAGGATATACTTCGGATGACCGTCGCCGGCGAGCGTACCGAGGTAGGTTTGCGCGTTGTACAGCGTGTCGGCAGTAGGTGTGCCCCCGCAAGTCAACATGGCACTGAGTTGGCTCCGGATGGCGACATGGCTGCCCTCCGCCACATTCACAAGTGGCCGGTGGCCCGGCTCGCACTGGTAGTTGTAGCCCGAGCAGATCGGCGAGTCGACGATGTTGGGGAAAATCATCAACCCGAACCGGATTTGTGTGTCCGTCGTCTCGGTCACGCCGTAGATCGCTTCGCGCACCGGGCTCCAGTACCCGTCGCCGGACATTGAGTTCGAACGGTCGAGTACTATGAGCATGTCGGGGATAACGCGCTCGACACTGAAGTCCTCTTCGACGCAAGTGTCCGAACATGTGTCCCAGGCGCAACCAGCCCCACATCGCCGGTGGCCTGGCTCACCGACAGGTGTTGTGCATGATTCGATGTTCCCGACTTGGCATTCAAATCCGTCGTCAACTACGGTATCACAGTTATTGTCGATTCCGTCGCAGGATTCGCTCGGCGGGGTACATGCAGTATCCCATGTACAGGAGGATGAGCAATATTGTGTTCCTATGGTGGGACAGGACATGGTGCATGTTCTGGAACTGCCGCGTCGGCAGTCGAAGTCCTCATCGGTCGAACCATCGCAGTCGTCATCCCGACCGTTGCAGCTCTCGTCGGGAATTACGAGCACGACAGAGATGTTGTCGGTGGCGGTCCAGCCTGCACGGTCGGTTGCTTCGGCTTCGAGCGTAACGCCCGCACCACAGCTTGCCGGGAAAGTGAGCGACCACTCAAACGGCGCTTCGGTGTCAGTGAACGACCGCGTGAGGCTGCCGGTTGCCGTGAACGTCACGCCCGCGACAGAGAGGTTGTCGGTCGCGCTGGCAGTAACGATCCGTGTACCCGACACCATCTCGCCGTCATACGGGCTTGTGATCGCGACCGTCGGAGGCGTGCGGTCGATGTCCACTTCAACGGACGCTTCCGCGCTCGGTTGGTCCGCCGTGTCCGTGGCTTCCGCCCGGAGCAAGTGGGGACCTTCCGTGAAGTCACCCGTGTGCCAGACGCCTTCAAAGGGAGCCGTCGTGTCTTCCCAGATCATGCCGGCATCCATGAATACGCGCACGCGAATGACACCGATGTCGTCTGACGCATTCACGCGCACGGTCACATCGCCGTAGACGTAGCTGCCGTCCGCGGGTTCTACGATCACGGCCGTCGGCAAGTTGTCGCAGGCGCCTCCGGCGTTTTCTACGGTGACGCTCACCGTGTGCCACGCTTCCTGTCCGCTTGCGTCTCGAGCCGTGGCGATGAGGGAATGACTTCCGTCGGCGAGGCCCGTGGTGACCCACTCCGCTTGGTATGGAGCAGTGTCGTCGGTGCCGAGTAGGACGTCATCGGCCAGGAATTCCACTTCTGCAATGTCACCCTCGCCAGTTGCCGTGGCTTCGACATTCAGCGTGCCACAGACGCGAGAGTCCGCCGTAGGATACACGATGCGTACCCGGGGAGGGCAGTTGGTTGGGGTGAGGCATTCAGCGCGGACATCAACTTCAATCGTTACCGACACGGTCTGGTCGGCCATGTCCGTAGCGGTGGCCGTGAGAGTATGGTTGCCGCTCACGAGTCCGCTCGTGTCCCAGGCTAGGGTGTACGGCAGGTCGGTCCATGTTGCTGAAGTCGCACCGTCCACGGCCAGGGTAATTTCGTGAATGCCGCAGCGGTCGGCGACAGAGATTTCCACTGTTTGGGCTCCGGTCACTTCCGCGCCGTCCGTCGGCTGGACGAAGGCGATCACGGGCAGAGGATCATCGGAATCGCACGACGAATCTTCGCCGTCGCCGTCTTCCAGGGCCGTGTCGTCGCTCGTTGTGTCGGAATCCGCATCCGCGTCGCTGTCCGCATCGGCATCGCTCGCCGTGTCTCCGCCGTCGCAGAGCGCGGGATTGCACGAGCAGTCCGTACACGCCGTGTCGTCGGAGCATCCGGCCAAAAGGCCGAGTGCAAGAACCATCGCCACTACCATCTGGAACCTCGTCATCTTTGTCCCTCCTTCTTTTCCGCCCCTCCGGCGGATTTCTGGCGGCGCCCCTTGCGCCGTCTTTTGCTGCTTTAAATCTATCTTATTTTGAGGTTTTGTCAAGGATTTCTTTTGTCTATAATTTTTATAGCAAATTTTCAGGATTTTTATTTATGTTGGTGTAACAAAAATTTCCATTGATTTTTAATTTTTATTGAATTAAGATGAAATTAGGTAATCCCAACAAGGGAGGTGTTCCTTAAAAATACTCCCAGAGCGTGTCTCTGGAGAGAAGCCCAGCAAGGGCAGGAGGAAATCATGGGTAAGAGAATGACCGCGGGAATGACTGCTGCGTTTGCCTTGTTCTGTTTGTTTTTCGGCTGCGGGAATGAAAGCAGTGAGCGCTGCTACGCAGCGAGCGACTGCGCTTCGGGCTACACTTGCGAGAGCGGTTTCTGTGAGGAAGAGAACCACGGCTCCGAGAGGATGGCCAGTTCAGACGGCAATCAGCCACCCACCTGCTATTGGACCGGAGCTACGCGTTTCGTCACTATGCCGCAGAACTATTTCCAGTGGGACTGTCTTGATCCGGAAAGCGACGCCATTGCAGGCTGCGTGGTTGGACTTGACGGACCACCGAGCATCCCCGTCTCTCGCTTCGACTACTTCTGGCGAGATTTTGCGCCAGGAGTTCACGCCTTCAAGGTCACCTGTCGAGACGCGCGAGGCGCCGTTTCGCCGGAGTTGGTTTGGGACTTCACTTACGAGACGACGGAGTGCGCGTCGGGTGAGTCACGAGCCTGTTTCACCGACGATCCGACACGGCGAGGCATCGGCATTTGCCGTGACGGCGTGAAGTACTGCAGTTCCGGCCGTTGGGGGCGCTGCGAGGGTGAGGTCCGCGCTTTGGGCCTTGATTCTTGCGCCAACCATCTGGACGATGATTGTGACGGCCAAACCGACGAAGGCTGCACTTCTCCTGGCTCGCCGGACGCTTCCGGTGACGCAGGCAGTTCAAGTGATGTCGGCAGTTCAAGGTCGGAAGACGCTGGTACTTCAAGTCCTGACGCGGGCGTCGAGACATCCACTTTTCCCGGCTGCTCCCTCACCTTCACCACTACTGCTCCAATGCTCTGGTCTCTCGGATCGAACATCGAGAGCTCCTGGGATTATCGGACTGGCGGATCTTCTGGGGTGAGTTTCTCCGGAGTTCTGACCGGCCGAGAGTTTGCCGTGAACGTCCAATACGGAGGCGGCAGCTTGTGGGCGGCGATTGGTTGTGGAATCAACCAGTGGCTCACGGTCAATGGAGTCGTTCTCGACCTGACCGACGTGAACTACGCTCGTGACGGTCGAAACTTCTTCTTGACGTTGAACTCCGACTGCAGCTTCCGTCTTCGCGGCAATCGCGATGTTTGTTCCGGCGCTCCGCCGAGGCCCAGTACAAGTGGCCCGAGCCCGGATGCCGGAGTTGACATTGGAACGCCTGACACTGGTGCGAGTCCGGAAGCCGATACTGGCTTTGATGCCGGCAGTTCATACGACGATTCGTCAAGAGACGCACGAGATGATTCCGCCGATAGCGATGCTTCGTCTACTGAGGTCTCGTCCACTTTTTCCTTGACCATCGAGATTCCAGAGGCGTCCTTTGTCACTTGTTCTTGTTCCACTTGGTCTAACTGGTGGGAGGATCGGCGTTACGGAACAGTTGCTACCTGGAGTGGTGTTACTCCCGGCCTCTACGAGGTGAACGGCCAGTTGCGGTCGGGCCGTTGGGCCGCCGCCCTTCCCGAGGAAGAACTAGCTACCACTTTCGCGAACAGCGTGACCATCACCGAGGCGCACTACATCCCAGAAGTCGACGGCCAGAACCTGATCTTCTTGCTGGACGAAACGGGCGAGGTTGTAAACCTCGGACCAGACACTGCTGACTTCCACATCGCGGGCGTCGCGTCAGAAACCGCCGTCTGGTTTGGGAACCTGCTCAAGGGTTTCGCCTTCGGTCTCTGGAATGGTTTCCTTACCGACCTGCGTTCTCTTGCTGAGTTGGGTTCTTGCGTCATCCATCCGATTTCCTGCTTGCGTAACGTGGCAGCGGCGGCGAGTCAGCTCTACGCGGCTTTGCGGACAGAGGAGTTCCGCAACCTCCTGTTGCAGAGCGCCGCTGACTGGGGCATCAACTTCCTCAGCCTGCCTCCGGACCAGCAGGCTTTTGAGACAGGAAAGATTGGCGGCTTCTTGGCCGAGCAGATCATCCTGTTCAAAGTTGCCGCTTTGGGCAGCAGCGCGCTTCGTACCGCGGGTCTCCCAACCTCCCTGAGGTCGCTCCTCATAAGCGGCATCATATCGGGCGACACCAGTTATCTCCGTTCCAAGATGACGGGGATTTATAGAGCCCTCGTCCGGGTGTATGATACAACCAGGGCTGAGAGGTACTTCCTCGACCTCGGCGACGCTTTTGAGGATAGAATAGTGAGAATCTACAAGCGCACCGTTGACTCTCGCAGCCTTGACCGGTTCAGGGTTTACAACCCAGCCACAGGTAGTGAGGAATTCGTCGACGGAGTGATCGTACTGAAGCGGGGACGCGCAGACGGAAGTTGGGGCATCGAGCACCTGCTCGCTCGGCACTACGACCAGTTCGTAACGGATGTTTTCCATCTCACAGGCTCCAGGGAAGAAAACATCAAAGTGATTGAAGACATCATCTCTGATGTTCTGGAACACGGAACTCGTCGATCTGATGATGCGGCAAAGATAAGCGCGCGAGTGACAGCTAATGGCATCACTCACGAGGTAACCGTCGTCGTTGATACTGGCGGCAATCTGGGCAGTGTTTCCACCGCTTGGCCAGGCCACTAACTCTTAACGGAGAAACCAAATGAATGCAGATGCCTACTACAACCAATGCCGCATCCGCCACGCCCGTGATGTCGGAGGAGAGATACACGTCACTTACGAGTGCGACGGTCTGCCGCAACCCCTTGAGGTTTTCACACCGCCGTTCAGCCCGGACTTCCTGGATTCGGGGTTTGAACAGTTCGAGTGGCTGGTCCAGTTCTTCACCTTTGGCCAGCCGGTAAGAACTGACTTGCGGGAAAAGACAGTTGAATACGGCAAGGATTCTTTGGGGGAGCGGTCTGGGGCGCCAATCCTCACAAGGGGCGTCGGTCAGATTGTGATGACCACCCCGGGCGGGAACCGTGACGAGAACGAACTTATCGTCGATATCGGGGTGAGAGGCCATCTCTACGTCCTTGCCGCGAACCGCGACATTGCCCTCAAGATTGGCGACTGGGTGGAACTTGCACCACGGCATGTTTCTGGTCTTCCCGATAAGCCGTTCATGTCAGTCCTTGACCAGGCTATCCATACCATCAAAATCCCCAAGAACTAGCGAAGGGGAAAAAGGTGGGGTTTGCCCTTGTTTGTCTTACCGGAGCTCACACCTGTGGGCTCCCTTATTTTTTTAGGGATTTTTGTTTTTACAGAGTGCAAGCCTGGATGGATGACGAAATTTACAGAAAATTTGTTTGGGTGTATGATGCCGTAATAGTCGAAGAATATTTTCGAATGGCGATTTTCACTATTTTACGGAGAAAAAATTATGACCAAGCTGAAAAACCAAATATTTTGGTCCAAAATAGTTATCTTATGTTTTCTTCTTTCAGTTTTGATAATCGGCAGTATTGTAAGTGATAAGATTGAAGGAGCCGCAAAGGAAAATTTGCAGGCAATCTTGGGTTTTTTGGCAATAATATTTTTTCTTCTGTGTTTTAATGTTCTGAATCAAATTATACTGAAAAATAGAAATAGAAAATTATTTTCAAAAGTTGAGAAAAAACTTTTGCCAGGGGGTATTTCGGTCGTATCCTCTCACGTTGATAGAGAGGGAGTGTCTCCGGCTGTGGATGTTTATGTAGTCACCAATAAAGATGGGGTGATCCTCACGGCCTATCCATTTGTAAACAGAGAACCAAATTTTGTTCCTCAATCAAATTATTTTAATAAATGCCAAATTTTAGCTCTTAATCATTGTGTCCCTCCATGTCCGGAAATTTGGCCCACTTTTAAATGTAAAGCGTTGCCGTACCAATTCAAGGTATTTGCTGGTCTATTTTTTGATCATGACAAAGATGTAGAAGAAAATTTTGATCGTTTTGAATGGTTAGTTTGGTTTCATGGTTCAAATAAATTTCAAAAGAGTAAAAGGCAAGAGAAAACAGTTAATTTTAATGGTGACAAAACAGTCATTTTAAAAATCAGTGGTCAAGTTGTTGAGAGTATTCCGTTAGGAAAGGATTGGCAAAGATTTGTTATTGATGTTGGACATTTTTTACCATTTTACGTAACGTTTGATTATGTAGATAGAGACATCCAAATTAATGATTTTGTGGAAAGTATTCAATTGGACCCAGAAAATTTTTCTTCTGTGATTAGTGAGGCTCCGATCATTGCTGCCCCCCAAAAATTAGTTTGATGGGCATGCGATGTCGCTCACTAATGTCGGTCACTTAAAACTCCCAAACAGGGAGTTTTTATGTTATAATATATTAATAAAAGTTTGCGGGATAGAGACGCAAACAAGTTTTTCTTATCTTAATTATAATGGCAAATTCCGAAGAACAATCTTTTCAAAATGAATTGCGCCAGGCGCAAATGGCGTCAGCAAATCAACCGGACGAAGGGCCAGAGAAAGAAATACCAGAAGAAGAGCCGGAAACGCTTGAATCGCCAGAAGCCGAACAGGCGGCCCAAACTTCTCTTTTAGGCAAGAAGGCGCAAGCCGCGGCGCAGAAAAAAGTTGGCCAGGGGATTAAATTAACCGGTCGGGGACAGCAGGCTATTTCATTCGCTTTTCAACGAGTTGGTACAATTTTGGTTTCTTTTGGTGTTGGCACGGGGTTAACGATAATTGGACTTATTATCGGCTTGCCGCTTTTATTAATCGGAGCCGGATTTCTCGCGATAGGATTTTTATCGGCCGTGACTGCCCGGTTGACTTTGGCGGCGGGGGAAACGATGGTGGAAAAAGCTAAAAAAGAAGAGAAGAGTTTAGCAAAAGAGGGGGGTGGGGGAATGATGGGCGCGATGAAAGGAGCAGGGGAGGCGATGAGCGGGATTAAAAAAACCGCAGGCGTTATCGCCGCGCCATTTATTTATATTGGTTGTACAATTTTGGGGTTAGTTTCAGGTTTTATTTTTCTTGCGATGGTTGTGGGGGTATTGTTTAGCAGTTTGGCTGGCTAAATTTGGCTTGCGTCCATTTTTGTAGTATAATATTAAAAAGAAGAAGTAAAAGAACAATAGATTAATTATGTTTGAATTTTTTAGCCCAAAAAGGAAAGTCTTGGTGGCGATTTTGGTATTGGTTGGATTTGTGGGGATTTTGTCTTTTGGGTTTTTTAGTTTTTCCAAGCCGGCAGAAGCGGGTTTGGGCGGTACGTTGCTTGGGGTTGGCGTGGCTGGCTTAGCGGCTTGGGGTATCGGAGAGGGGGTAAGCGCAATTTCAGACATAATAGATTCGTTTGATATTTTAATGATCCGTCTGCTTGCCTTTTTTTCCAAGCTTCTGGGCAAAATTTTTACTTGGGTAGTGGGGATGCTGGTAGACGTGGCGGCATATAATAATTTTTTGGGAGCCACGGCTGTTATTACCGGGTGGGTGATTGTTCGCGACTTGGCCAACATGTTTTTTATTTTGATTTTGCTTGTAATTTCCATCGCCACGATTTTGCGGGTTGAGGCTTATTCATACAAAAAATTACTGCCAAAACTTTTGTTAATGGCAGTTTTAATTAACTTTAGTAAAACAATCTGCGGCATTATCATTGATTTCTCACAGGTTATAATGTTGACTTTTGTTAACGCTTTTCAGGCCGCGGCCGGGGCAAATTTTTTCCAGGCTCTTGGAGTACATCAACTTTTTAGTTTTGAGAATCTTGCCGAGGGGGCGGGCGCGGGGGATCAGCAATGGGATTTGGTGGGTACGGCCTTTTTAGCTTTAATTGTAGTTTTGGTTGCGACGATTACGGTCGGGGTTTTGATGGTTGTGCTCGTGGCGAGAATTGTAATTCTTTGGACTTTAATTGTTCTTTCGCCCTTGGCGTATCTTTTAGCTTCTTTTCCGCAGGGCCAGCAATATGCCAAGCAATGGTGGGATGAATTTTCTAAATATGTTATTTCTGGGCCGATTTTGGCTTTCTTTATCTGGTTGGCTTTAATTGTGGCCGGCGGCGGTACGGCCAATACGGAAATTGGGGTTGATTCCACGGCTTTGGACGCGGCTAATGGTTTGGGCGATATTGGAAAATATAATAATTTGTCTTCGCTTGTTGTCGGGGTAACAATGCTCTTAGTCGGTTTGATGTTTACACAAAAGTTGGGGATTATTGGTTCCGGCGTGGCGGGTGCGGCTTTGTCGGGTTTAAGAAGGGCGGGGACGACACCGTTTAGGTTGGCAAAAGGCGGAGTTGGGTTGGCGTGGAAGGGAGCAAAGGGCGCAGCAAAATTCGGCGCGGGGCGGGCTTCGGAACTCACTTACGCCACAACCGGCGTGGCCTTGCCTTTTTCTGAACGACGGAAAAAGGGGAATGAAGAAAAAAGAAGAAAGAGAGTAACAATACGTGAGGCGGAGGGCAAAGCAAAAAGTGCCGTACGGTCAGCGGGCGGCAGGGCTTGGCTGGCATCAGTGCTTGATCCGTCAGTGGCCTCAGGCGTTACTGCATGGGAAAAAACGAAAGCGACTTTTGGGGGTAAAGAAGCGCAAGCAAAAGTACGGCGTGCGGCGGACAGTTTGGCTGGCGCGGCGGCCGACGAGATGCGTCCCGTTGATAAATTTCAGGGAGAAAGGTTAAAACAGAGAACCGAGGCGCAGATAGCAGAGCGGCAATTAGAGAAGACAAGAAAAGACCCCGAATTTCGTGGTGTTATGGCTACGAGGGACGCGGAACTTTCCGCGACCGTAACAACGCAACAAACCGAAACAGCGACCAAGGAGGCTGAAGCGAATCGGCTTTCCACAATTAATAAATTTCAGAAGAGGGTTGGTCTTAACGACGCCGATTTACGCGAGGTAATGGTTGAAGATAAGGCGCAGGAAGATTTGAAACAGGAGAAAGTTCGACGCGAGCGGGCAGGTCTGCCCAAATTTTCAGGAAGAGAGGAAAATAGATTTCTTACTGACAGGCGAAATATTCATAATCCAGTAACCACTCTTGCTGATGCCGCCGCTGAGCGAGTGATGATACAAGGCGCGTTGGTCGGTGTTGCCCCAGTGACGGAGGAGGAAGTTGCCTCGTCCCAGAAAGAATTTAAGGAAGCCGCCGCAAACCTTGAAACTGCCGCGCGTTCTTTGGAAACATTTAGAGATAGAAACAATAATCCAAAAGCTGCCAGAGCCGACGCCCTATCGCGGCGAGAGGCGGCGCGCGAAAAAGGAAATGACGCCGAGGTTAGAAAAATAAACCTTGAGTTGGGCGAGCTTGAACCAGTGGTGAAAATTAAAGATGTGAACAATTTCTTTAAGATGTCTTATGAAGAGCAGGTAAAAGTTGCCGTAAAATCAGCCGAGGGATTATCGGAGAGTAAGTTGGCCAAAGATGTCGCGTCGGCGTTAAAGGGAGGAGAAATAACCCGCGGAGAACGCGACGAGGTAATGAAACTTTGGGCTGAAAAAGATTTCCACGCGGCCAAAGAGCGCCTGGATGATATTTTGAAAAAAGTAAGAGCGGCGAAGCAAACGCCGTAAAAATATGGACGAGAATAATATTAAAGAATTAGAAGAAAAAATAAAAAACCTGCCGAAAGGTAAGGAAAGGGATTTGTGGCAGAAAGTTTTAGAAGAGGCAAGGCGTTTTGAAGTAATGTCGGATAAAGAAATTGCCGATGAACTAAAAAAATCCGAAGAGGAAGCGGCCTTGGCCAAGGAGCAGTTGAAAATTTTAGCGATGAGCGAAGCGGACAGAGAAAAAGAGTTGGCGGGTGTTAAGGCCGACGTGGCGCGAAAGAAAGAGAAAGCGGAAAAAGAATGGGAAGAGGCGATGGCAGCAATTACTCCGGTTTTGGTAGAAGAGGACGTAATAAGGAGAGACGGGGAAGCGAGGATGGATAAAACAATTACCGGAACAAAGACAGAAGAATTGTTAGAAAATTTGAAATTATTTTTAGCAAAAAAAGATTTGGCCGGAGTTGGCGCGGTTTTGAAGAGGTTGGCTGTGGTAGGAGAGATTGGAATGATTTTAAATTATTTTGGTTACCAGTCAAATGTTTCCGGCTTGCATCAGTTTTTAAATGAAATAGTTATCGGAGATCGGCCGGTTCGAGGAGGGGCGGCTTATGATAATTTGTTGCTTCAACAAAAAGTTTACGCTTTAGAACAGGATATTTCCTCGCTTGCCGCGAACCAAAACGACTGGACTTTAGCATTTGCCGTCGGTCGGAAGGGGAGAGCTTGGCATGAACTGGAAGAAAATGACCATTTGGCCGCCGTGCTTTGGGCAGTGGAAAAAATAAAACCGGAAGTGGCGGCGCGGCATTTTGGTCCGGCCGCGTACGGATATTTTATACCGCGGGAAAAAGAAACTTTGGCCGCCGGAGATTTTGAACTTAGTTTGGAAGGAAAGTTAATTCTCGCCTTTAACGCCAAAATTTTTGAAAAGCAGTTGAATGAAAAAGATTTTAATCCCGCCGCCGCGGAAATTTTACTAAAAGTTGAAAACGAGTTAAGAGATGTTGGTTTACCGGAATCTTTTATCACGGCATTAAAAAAATATTTTGAAGAGATAAAAAATAAGCCAGATACGGTTGAAGAAGTTTGGCAGGAAATACGGAGTTAATATTCTTTATGATTGATTTAAACAATCAAAAAACTATTGAAGCCATAAAGTGGCACACAGGACGGGTCGTTGCTTTTGATTTAGTGCGTGAGGCGCGGCTTTTAGCTAATTTTTTAGAAAAAAAATTATCATCGAACGCGGTAGAACAGCCAGAAGACGAGTTGGGTTATCAAGAATTATTGGCAAAAGCAAAATTTATCGCGCTTCCTATGCTTGACGCCGGAGAGATTGTTAATCTTTTTCAGGAAAATTTTACTTTGATTTTTGAAATGCCCGATTATGATCTTTGGAAAAAAATAAAAACAAAATTAATCGCTACGGCGAAATTTGAGGAGAGGGATATTTTGAAAAAGAAAATTGGGGCGGCGCTTTCGGTTAACGATCAATCTTTAACTGAAGGTAGAGTTGTTTTAGGAAGCACGGAGGTTAGAGGAACGGTAAAGAACTGGCTGATGGACGCTCGCCAAACTTTGGGTTCGGGAAAAATGGAAATTGTACAATTATCACAATATTTAATCAACAGCGCGAATACGAAAAAATTGAGTGAAGAAGACCGGCGCAAGGTTGATTATCTTTTAAAATTTTACGAAAAAACAAAAGAATCATCCATTGATCTTGGGGGGATGGAAGAAATAACCATTTTTGAAGTGGATGGAGCTCTCGACGCTTACGAAGAGGGAATAACCGAGCGAATCGGGAGAGAAATAAAAGATAAGGTTGGCGCGCTTCAAGGGGCGGAGACTACGGCCGAAATTAAAAATGAAATTCAGTCTAGATACCGCGGCGACGAGGCAGAGGAGAAGAAAGTTGTGGCGGAAATGAAGAAAATTCAGAAAGCGGCCGCCGGAGATTTTAAAAAAATGGCCGACGCTTTGTTCCACGCCATTCCCGGCCCCGGGCGGGCAGTTGATAAAATTTATTTTGTAGCGATTTTGAAAGTTTTGGCCGAAGAAGGAAAATTGGAGAAATTAATGGAAGATGAAAGATTCAGCGGGATGGTGATCTCTTATCTTAAAGCAAAAGAAAAAACTTCAGAATTAGCCGGATTTAAAGCAAATCCGCGCGCGTCGCAGTATCTTAGCGCTCTTTTGCAGTATCTTCTAAAAGATGTCATGGGAATGAATGATGACGATTCTGGGCGGCTTGGCATGCAGATTTTTAACACTTTGGCCAAAAAAGGAGCGGGAGATAAATATCAGGGCGTAGTTTATTTTGATTTAGAGAAAAAAGAATTCGCGTGGAGTTAATAAAAATTAAATATTTGGGCATGGCCGATTTTGGAGATGAAATTATCATTAGGGACCCAACCGGCAAGTTTAAAATTTTACGAGGCGGGAAGCTTTATGATTTAGCAGAAAAGCCGGCGGCAGGAAAAGTCGTGGCGCCAGTATCAAAATTAGCCGGAGAGGTTTTAGAAAAAAGTGGCCTGTCTTTGGCGGAGAATTTAAAAGCAAGATTTGCTGAAATTATTGAAGCATATTCCAGGGATGTTAGAGATAAATTTGAAACAAAAAGTATTTTAGCGCAGCAAACGAGCCGGGGTGGAATGGGATTTTCCGGGGAACAGGCCGATTTAATTATAAAATTAATCGGAGAGCCGAGAAGCGAGAAATCGAAGCCGGAGAAAATAGAGGAGACGCGCGTTCCTGAAAAAAGAACAGTACTGCCGCCGAAGGGAATAATTCGGGAGAGAACGCCAGAGGTTTTGCCAAAAGCAAAATCAAAGGCGCCGGAGTTGCCGCCCGGAGTAGCGGAACTTGTTTTTTCTTCAGCAGACGAGGTGGAAATTTTAGCGGCGCAAGAAAAATTGCCAAAAGTTTCCGTTGGCCCAAAGCCCGCCGAAACAAATAAAATTATTAAAGAAATTATTGCGGCGAGTGGCGTATTATTGCCCGAAGAAGCGCGCCAGAGATTGGAAGGAATTCTATTAATTCATTCGAAAGATATTCGTGACGGTTTTGAAACCAGAGAAACCTTGAGCGGAGAGGCTGGTCCGGCGGGAATTCGGCTCACGCCCGAGGAGGTGGGGAAAATTCTTGATTTAGCTCGCGAAAAATTTCAGCAGTTAGCGGAAAAAAGTAAACAGGCCGAACTTCAGAAAATAAAAGTAGCCACAGATGAAGAAAAAACAAAATCAGGGGAGACTCAAGAAAAAACATTTAGTGAAATAAAAGATAAAATGGATGCGCGCTGGAGGGAGATTACAAGAAAAGAGTCTCTGCCCCCGATGGTTGTGCCAAGCGAATTAGTTGCTCCGCCCGTTGGTGTGCAACTGAAGGCAGCCGGAGAACTTCCTAAAATTTCTAAAGTTATTCCGCCGTCCATCGTGGAAAAATCCTTGATGTCTGTGCCGCCTACTATTCAAAAAGAAACACCAACTCTTCCTTCTCGTCCAGCAAAGGCGCCCTTTGATCTGCCAGAGGAGGAGAAACCAAAACCTCTTCAGATTTTTAAACCAATTTCCCCGCAACAAATTAGAAGACCCGCGCCGCAAAGAGATAATCGTCCGCGGCTTGATGACGTAAAATATGTGCCAAAACTCGTTGGGCCAGTCGAGGAACTCCGGGAAATGACTTTAGTTGATTGGAGACGGCTAAACGCAAATCCCGTTTTAGCCGCGGAAAAAGTTAAAGAAAAAATTGGGCTTTTAGAGCGAGAATCTTTTACTAAAAAATTAGATGGAATTAAGGCTTGGCAGGAGTCCGAGGTTAATAAAATCTATCTTGAAATTGGGCGTGAAAGTTTACAAAAAGGATTGTCTGTGGATAAAATCATCGCCAGTCGCTCGGCGGCAGGCCAACCAGCCATTACCTTCGAAGAATATCGGGCAATCATGGAATTAAATAGATATTTAAGATATTGATATAAAATGGTATAATTGAATAAGGTTTATGCAGCAGTTTGTTATTCCTCAATTTATTGATGTGGAAGATAAAATAATCGGGCCAATTACCACCCGCCAATTTATCATTCTTTTGGGCGTGACGATTATTTTATTCATTGCCTATAAACTTCTTACTTTTCTTTATTTTTTAGCTTTTGGTATTCCTGTTTTTGGGTTGGGTATTGTTCTGGCTTTTATTAAGGTTAATGGCCAACCGTTTCACTTTTTTCTTCTGAATCTTATTCAAACTATGCGGCGGCCGAAGCTTAGAGTTTGGAATAAGGAGTCAACCGCAGACGAGCTGCGGCAATATTTAAAAAAGGAAGAGGTGAAAATAATTCCACCTCGGCCGGTTAAGGAACGCATGGTGGCGACAAAATTGGCGGAATTATCATTAATTGTAAATACGGGCGGAGTATATAAAGGCGAATAATTTTTTATGCAGTCAAAAAAACTTGCCGGGGCGAAGGCGGGAGTAGCAAGCCGCGCGCGTCTCGACATAGCTGAAATTAGAGAAGATAGTGTTATTTTGAAAGACGGGACTTTGCGGGCCGTGCTTTTGGTTTCAAGTATTAATTTTGCCTTAAAGTCGGAAGACGAACAGAATGCCATTATCGCGGCGTATGTTTCTTTTTTAAACGCCCTAGAATTTCCCCTGCAGATTGTGATTCAATCGAGAAAATTAAATATTGATGGTTATTTAGAAAAATTAAAGCAGGCAGAAAAAGAACAGGAGAACGAATTACTTAAAATTCAAATTGCCGATTATCGCGAATATGTCAGAGAGTTGGTGGAAATGGGGGATATTATGAGCAAGCGTTTTTATGTCACTGTCCCATACGATCCGTTGTCTGACAAGAGAAAAGGATTTTGGTCAAGGTTTAGCGAAGTTTTGCGGCCAGGCGCTGCTTTGAAGCTCGGCTCGGAAACTTTTAAACGCCGCCGAAGAGATCTTTTCGCGCGCGTTGAGCATGTACAGATGTTGCTTTCGGGAATGGGCCTTACCTCTGTTATTTTAGATACGCAAAGCTTAATCGAGCTTTATTATAATATTTATAATCCTGAAATCGCCGAGACGGAAAAATTAGCGGATGTGGATAAAATTCAAGTGGAATAATAAATTATTAACTATTTAATTGACCATGGCTTTTAAACCAGCCGCAGCAATCGAGCGGAAAAAAACTGCCGCGTCGGCGCCCGTTTCTCCAGAGGAAGAGAAGCGTCGTTTAAATGAGGAAAAAATCGTCCTGGAAGAAGAAAGGATTTACCGTAAGGGCGTTGTTTCCGTTCAAGACTTGATTGCTCCGGCGTCAATGAAAGTTGAGTCGTCGCACGTTTTACTTGGTGATAAATTTATCAGGACTATTTTTGTTATTACTTATCCTCGCTATATTAGCGTCGGGTGGTTTACTCCGATTATTAATTTGAACACAACCGTTGACGTGGGAATGTTTTTTTATCCGGTTAAGGCGGAAATAATTTTAAAACAATTAAAAAAGAAAGCCGGAGCGCTCGAAGCTCAAATTTTATCTGATGCCGAGAAGGGCGCGCCGCGCGATCCTTTGCGCGAAACAGCGCTTCGAGATATTGAGCAGCTGCGCGATGATTTGACACAAGGTATCGAACATTTTTTCCAATTTGCTCTTTATGTAACAATCTACGCTAAGAGCAAGGAAGAATTAGATAAAGTTTCTGAAGAAATTGAATCAATTTTCGGATCAAAATTAATCTATACCAAAAGAGTTTTCTATCAAGCTGAACAAGGATTTAATTCCACTCTGCCGCTCGGCAATGACGAATTGATGATTACTTTTAATATGAATTCTTCGCCGATCGCCTCGTCCTTTCCCTTTATGTCCGCGGAGCTTACTTCTGATAATGGAATTCTCTATGGCATTAACCGCCATAACAATAGCTTGATTTTGTTTGACAGATTTTCTTTACAAAACGCCAATGCCGTGGTTTTCGCTACTTCCGGCGCTGGTAAAAGTTATGCTATCAAATTGGAAGTACTGCGCTCCTTGATGATGGGCGTGGAAGTGCTCGTCATTGATCCGGAAATGGAATATAAACATCTTTCCGACGCGGTGGGTGGGGCATATGTTAATATTTCTTTGGCTTCAGAATCAAAAATAAACCCCTTTGACTTACCGCGGCCGGTTGGGGAAGAGGTGAGTGCGGAAGATATTATTAGAAGCGCGGTGATTACCCTAAAAGGTCTTTTGCGGTTAATGCTTGCTCGGCCGGGTGAAGGTGGCAGACTTATTTTTTCGCCAGAAGAAGATTCTATTTTGGATCGGGCGTTGATTGAAACTTATGCAAAAAAAGATATTACGTCAGATACTGATTTAAAAATGGGGGTTGACCCGCCAGTAATGAAAGATTTACAAAATATTTTGGAAGGAATGACTGGCGCGGAAAGCTTGGTGGAACGGCTCAGAAAATTTACCGAAGGAACTTTTTCCGGTTTGCTTAATTCGCCGACTACGATTGATGTTAAAAATCATTTAGTAATTTTTTCTGTACGCGACCTGGAAGACGAATTGCGGCCGATTGCTATTTACAACGTAGTCAACTTTATTTGGAACGTAGTTCGTTCCGAGAGAAAGAAAAGGATTCTTGTGGTTGATGAAGCCTGGTGGCTGATGCAGCATGAGGACAGCGCGAAATTCATTTTTGCCTTGGTTAAACGTTGCCGAAAATATTATTTAGGCGTCACGACCATTACGCAGGATGTTAATGACTTTTTGGCTTCTCCGTATGGCCAGGCAATTGTGACAAACTCTTCGCTACAGTTGCTTTTAAAACAGTCGCCGGCGTCAATTGATTTGATACAAAAAACATTTTTGCTAACTCAGGGAGAAAAATATTTGCTTTTAGAGTGTGGAGTTGGTGAGGGAATTTTCTTTGCCGGCGCCAAACACGCAGCGATTAAAGTTGTCGCCTCGTATTCTGAAGATCAATTAATCACCTCTGATCCTAAACAACTTTTGGAAATTGAGGCTGCAAAAAAAGAGTTTGACGAAAAAATGGCAACGGAGGAAAAATAATTTAAGATTGTTTGATATTTTTTAACTATAAAAACATATTATGTCTCGGAAACAAAAAATATTAATTGTGGTTGTCGGAATTTTGATTATTTTAGCTTTATTTTATTGGTTGTTCTTAAGAGAAAGTTTTTCTCCACAATCGGGAACAACAAAAACGAATGTTAATGTCGTGGCTCTGCCGCCGGTAACATTGCCAAATAGCACGACCGTGAGCGCGACCGTACCAGAAGCTTCGCAGGAAGAAAAGTTAAGATCTTCCATCTCGCGACTCGCCGCCGCTTTTGCCGAAAGATACGGCAGTTATTCAAACCAGGGTAATTTTGAAAATCTTTTAGATTTGGAGTCTTTAATGACAGAAAAAATGTGGGTTGAAACGGATAATTTTATACAACAAAACGAAGCGGCTACAAATGGCGGATCGACTTATTTCGGAATTACCACTAAGGCGATTTCCGTAAATATTGTAGAAATTGATGAAGGGGCGGGGACTGCTGAAATTACCGTTGGGACGCAGCGCCGCGAATCATCCGGAAGCATGGCTGATAGTTCGGTAATAAAATATGAAGATTTAGAGTTAATTTTTCAGCGAATTAATGATGAGTGGAAGGTTGACGAAGCAAAGTGGGTAAAACAATCATAAATTAATCTTTAATTTGGAAAGGGAAAATGATTTTTGGATTGGCTCGAGTCAAGAAGCTTATTCTTGATATCATTTTTCCGGTTCAGTGTTTGGGATGCGGGAAGGAAGGGGAGTGGCTTTGTGGCGAGTGTCAAAATAAAATCAGTCCCGATCATCATTCGCTTCGCGGCGAATTTTTAAATAGAGTTTTTACTTTTTATTCTTACAAAAACGAAATTTTAAAGAAATCAATTCACGGGTTGAAATATAAATTTGTGGAAAATCTGGCCGTGCCGTTAGGCGATCTTTTGGTTAAAGAATTAGAAAAGGTTCAAGAAGAGATTGAAGCGCCAGACTTTATTGTGCCAGTTCCTTTGCACAAGAAGAGATTGTTGGGGAGGGGGTTCAACCAGTCGGAATTGCTTGCTTTGAAAATTAGAGAGCGTCTTGGGTGGCCGATAGAAAACGCGGTTTTGGCGCGATCTAAAATGACGACCCCGCAGGTGGATTTAGATGGGGCAGGAAGGAAGAAAAATATAAGCGGCGCCTTCTCCGTGGTTGATTTATCAAAAATTTTAAATAAAAAAATCGTCTTAGTGGATGACGTTTCGACGTCTGGCGCGACTATGGAAGAATGTGCCCGAGTTTTAAAGACGGCGGGGGCAAAAGAAGTTTGGGGGGTGGCGGTAGCGAAAGGATAGACATTTAAATATAAAGATGGTAAATTGATTTTATTGGAGAGGTGGCAGAGTGGACTATTGCACCGGTCTTGAAAACCGGAGTCCTCGCAAGGGGACCGTGAGTTCGAATCTCACCCTCTCCGTTTTGACAAGGCGATTGCTTTTGCGATCGATTTGGCGAATTGAGGGTTGGCGAGAGAAATCACACCCCGTAAGTCTATTGCGGCTGACTTCGCACTGAGGAGCTTTCGAATCTCACCCTCTCCGTTTTGACAAAACAATAAAATATAAAAAGTGGAGAGGTGGCCGAGTGGCTGAAGGCAGCGGTTTGCTAAACCGTTATACGGTCGAAAGTCCGTATCGAGGGTTCGAATCCCTCCCTCTCCGTTTTGACAAAACAATTGCTTTGCAATTGGTTTGGCGGAATTGAGCGGAGCAGAAAGAAGTCTCTCCCCGTAACGATTTTGCGGCTCCGAGGATAGCACTGAGGAGTCTTCGAATCCCTCCCTCTCCGTTTTCTTAAAAATATTTTCGCGGCGCATTATGAAACAAAAGACAATAATTTTTTTTGTCATTCTGGTTTTTGCCGCGATTTTTGTTTCAATTTTTTCATTAGGTCAGAGATCGTTAATGGATTTTGACGAGGCTACTTACGCAAGGGTTGTTCATGAAAGTTTAATAAACAAAAATTTTTTATCTTTTACTCTTGGTGGCATGCCTTGGTTTGAAAAGCCACCATTTTATTTTTGGCTCGCGGGGGGAAGCGCGGCGATTTTAGGGGAAAATGAGTTTGCTATGCGCCTGCCATCGGCCGCGTTTCTTATTGGTTCAATTATCCTTATTTGGTTTATAGTTTTTGAATTGACCAAAAATAAACGCAGCGCATTTTTATCTAGCGCGGTATTATTATCAACCGCGTTTTTTGTATGTGCCGGAAGACAAGTCCGCCTGGATGTCCCGGTTACTTTCGCGATTTTATTTTCTTTTTATTCGTTTATTAGGGGATTAAAAAATCCAAAATGGTTTTTAGGATTGGGAGCTGGTCTCGCGGCGGGAGTTTTATTAAAAAGTGTCATTGGCCTTCTTTTACTTCCGATAATTTTTATTTTTTCGTTAATTTATGGAGAATGGAAATGGTTAAAAAATAAATTTTTTTGGGCAAGTATTTGCCTTTCTTTTTTATTGGTGCTCCCTTGGCATCTTTTTCAGACCATAAAATTCGGCAATCAATTTTGGGACGTTTATTTTTTTACTCATATTTTGGGGCGCGTTAGCGAGAATCTTGTTTTTGGAGAAGTCGCCTCGCGATTCCACCAGTTGGGACAGCTTTTTGTGGTTAGTCAGTCGTGGTTTTTATTTTTTGCGTTTTTGGGATTTGGGTTTATTTTAAAATATAGATCAAAAATTTTTCAGCATAGATTTGAATTTTTCACTTTAGCGACAGCACTTTTTGTTTTGATTATTTTCCACGTCCCTCGGACAATTTTGCTTTACTATTTTATTCCGATGTTTCCCTTCGTGGCAATGTTTATTGGTTCCTTTTCTGAAAAATTATTAGAATGGCGCCCTCGTTTTTTTGCCGTAGTGGTAAGTTTACTTTTTTTCTTGGGATTTACTAGCACATTTTTGACAATTTTTTCTAATAAGGATAGGAATTTTTTTCTCCAGCCGTTACCGAAAATAAGCCGCTATATGCTTTCGGAAGAGGAGAGGGAGGTGGGAGAAAAGATAAAGGACTCAGGTGTTCCTTTTTATTCTTATAAATGGAACTTTTTTCCGACAATAATTTATTACAGCGACGCAAAAAATATTTTGATAGCCAATAACGGAAGCGAGATTAGCTCATCATTTTTTCTGCTTGTACCGCGGCCATTATTCAAAGATACGAACTCGCTTCCATTTAAAAGTGTGGATAGCAAACTCAATTGGAACCTTCTTTATGCTGGACAGGCGGCGATGTTATTTAGGGCCGAGGTAGCTACTCAAGATTAAATCTTCGCCTTGCCGTAGTTGTCTTTTAGGGGTATAATTAGGGTATAGATAATTCAATATAAATAACTTTATGGCCGAAGAAACAAAAAATGCGGAACACGGCGCGCTTTTATCCGGGTGGAAAATTCCCGAATATACTAAGCATGATCGAGGCCGTAATTGGTATCTTTGGGCGGGGATAGCGTTCGTGCTCCTTTTAGCATACGCCATTTACACGCTTGATTTTCTTTTCGCGGTAATTTTGATTTTAGGGGCAGTAATTATTTTTATCCGTTCGCGCGAGGAGCCGATGGAAATTGATTTTAATATTTTTGAAAAAGGAATCGGTGTCGGCGGGAAATTCCATTCGTGGAAGGATATTGCCTCTTTCTATATAATTTATGAACCTCCGGAAGTGAAAAATTTATATTTTAATTTAAAGGGTTTGAGATCAAGATTGTCTGTCCCTCTTTTAAATATTAATCCCCTTAAAACAAGAGAAATCCTCTTAAAATATTTAATTGAGAATTTGGACGAAGAAAGAGAACCCTTGTCGGAGGAGTACGGGAGATTTTTAAAAATTTAATTTTTTATATAAGCTAGAAGTCAGAAGACGAGCTCCGCGGCTCGTTCTTTAATTGGACAAAAATTGTCTTTTTTGCTTAAATAGAGAAAGGTGTTTTATTTAATTAAGATTATTTTTTTGCGCCCGTAGCTCAACGGATAGAGTACAAGCTTGCGGAGCTTGTGATCGAGGTTCGATTCCTCGCGGGCGCAGAGAATTAGTCTGAATTAAAAAAATCATCAAAATGGTCACCCTGGAAACGCCGGTAGAAAATCTGTTACGGGTCGGCAAAGCGACATCTAAAAAATTACAAAATCTAGGTCTCCGAACTGCCGAAGACCTTCTTTTTTATTTCCCCTTTAGATATGAAGACTGGAGTAAAATTTTACCGATTAGCCAGTTGACTTATGGGACAGCAGGGACTTGCCGTGGCAGAGTAGAATTAATAAAAAATACAAGAAGTTTTTATAAAAGAAAAAATATTACCGAGGCGCTGATCTCTGATAATTCAGGATCAATTAAAGTCGTTTGGTTCAACCAGCCGTTTCTTACAAAAATTTTGAAAGTTGGCGATGAAATATTTTTATCGGGAAAAGTTGATTTTGATCGTTTTGGAATACACCTTACTTCTCCATCTTACGAAAAAGTTGAGGCGAGCGGAGAGACAACTCATACGGCGAGAATCGTTCCGGTTTATCGCACAACGGAAAACTTAACCAATAAACAAATACGAGTTTTAGTTAAATTGGTTGCGCCGTTGGCTCTAAAAGTAGGGGATTGGTTGCCCGAAGAAATTAAAAAGAGACTGGGTTTGATTAATTTAAATCAGGCTTTGCGGCAAATCCATTTTCCGGAAAATATTAGTCTCGTGAAAGCCGCCCGCCATCGTCTGAAGTTTAATGAACTTTTTTTGGTCCAGTTGCGCAATTTATTATTAAAAAGTAATTTACAAAAAAGCGTAGCGCCAAAAATTGTTTTTCATGAAGAGGAAACAAAAAAATTTACAGCCGCGCTGCCGTTTAAACTAACTAATGGCCAGCGCCAAGCCGCTTGGGAAATTTTACAGGACATGAAGGCAGGGAAGCCGATGAATCGTCTCCTGGAGGGGGATGTCGGTTCAGGTAAAACGGTAGTGGCAGCAATAGCTATTTTAAATGTTTTTTTAAACGGACACAGGACAATTTTAATGGCTCCGACGGAAATTTTAGCCAAACAACATTACAATACATTTTGCAAATTATTTAATAATCTGAAAATAGGATTGGTGATCCGCAGTGAAAAGAAAATGAATAATGAGCCTGCCTCGCCGGCAGGCGGGTTAGAAAAAGATAATGATACAGAATTTATTATTAATAATTCAGATCTTATTATTGGCACACACGCTTTGATTCAAGATAATATTAAAATTAATAAATTGGGTTTGGCGATTGTTGACGAGCAACATCGTTTTGGCGTAAAACAGCGGCAAGCCCTGAAGGGCGACAAAGAAAGTCCGCACTTTCTTTCCATGACCGCTACCCCGATTCCAAGAACGATGTCTTTGGTTTTTTATGGAGATTTGGATATTTCCGTTATAAAGGAATTGCCGATTGGGCGAAAGAAAATTTTAACAAAAATTGTTTCCCCGGATAAAAGAAGTGCGGCCTATGAATTTGTCAGAAAGGAAATAAAAAATGGCCGGCAGGTTTTTGTGATTTGTCCCCTAATTGATCAGTCAGATAAATTAGGCGTAAAATCAGCGAAGGAAGAATATAAAAAATTGAGCCAAGAAATTTTTCCAGAATTAAAGATAGGGCTTTTACACGGGAAGATGAAATCGGAGGATAAGGAAAAAACAATGAAAGATTTTTTGGAAAATAAAATAAATATTTTAGTTTCTACTTCCGTGGTGGAAGTTGGAGTTGATGTCCCAAACGCGACAATCATGTTAATTGAAGGCGCCGAATGTTTTGGCTTGGCACAGTTGCATCAGTTTCGGGGGAGAGTGGGCCGTTCAAATTTTCAATCTTATTGTTTTCTATTTTCGGACAGCGATAGCGAGGAAGCGGCAAAAAGATTGATGGTAATGACAACTTGTAACGACGGGTTTGCTTTGGCAGAAAAAGATTTGGAATTTCGGGGCCCAGGAGAAGTTTGGGGTCTAAAGCAGTCAGGAATACCGGATTTACAAATAGCGACTCTTATGGATTACGCGATTATTAAAGAGGCCAAGGCGGCGGCGGAAAATTGGATAAAAAAAGATCCGGAAGTAAAAGAATATCCGGATCTTCGCGATAAATTAGGAAATTTTTTAGAAAAAATTCACTTGGAATAATTTATATTTTTGAAACAAACGGATTGCCTTTGAGATAAAATCTCCAGGGCTTATTTTTATATTTGCCGGCATAATCCACTCCGATTCTTTTTGCGGCAATGATCTCCGAAGGTTTTATTTTTAAACCACGCTCTTCAATCCAGAGGGTGCGTTCCGTGAGGTCAAAATTATTTAATGACTTGTCGATTTTTAACGCCTGGCAAAGTTTGCCTGGACCGTTTGAGATACTACGTTCGTCTTTCGGCGCGTGGCGGTGTTTTCGCATTAAATCAATGCCCTCCGCTGGTTCTAAGGCGCGGATTAAAACCGCAGCGGGGTAATTTTCTTTTTCCGTAACGATATTAAAACAATAATTTAATCCATAAACTAAATAAACATAAGCATGTCCCGGCGGGCCAAACATCGGCGCGGTACGGGCCGTTTTCCCCCGAGAAGCGTGCGATGCCAGGTCGCTCGGTCCAACATACCCTTCAGTCTCTACAATTTTTCCGGCGATTATTTTGCCACCGATTTTTCTGACCAAAAATTTACCCAGGAGATCCTGGGCAACTTTTAATGTTTTTCTATTGTAAAAACTTTTTTTAATTTTCCGCATTTTTTTCTTCAGAATTTTTCCCTTCGAGATGAAGATATTTTATCGCTTCGGCGATATTTTTTATTTTTGTAATTTTTATATTTCCTTTGGTCGGTTGTTTAAAATTTGGCGTTAGGATTTCTTTAAAGCCCATTTTTTCCGCTTCATTTACTCTTTTTTCAAATTGTCCCGTAGCGCGCACTTCGCCGCCTAAACCGACTTCACCAAAAATCAAAAGATCGCGGGGCAAAGATTTATTTTTGAAAGCGCTGGCGACGGCGAGAATAACTGCGAGGTCACAGGCGGGTTCTTGGATTTTATAGCCGCCAGCGACGTTTAAATGAACGTCATGCGTTCCCAAATTTATGCCCGCTCTTTTTCCTAAAACTGCGAGAAGTAATTGGAGCCGATTTAAATCAAAACCGGCCGAGCGGCGTTGAGGATAGCCGAAATAAGTTCGGGAAACGAGCGATTGGATCTCAACGAGCAGCGGCCGGGATCCTTCGACGACGCAAGTTGTGGCCGAGCCGGCAATTTCGGCGTCGCGTTCTTCAAGAAAAATTGCCGAAGGATTTTTAACTTCCTCTAGGCCGCTTGATCGCATTTCAAAAATTCCCACCTCATCGGTTCCGCCAAATCTATTTTTTACCGTGCGGAGCAGGCGGTAGGCATGGAAGCGGTCGCCTTCAAGATAGAGGACGGTGTCAACCAAGTGTTCTAATGTTTTTGGTCCGGCAACTTGTCCTTCTTTTGTGACGTGACCAATAATAAAAATCGGAATATTATTTTTCTTGGCTACTTCAAGAAGTTTGACCGTGCAGGCGCGGACTTGGTTCACGCTGCCAGCTTCGGAGGGAAGGGTGGGGGTGGCCATTGTTTGGATTGAATCAATGATAGCCATGGCCGGTTTTAATTTTTTTATTGTTGAACAAATTACATCAATATTTGTTTCACCCAAAAATTGCAGTGCCGCGGTTTTTAGTCCTAAGCGGTCGAGGCGCATCTTTATTTGTTCGGCAGACTCTTCACCGGAAACATAAAGAGTATTTCCATTTTTTGTAGCCGCGGCCATCTGCGCCACAAGAGTTGATTTTCCAATGCCCGGTTCGCCGCCCAGAAGCACGAGCGATCCAGGAACAATTCCACCACCTAAAACTTGATCTAATTCGCCAATGCCGGTTTTAATTCTTGCAAAATCTTTTCCATCGACTTCGTTAAAATTTACAACTCTTCCCATGGGCATTTTTTCCATTGATTTGGATTTTTGACTATCAGATTTCATTACCTCGTCAAGCGTTCCCCACGCGCCGCATTCCAAACACCGCCCAGCCCACTTAGTGGATTGAGCACCGCATTTAGAACATTCGTAGATTGTTTGTGGAGTAGCCATTACAAAAATAGTTTTTTAAATATTTATTCAGCCCGGAAAGTACGCACTAAGGGCGATGGATTCGAGCAGGTACTTTTAATACAAATAGTTCCTTCATTAACAAGCCGACCCCAGGCGCCTTGAATTACCCGAGCTCTTCCTTCAGAAGCCCAACCCATAAAAATTGCAGTATGGTTACCCGGCGGATCGGAATTACCATTAAAAACCGCGAAGGAATCGCCGGGCTGTAATTCGTTCGCCCAGGAATCTGGCCAGTTTGCTATTTCACTTTTGAATTTGTCGTAGACATCGGTTTTTTTGGTAGAGGCTGGGACACTCCTAGCAGAGTCGAGACACGGGATATCGTCCCTGCCCGCTTTTTTTACTGCCTCACAAGGATTATCAATACCAGTTCTAGCTCCACAATTTAGAGCGCAAAGATATTTCATCTGTTCTCCCGAGATTTCATGGCGCGCTTGGCCTCTTCCTGATATTCCGGCTATTTGATTAATATTCTCACTAGTTTTTCCGCAACTTCCGAGAGTAACGCCGCATTTTACGGCTGCTTGGGCTATTTGTATAACTTTTTCTCTGGGTGTCGTTCCAGTAATTACTGTGCTAATATCGCTTATAAAATTTTGTGTCCGTGGGTTTCGTGTCCACTCCTTTTTTGTTAATTCATCATCCGGGTCGGGTGGGAGAGTGATTGGACAATCAGTAAATGTGTCAGGGACAACTTCACTTTCTGACGTATTGGTTGTGGTTGTATCTAAAATATTATTCACAATTTCGCTTGTGGGAATTCTCTCAATATATTTCACTTTCAATCCCTCAAATCCCACCAAATTCGGGTTTATAGCATAAAGAAGAAGATATGAAGTCAGAGCAATAACCAAACCAACAAGCGAACTCTCAATAAAACTCTTTGCCGTAGAAATTCTGTCTGCCGCGCCTCCGGCCGTAAGCCAGAGAAGTCCGCCGACCACAATCATAATTCCAGACAAAATCCCAACTATCCCAATAGCATATTTGTAAATCGCGGCAATGTATTGTCCAATCCAGGGAACCCAGAAATATCTGCTTCCTGCCTCACCCTGTAAAGTTAAATCTGTAAACCCGGAAAGACTTGGGAGAGTGGGAAGAGGAATTTCAAGTTCTGGCGTGACGGATTCAAATTGGTATGTTTCCGGGGCAGGAGGAACGTTGGTTGTGGCTTCACAAGTTGTTTGTGCGTCGTCGCAACATAATGTCGATCCAATTGTGCTGCACCAGGATGAACAGAGACCTTTGCCGGCGGCGCCGTCACAAATATTTTGGCATTCGCTCTCTGAGGGCGTTAACCTTTCCCATGCGCCATCAATCCTGGTTCCGTCGTTTTTCCTTGGAGTAAATTTACAATTAAATGTAAGAATGGGATTACTAACTTCGCCACAGGTTGTATAAGTTGCGTTGCAGCCCTCCGGATTTTGAGAGAGAAGGCCACCGAAGATGCTGCCGCTTACAGCACACTGGAACTTTAAACCAGTTGGTGCTTCGCTGCTGCATTTGGCCGCGCACGCGGCATTATCCATTTCTTTAACCCATGGTCGATGGTCAGCGTCGTTTCCTTTAAAATAAATAATGTTTCTGCTATCGTCTCTTGGAATATATTCGCATTGAATTGTTGATGCGAAAGACTGTTTGCCAAAAAATAATATTGGCAAAATAAAAAGCGCAGGGATTATAAAAAATAAAAATGAATGCTTTGATTTTTTCATGGTTACTAGAGGTATTGGCTATTATAAATTTTATCTGTATTCGGAATTTTTACAATTATCTTTATTTTCATCAAGCCAGCTTAAACAATCGTCGCGTTCACGAGACGCAAGACCGGAGTTACCCTTACAGTCGGCATACTCTTTCATTTTTCTGCATTGTGAAACTCTGGCGCTGCAGCCGGATCCGGCATAGTAATAAAATAATCGCTCGGGGCTTCCTCCGGCCCTGTTGACCAATATAGTTTTAATTAAATCGGCCGCGACCTCGATTGAAGTATTCATTTTAAGCAGTTCAAGCACATTATAACAGCGGCCGCTAAAGGTGCGTCCGATTTTTCCGTCGGAACAACGAGTCATTTCACCATTTTCGCGGAGAATAGTAAATTGTCCCAATCCTATGCCGTGGGTAAATCTGACATCCAGTCCGTAGTCCGGAGGCGCGCTCGGATTAAAAGCGTCGTCATTTCTCATGGATCTGTCCGTCATCAAAGCAGCATTCGACGTAAAAGTAGCGCCGCTATATTTTTTCCCAGAATTGATAAAACTGACGCGAGAGCCAACCTGCGTTCGAGGGACGTCTTCGTCGTGACCTATTTTATTTGCTTTGTAGTTGGTTTCCTTAGCAACAATTGTTTGCAAAAAACAGACGTCGATATTTTTTGCCTCAGCGATCGCGGGGAGGGCGGCAGTGATTTGTTCTCTTGTCGGAATATCTTCGCCAGTCGCGGCCTTATAATCTTCGTTGCTTACAAAAGCCCTACTTCCTCCCTCGGCAGGTGTTATCTCGTAAAGAGCGGATGATGGAGAAGCAATGGGAGTATCGGCCCCTTCAATATATTTCACTTTCAATCCCTCAAATCCCACCAAATTCGGGTTTATAGCATAAAGCAATAAATATGAAGTCAAGGCAATAACCAACCCAACCAAAGAACTTTCAATAAAACTTTTTGCCGTAGAAATTCTGTCTGCCGCGCCTCCGGCCGTAAGCCAGAGAAGTCCGCCGACCACAATCATAATTCCAGACAAAATCCCAACTATCCCAATAGCATATTTGTAAATCGCGGCAATGTATTGTCCAATCCAGGGAACCCAGAAATATCTGCTTCCTGCCTCACCCTGTAAAGTTAAATCTGTAAACCCGGAGAGACTTGGGAGAGTGGGAAGAGGAATTTCTAATCTTGGAGTGACTGATTCAAAAGTATGTGGGGTTGGAGGCGGGGGAGCAGCAGATGTTGATTCGCAGGTCGTTTTTTCTTCATCACAACAAAGAGCACTTCCTATCGTACTACAAAAGGGGGTGCAAAGTGCCCGTCCGGCCGTGTTGCAAAGATTTCGGCACTCACTTTCTGAAGGCGTTAACTTTTCCCATGCCCCGGAAAGCGCCGAGCCGTCGCTTCTTCTAGGGGTGAATTTGCAAGTGGTAGTCAGTGTCGGACTGGTTACGGGGCCGCAGGTTGTATAAGTTGCGTTGCAGCCCGCTGGGTCTTGGGCGATGGGACCGCCACCCCGGCAGGAAAGATTTAAAATCGCGCAAGCACTACCGCAGTCTTCTTCGTTTTTTTCTCTAAGCCATGGTAGATGGTCAGCGTCAGCTTCCTCAAAATAAATAATGTTTCTGCTATCGTCTCTTGGAACATATTCGCATTGAACAGCTAGAGTTGGTTTAGCGGAAAATAAAAAGAGAGACAGGAAAGCTCCAGCTATTGGAATTAGTTTGAAAAGACAATTTTTACGCATGTAAATAAAATTATCTTATGAAAATTAAACTTATTGCAATTGGACGCGCTCCAACCGGCCGGTCTGGCTATTGGTAAAAGTTAAATATCTTCCGTCGGAAGTAATGGAAACGCTTTCCGCGGTAAAAGAGCCATAGGGGACGGCAACTAAACTTTTGAGGCCGGTTGTAAGATCTACTTTATAAAATGAATCGGGAACGGAGCTGAAAAGATCCGGTTGAAATCCGGCGCCGGTTTCCATAGTTTGGGGCACGGCGCAATAAACAGTATCATTGTCAGCAAAAGTACATTTATCAGCCCAAGTATTGATTGAAAGACTTTTTCTTCCGGAGCCGATATTGTCTCCTTGCGCGCCGACAAGCCAAAGTACTGGTTTATAGTCAGAAGCGGAATTGTGAACGGAGTAAAGCAGGCGATCGCCGGTCGTTGACCATTCCGATTGAAATCCTTGTCCTTCCACCGTGAGGCCAGGAAAATTTTCTTGATTTTGACCCACCAGAAGAATTTGTTGGCGCTCAAAACCCATGGCTTGGCCGGTGCGGGAGGTAGCAATTACTTGGTTATTCGGCGACCAGTTTACGTCGACTTTGTCCGCATTATTGCCTAGCGGTTCAATCGCTTTTACTCCCGTACCGTCCGGATCGGAAACAAAAAGCCAACGGTTGTTAGGATCAACGCCAATGCTTTTTCCGGCAATTTGCGCGCCATCGGGAGAAAAACTAAAACCTTCCCAATGTTTTGGTAAAGTATATTGTTTATCTGAAGTAAAATCATAAAGAATATTGGAACCGTCGGGAAATTCAAGAATTCCTTTATCGGTTGCGGGCGCCCAGGTTACGCTTTCTACATTTTGAAAAACTTTATCAGAAAGTTTGACGGCATTTCCGCTTTCGTCAACGCGGTAAAATTTTCCATCAGTTGTGTCATAATAGGCGACATCTTTTCCGTTTGACGCCATGAGGGCGTTAGCTACGGGTTTATCCACGAGCGTTCCGACCCAGGTCACGCCGCCCTTGGCAACGCTTGAAATTTCTTTTGGCAGTTGCGGCGGCGGAGTAAGAGACGGCGCCAAAATTTGTGTTGGAGTGGCGGAAACTTCGACCGGCGTTGGCGGGCCTTCTAACGCGCGGCCAAGGCCGCCGGGAGTAAGCCCTTCATTTGTAATCGGCGCGTTTACGGCCGGAGTGGTCGGACGGAAAAAGACAAGATACATTAAAAAACCAATGCCAAGCGTGACGCCCACAAAAGCTACGACAATCAAAATTTTTCTCCAATTCATAAATTTAAAAGTTAAAAAATATAAACTAAAAAAGGTTAAGCCATGCCACGCAGCGTTTTTATTCTTTCCTCAGTCGGCGGATGAGTGGAAAATAATTTATGGAAAAATTTATTTTTTTTCCCGCCAAAGGGATTTGAAATATAAAGATGTGCCGTGGCATCATTAGCTCGTATCATCGGTTCGCCATAGGCGGAAATTTTTTCTAAAGCTTTGGCTAGGCCTTCGGGATAGCGAGTCAAAAGCGCGCCGTCAGCATCGGCTAAAAATTCGCGTTTTCTGGAAACGGCGAGTTGAATGAGTTTGGCAAGGAGCGGAGATAAAATAGCAAGGACAATCCCGACTAAAAGTAAAATCGCGCCAAGCTGTCCGCCGCTATCGCGGTCATCTCGCCTTCCGCCAAAAAAACGAAAACGCAAAAGCCAATCGGAAAGAAGTGCCACAACACCGACTAAAACAATAACTACCATCATTAATCTGATATCATAATTTTTGATATGTGAAAGTTCGTGGGCAATAACCCCTTCTAATTCCTCATTTTCCAGCCGTTCAATTAGGCCGGTAGTTATGGCGATTGAGGCGTGTTTAGGATCTCGTCCTGTGGCGAAGGCGTTGGGCGCCGGATCAGCAATGACGTAAACTTTTGGCATTGGGAGACCGGCAGTGATGCAAAGATTTTCTACTAGTCGGTAAACGTAGGGGTTATCATTTTTTTGAATTGGACCCTTCGCGCCGGCGGTCCAGAGCGCGATCTTATCGCCGCTATAAAAACTTAAGAGAGCCATTACAAGAGAAATTGCTAAAGCCAAAACCAACGCTCCGTATCCGTCATTTGTAACTTGTCCAAAAATCCAGCCGAGGAAAATTACAAAAATAACAAAAATCGCGATTAACAAAAATGATTTTCGCTTATTAGAAGTGATTTGTTTATACATAACAGATTTGAGACTTGAGAATCGAGAAATAATTTAGATCTCAATTCTCATTTTCCAAATCCATTTTAAAATTGAACTTTGACTGCTTCTCTTTGGGCCGGCTCTTCTATTTCAAAAAATTCTCTAGATTTGAAGCCAAACATACCTGCGACCATATTGGTTGGAAATTGTTCCATTTTGGTGTTGAAGTCGCGGACATTGCCGTTGTAAAAGCGGCGGGCGGCCTGAATTTTATTTTCCGTGTCGGATAATTCATCCTGAAGTTTCATAAAATTTCCCGAAGCCTTGAGATCCGGATAACTTTCGGCCACGGCGAAAAGTGTTTTCAATGTTCCGGCGAGCATATTTTCCGTTTTAGCAATTTCGGCCGGATTCCCACTTTTTTCTGCGTTGATAGCCGCGGCGCGGGCCAATGTCACTTTTTCAAAAACTTCTTTTTCGTGCCCAGCATAGCCTTTGACCGTTTCCACGAGATTTGGAATTAAGTCATAGCGGCGTTTTAATTGGACATCAATATCTGACCAAGCTTCGTCCGTGCGGTTTCGGAGAGTGATTAATCCATTATAGGTGGCAATCAGCCAAACGACGATTAGGCCAAGGGCACCTAAAAGAACCCAATAGATGACCATAATTTATAATAAACGACTGGCGACAAACAACTAACGATAAATCGTAAGTTGAAAGTTCGGCGTCGTAAGTTAAATTTGTCTTAATTCTTTTATTATTATATAATGAAAAAATACAAAAGTCAAAGTTATCTTTGAGGTAGTTTTATGTCCATAAATCCATCAATTTTCAAAGCCTATGATATCCGCGGGATTTATCCGCAGGATTTAAATGAGGAAGTTGCTTATCTTGTGGGGCGGGCTATGGCCATAATCACTGGTGCTAAAACGGTAGTGATTGGCCACGATGCCCGTTTTTCGTCAGATTCTTTGGTTCAGGCGGTTATAAAGGGCGTTACCGAACAAGGAGCGGATGCGATTGATATTGGCCTTGTTACAACACCAATGTTGAATTTTGCCGTAGGTGAGTATAAAGAACACGAGGCGGGGATTATGGTGACTGCCTCGCACAATCCAAAGGAATATAATGGTTTAAAATTGTGTTATGAAAATACCTTGCCTATTGGTGAAAATACGGGCATGATTGAACTTAAAAAGGCGGTAATAGAAGGAAATTTTCCCGCTGCGCCGGCTACGGGTAAGCTGGTAAAAAAAGAAATTTTAGATACTTACGTAAAAAAAGTTTTGAGTTTAGTGGATGTCGGAAGAATTAAACCGTTAAGGGTTGTAATTGATACCGCGAATGCCGTAGGCGCGATTCCATTACCGGAATTTTTTAAAACAATCCCGTGTAAAATAATTCCCCTATATTTTGATCTGGACGGAAGTTTTCCAAATCACGAAGCTAACCCTCTGAAAGAGGAAACTTTAGCAGATTTAAAAAAGAAAGTTTTGGAAGAGGGCGCTGATATTGGCGTGGCGATTGATGGCGACGCCGATCGGATTGGTTTTATTGATGAAAAAGGTCAAACAGTTCGTGCGGATTTAATTTTAACTTTAATTGCTCGAGAATTACTTTCTAAAAAGTTGGGCGAATTAATTTTGTATGATGTGCGCTCAAGCCGGATAGTTAAGGAAGAAGTAGAACGCGTGGGCGGCCGGGCGGAAATGTGCCGCGTTGGCCATGCTCTAATTAAAAAACAGATGTGGGATAATGGCGCGCTTTTGGGCGGAGAATTTTCTTCACATTTTTATTATCGCGATTTTTATAACGTGGAATCCGGAGATCTGACGATGCTAAAATTATTGGAAATTATAAGCCTTTCTGGAAAAAGTTTTTCGGAAATCGTTGCGCCTCTCTTAAAATATTCACATTCTGGAGAAATAAATTTTGAAGTAAGTGATAAGGCAGGAAAAATGAAAGAATTAGAAGAAAAATATGGCGCGACGGCGAGCCAAATTTCTCATCTTGACGGCATTCGGCTTGATTTTCCTGATTGGTGGTTTAATGTCCGGCTGTCTAATACCGAGCCGCTTTTAAGATTGAATTTAGAGGCGAAAACAAAAGAATTAATGGAGGAAAAGAAAAAAGAATTAACAGGGATTATTGGTAAATAATATGATCGGCGTTTTTGATTCTGGTGTCGGAGGATTGACGGTGGTTCGGGAAATTTTTAAAAAATTACCGGATTACAAAATTGTTTATTTTGGCGATACGGCGAGAACTCCGTACGGCACTAAAAGTAAAGAGACGATTATAAAATACGCCCGTGAAGACGCGAAGTTTTTGCTTGACCACGGTGCTAAAATAATTGTTATCGCTTGTAATACTGCTTCGGCTGTTGCGGCGGAAATTTTGCGGAAAGAATTAAATGTTCCGGTTTTTGAAGTGATTATGCCGGCGGTTCAGGCCGCCCTTTCCGTGACAAAAAGGGGAAACGTGGGAGTGATTGGGACAAGAGCAACGATTACAAGCGGCGTTTATGAGTTGATGATTAAAAATAGTAATAAAAATATTCAGGTTGAAAGCCAGCCCTGCCCACTTCTTGTTCCACTCGTGGAAGAAGCGTGGCTCAATCAGCCAGAAACAAAAAAAATTGTAAAAAAATATCTCCAGCCGTTTAAAAATAAACAAATTGATACTTTAATTTTAGGTTGCACTCATTACCCGGTACTGAAAAATATTATTAAAGCGCGGGTTGGCCGGAAAGTTAAATTAGTAGATTCTGCCGAAGAAGTTGTCCATGAGTTAAAAAAATTTTTGGCGAAAAATGATAGCGTGGAAAAAAGTTTGATAAAAGACGGGGATCATAAATTTTTTGTTTCCGATCTTACGGCACAGGTGCCAAAAATTGCCGAGAAGTTACTAGGCAAAACAGTGAAATTTGAAAAAGTAGAAGTCGGTTAAAAATTAATTTAATTTTTTTTATGTTTCTTACGATAGTTGTTTTTGTATTAATTTTAGGCCTTCTTGTTTTTGTCCACGAGTTAGGCCATTTTGTCGCGGCGAGACGTAACGGCGTAAAAGTTGAAGAATTTGGTTTTGGTTTTCCGCCAAGGATTTTTGGAATAAAAAGAGGAGATACAACATATTCAATAAATTGGATACCGCTTGGAGGTTTTGTGAAAATTAAGGGCGAAGATGGCGAAAACAGGGAAGATGAGGATAGTTTTGGCAACAAAAAAATTTGGCGCCGCGCGGTAATTTTGGCGGCGGGAGTTTTTATGAATTTTATTTTGGCGGCAGTACTTCTATCGGTCGGATTTATGATTGGGTTACCACAAGTGATTAATGGAGAAAATGGTTATGCCCGGGTTCGAGATGCTAAAGTCCAGGTTGTTCAAATTTTGGAAGATACGCCGGCTGCTGCGGCAGAAATTTTGCCCGGAGATGCGGTTTTAGAAATAGATGGCCAGAAAGTGGAAAACGTGGAAGCGATGCAAAATTATCTTGCCGGAAAAATTGATGCCCCGGTAAAATTTTTATTAGAAAGAGATGGCCAAAAAATTGAAAAAGAAATTAGTCCGACATTTTTGATTGAAACAGGCCGCGGCGGTATTGGAGTTGGGCTTTTAAAGTCAGGAATTGTTTCATATCCTTGGTACATGGCTCTTTGGAAAGGAGCGGAAAGTACAGTTTTATTTACCGGAGAAGTGGCGCGCGCTTTTTATGAATTAATTAAAAATTTAATTGTTACACAAAAAGTTTCAGTCGATCTTTCCGGTCCGGTTGGAATTGCCGTTTTAACTGGCCAGGTGGCGAGAATGGGCTTTATTTATCTTTTACAATTCACGGCTCTCCTTTCTATTAATCTGGCAGTCATTAATTTTCTTCCCTTCCCGGCGTTGGACGGCGGACGAATTTTGTTTCTTTTGATTGAAAAAATTCGGCGCAAACCAGTCAGTCAAAAAATAGAAAATTTGGTGCACAATATTGGATTTGGCCTTTTGATGCTTTTAGTATTGCTCGTCACTTATCGCGATGTTATAAAATTTAGCGATAAATTTGTGGGATTGTGGGATAAAATTATTAAGTAATTTTTATGTTGCAGGAACAATTACAACAATTAAAAATCAGAGGCTTGGATGAAATTAAAAAGGTTGGCGACTTAAATCAGCTGCGGAATTTTGAAATTAAATATCTCGGCCGGAAAGGTGAGTTAACCAAAATTTTGCGGATGGTTGGCGAGTTGCCGGCCGAAGAGCGGGGGAAAGCAGGTGATCTCGCGAATCAAGTCAAACAGGCGCTTGCGAGTGAAATCGGCAGAGTGAAAAAAACTCTTGGAGAAAAAGGAGGAGGCATAGCAGAAGAAAAAGAACGGATTGATGTCACTGCCTCCAAACTGAGTGGTGTCCTTGGTCATTTAAATCCGGTTTCCAAAGTCCAATACGAATTGGAAGATATTTTTTCGTCGATGGGTTTTATGGTTTTGGACGGGCCGGAACTCGAATCCGAGTATTACAATTTTGAATCTTTAAATATTCCTTCCTGGCATCCGGCGCGCGATATGCAAGATACTTTTTACGCGGAAGGAGATGGGCTTTTAATGAGAACACACACTTCGCCGATGCAAGTTCGAACAATGGAAAAATATGGCGCGCCGCTTCGCGCGATTGTCCCAGGTCGGTGTTTTAGAAACGAGGCAACCGACGCCCGTCATGAGCATACATTTTATCAGCTAGAAGGATTTATGGTTGATAAAAATATTTCCATGGCCAATTTAAAAGCGGTTTTGGAAGTTGTGGCAAAAAAATTATATGGTCCGGAAACGCGGCTTCGTTTACGGCCGAAATATTATCCTTTTGTCGAGCCGGGCGTAAACGGAGAAGTGACTTGTTTTCTCTGCCATGGAAAAGGATGCCGGCTTTGTAAAAATACCGGATGGCTGGAAATTTTTGGCGCGGGTTTAATCCATCCGAACGTTTTGAAGGCCGGCGGAATAAATCCGGAAAAATGGAGCGGATTCGCTTTTGGTTTTGGCCTCACACGGCTCGCGATGTCGAAATATGGTATTGATGATGTTAGATTATTTTGCGGCGGAGACATTAGATTTTTAAATCAATTTTAATTTATGAAAATATCCTTAAATTGGCTGAAAGATTTTGTAAGCGTCCCTAAAAATGTCACGCCGGAAGCATTGGCGTCTAAATTGATGCTCGCAACAACGGAAATTGAGGGGATAGAAAAACGCGGCGAAGTTTTGGATAAACTGGTTGTAGGTTTTGTAAAAACTCGCGAAAAGCATCCGAACGCCGACCGACTTTCTGTGACAAAGGTTGATATTGGCGGCGGAAAAATTTTAAATATTGTTTGCGGCGCGCCCAATGTCCTCGCCGGGCAAAAAGTTGTGGTGGCCTTGCCGGGAGTAACCTTGCCAAATGGTTTGACGCTCGAACGGCGGGAAGTCCGCGGAATAATGTCCGAAGGAATGATTTGTTCCGAAGACGAAATGGGGTTGGGTTCATCGCATTCTGGAATTTTAGTTTTGAATACCGCGGCGAAGGTTGGAACAAAAGTGAGTGAGGTTTTGCCAATGAAAGATGTAATTTATGAGATTGATAATAAATCTCTTTCCCATCGGAGCGATCTTTGGGGACATTACGGCCTGGCGCGGGAAGTGGCAGCAATTTTGGAAAAAAAATTTAAAGAATATAAAATAAAAAAATCTAAAAATATTTCTAAGTTAGCGGTAAGATTTGAAGTTAAAGTTCAAAATAAAAAACTTTGTCCGCGCTACATCGGCGCGGTGGTGGAAAATATAAAAATTGGGCCGTCACCCGCCTGGCTTTCTGCCAGATTGGAATCGGTCGGCGTTCGTTCCATTAATAATGTTGTTGATATTACAAATTATGTAATGCTTGAATTCGGCCAGCCGTTGCACGCTTTTGATTTTGATAAAATTGGTGAGGCAAAACAAAAAACAATTGTGGTTCGGGAAGCAAAAGACGGCGAAAATATCGTGACGCTCGATGGTGCTCAAAGAAAACTTGATAAATCAATGCTTGTGATTGCTGACGGGAAAAAACCAGTGGCGATCGCCGGGGTGATGGGCGGACAAAATTCTGAAGTCAGCGAAAAAACAACAAAAATTATTTTGGAATCGGCTAATTTTGATTTTATAAACGTCAGAAAAACTTCCATGAAACTTGGGCTAAGATCCGAGGCCTCAATTCGTTTTGAAAAAGGATTGGATCCGAATTTGGCGGAATTTGGAATGGCGCGGACGCTTGAACTTTTGGCACGCGTGATGCCCGAAGCGAAAGTTGCCGGGAAAATTGTTGATGTTAAAAATTTTAAATTAAATCAAGGCCCGATAAAATTAAGTTTTGATTATTTGAATAAAAAAATCGGGGTGGAAATTCCGCCGGCAAAAGTGATAAATATTTTGAAAGCATTGGGGTTTGGGGTAAAAAAAGTTGGTAAGGTTTTGAATGTTAAAATTCCGACTTGGCGGGCGACGAAAGATATTGATGTAGCTGAGGATTTGGTTGAAGAAGTGGCGCGCATTTACGGATATGACAATATTCCCGGGAAAATGCCCGAAGTTAGCATGGCCGCGCCGGAAGAAAATCGCGCGCGAAAAGTGGAGCGAATGGTAAAAAATATTTTGGCGGAAGGACTTCGAATGACCGAAGTTTATAATTATTCTTTTACCGAAGAAAAAGTTATAAGAAAATTCGGGCTTAATCCGGCCGAGCATATCAGGTTAAAAAATTCCATTAATAAAAATTTGACTCATCTGCGGCAGAGTTTGGTTCCCGGACTTGTCGCGAATATTTCGGAAAATCAGCATTTTGCCGACGAGGTGAGAATTTTTGAAATGGGAAAAATTTTCTTCCGCGAGTTGGGGGAGTTAAAGAAAGGTGGAAAAGGAAATGAGCGTTTGCCACGGCAAGACGAATCTTTGGCCGGCATGATTTTGGAAAGAGGAAACGAGGGTCCATTCTATGAGGCAAAAGATATCGTTGACACCTTATTCCGTGCTCTAAACATTGATTATGATCTTGTAGTTCGGAAACACGATTTGCCCTTATGGGCGAATACCGAAAGGACCGTTCTGATTTTTGCCGCCGGAACAGAAAAAAGACTTGGCATTATTACCGAACTTGCGCCGCAAGTGCAGCAGAGTTCTGGCGTGCGGCATAGAGTCGGAATTTTTGGCATTAATTGGCTGAACCTGGTAGAATTATATTCAGAGAACATCGTGTACCGACCGATTCCAAAATATCCGGCAATTGAGCTCGATCTGGCCGTTTTGGCACCCAGAAAAACGGTTTGGGATGATGTTTTAAAAAATATTTTTGAAACGGAAAATAAACTAGTTAAAGAAGTTAGACTTTTTGATGTCTATGAGGGAAAGGGAATGGAACCGGACAAAAAGAGTTTGGCTTTCAGAATTGTTTATCGCTCGGACGAACGGACTCTGAAACTTGAAGAAGCGAAAAAAATTGAAGAAAAAATTATTCAAAAATTAAATCAAAAATTTGGGGCAAAACTTCGCGCCTAATTTAGGGGGAGCGGCCGCGAAATCGCGATTCACAATTTGTTAATCGCGGGAAAACGGCTGTTGGAAAGTATGATAGAAACAAGCAAAGATTTACTTTACGTAGTTCTCGCTTTTTCTGTTTTGTGGCTGACAATTTTCCTTTCATGGATGCTTTATTATGTTATAATGATGCTGCGGCAGACGAATCAGGCAATCAAACATTTTCGGGAAAAGATGGAAAAAGTTAGTCAGGCCGTAGAAAAAATCAGGGAGAAATTTGAGAATACTTCCGCGTATCTCGGGTTAATTGGAAAGGCAGTGGAGAAAATGGTTGAATTTATTGGTGAGAAAAAGAAAAAATCCCGGAAGTAGAAAATAGTGAGAATCAAAGACGAAGAATTTAAAGTCAAAATTCCTATTTAGTTTTTTATAAGGCAAGGGGGAATTTTGACTTTTGAGTTTTATATAATTTTTTTTGTGGGGCTTGGAAGGAATTTATAAAAGCATTTATGTCTAAAAAAAATTCATCAACTTTGTTTCATAACAAAATTGCAGAAAAATATGAGTCTTTGTATGTGGACCAATTCTGGCAATTATACCTTGAGGTGACTTGGCATAATTTAAAAAAATATCTTCCGAAAAAGAAAGGAGCAATCATTCTTGATGCGGGCGGCGGAACTGGATTTTGGTCTCGTAAAATAGCTAAAATGGGATTTAATTTAGTGTGTACGGACGTTGCTCAAAAAATGTTGGATGTTGGGGTGAGGCTAGCTAAAAAGGAGAAAATAAGCGATCGAATAGAGTTCAAAAATGTTGATATCATCAACATGAAATGTTTTAAGGATAATTTTTTCGACATGGTGATAGCTGAAGGTGATCCTGTTGGGTATTGTGGAGATTATAAAAGAGCAATAAAGGAATTATCAAGAGTTGTCAAAAGGGGATCTTACGTTAGTATTTCAGTGGATAGTTTTTATTCAACAATTGGCAAATTTTTGCGAAGAAAAGATTTTAAATCTCTCAATAGGCTAATAAAAACTCACATTTCGGAGTTTACGGGCGGAAAATATCCGCAATATAATTTTACCGTAGAAGAACTTAAAAAAGTGTTTGAAACAAATAAAATGAAAGTAGCGGATATTATAGGAAAGCCAGTTTTTACAAAATTTATTCCCAGAGAAAAGGTAAATAAGATATTAAGAGAAAAAAATATTTTTAAAAAATTTTTAGAAATCGAAAATAAATTTAATAATGAGCCATCAATTGTTGGGTTGAGCGGGCATATACAAATTACTGGTAAAAAAATATAACATCAGGGGCACATCGTTTGGATATTATACTTCGCTTTAAAAAATAAATATGTTTGTCCACCTACACACGCACAGCCACTACAGTCTGCTTGATGGTTTGGCAAAACTTGATGATTTGATTGCCAAAGCCAAAGCGGAAAATATGCCGGCGCTTGCCCTTACTGATCACGGAGTGATGTATGGCGTGGTTGAATTTTATCAAAAATGCAGGGCAGCTGGGATAAAACCGATTTTGGGAGTGGAGGCGTATCTCGCGCGAAACGGCCGCCACAATAAACGCGCGAGGATTGACGAACGGCCTTATCATCTCGTGCTTCTCGCTAAAAATAAAACCGGCTATCAAAATTTAATAAAATTAACCACCATTGCTCATTTGGAGGGTTTTTATTATAAGCCGAGAATTGATTGGGAAGTTTTGGAAAAATATCACGAAGGATTAATTGCTCTTTCTGCTTGTCTTCAGGGAGAAATTTCCGCATCGGTTTTGAATGGAGATTTGGAAAAAACCAAAGAATTAATTTTAAAATATCAAAATCTTTTTGGGCCAGAAAATTTTTATTTGGAATTGCAGCATCATCCGTCAAGCCAAGAGCAGGGGGTTATAAATCGCGAATTGATAAATTTTTCTAAAAAATTGGGCGTGCCTCTTGTGGCGACAAATGATATCCATTATTTAAATTCAGAAGACGCCGAAGCGCAGGATGTTTTGCTTTGCCTCCAAACCAAGAAAAAAATTACTGACAAGGACAGGATGTGTATGTTAGGTGAGGATTATTCAATGAGATCAACGGCTCGGATGGAAGAAGATTTTAAAGATACTCCTGAGGCGATATTAAACACTTCAAAGGTTGCCGAAATGTGCAATGTGGAACTGGAGCTCGGTAAAATAATGTTGCCGTATTTTGAAGTTCCGGGTGGAAAAACCGCCAATGAATATCTTCGAGAATTATGTGAAAAGGGATTAGAAAAAAGATATGGAGTTATAAAGATGGATAGAGAATTCAAGATGAAAGACGGGGCCCCGGCTGGGGTGGGCGAAGTGGATGTGAAAAAAATTATTGAAAGACTGAATTATGAATTGTCGGTTATTGATAAAACCGGTTTTGCTTCGTATTTTTTGATTGTTCAGGATTTTGTTAATTGGGCAAAAGCGAGCGGAATAGTTGTCGGTCCGGGACGTGGGTCGGCTGCCGGGTCGATTGTTTCATATCTCACGAATATTACAAATATTGATCCCTTAACTTATAATCTACTTTTTGAAAGATTTTTAAATCCGGAAAGAATTAGCATGCCTGATATTGATTTGGATTTTACCGACACTCGCCGTGGTGAAGTTATCCAATATGTTGAAGGGAAATATGGCCGTGATCATGTCGCGCAGATTATTACTTTTGGAACCATGGCCGCCCGCGCCGCAATTCGCGATGTGGGACGCGTTTTGGATTTTCCTTATAGTTTTTGTGATCAGGTAGCCAAATTAATCCCAATGATGTTTACGCTCGATGAGGCTTTGAAAAATATTTTAGAATTTAGAGAATTGTATGATAAAGATTCTGGCGCGAAAAAACTAATTGATACGGCGAAAAAATTAGAAGGAGTAGCCCGCCATGCTTCGACTCACGCTTGCGGCGTGGTGATTACTAAAAATCCATTAGATCAGCATACACCGCTGCAATTCGCGTCAAGCGGCGATCAAACCGTAGTTTCCCAATATTCCTTGCATCCGATTGAAGACTTGGGTTTGCTGAAAATGGACTTTTTGGGTTTGAAAAATTTAACCATTTTGGAAAATACGTTGGGAATTATTGAAAAAATTCATGGTGAAAAAATTCACACTGAAACAATTCCGCTTCAAGATGAAAAAACTTTCGCGCTTTTGCGGCGAGGCGATACAACCGGCGTTTTCCAACTTGAATCGTCTGGGATGAAAAGATATTTGCGAGAATTGAAACCGACGATTTTTGAAGACATTATTGCCATGGTCGCGCTTTATCGCCCGGGCCCAATGGACTGGATACCAAGTTTTATCGCCGGAAAAAATTCTAATAAAAAAATAAAATATCTTCATCCGAAATTGGAGCCGATACTTTCCACAACTCATGGCATTGCCGTTTATCAGGAACAAGTTTTACAGATCGCCCGCGACTTAGCCGGTTTTACTCTCGGAGAAGCAGATATTTTACGTAAAGCAGTCGGTAAAAAAATCGCGAAACTCTTGGGTGAGCAAAAAGAAAAATTTATCAGCGGTTGTATAAAAAATAATATCAGTAAAGAAACAGCGGAAAATGTTTTTGCTTTCATTGAGCCTTTCGCTGGTTATGGTTTTAATCGGTCGCACGCCGCTTGCTATGCGAGAATTGCTTACGAGACGGCTTATTTCAAAGCAAATTATCCGGCAGAATTTATGGCATCGCTTTTGACTTCAGATCAGGGTGATATTGAGCGCATCGCCGTTTTGGTTGAGGAATGCAAACAAATGAAAATAGAAGTTTTACCGCCAGATATCAATGAAAGTTTTTCTACTTTCACGGTTGTAGCCGCATCATTAGCCGAAGGTCAGCCGCGTATCCGCTTTGGACTTTTGGCCGTTAAAAATGTCGGGGAAAATATTGTTAAAACCGTAATTCACGAAAGAAAAGCAAACGGCGCGTACAAAGATCTTGAAGATTTTTTAACAAGAGTCCAGACAAAAGATTTAAATAAAAAATCTTTGGAAAGTTTGATAAAATGTGGCGCCCTGGATCGTTTTGGTGAAAGAAATCAGATGCTTGTAAATTCAGACAGGCTGCTTGATTTTACAAAAGATCTCGGCCGCGAGGCGGCAAGCAAGCAGTCAAGTTTATTTGGGATGATGGCCACGTCTTCCGGCGTTCCAACTCTGCGGCTTGATCCCGCGCCCGAGGCGACGAAGAAAGAAAAACTTTCTTGGGAAAAAGAACATCTGGGACTTTATATCAGCGAACATCCTTTGACTGAATTAGCCGGTGATCTCCGGGAGATTGTCGTGGCTTGTTCCGCTCTTAATCAGTGTCCGCCTAATACCAAAGCGAGAATCGCGGGAGTAATTAATGAAGTTAAAAAAGTTATCACGCGAAGCGGTGAGCCAATGTTATTCGCTAAAATTGAAGATGTTGGCGGTTCGACGGAGCTTTTAGTTTTTCCCAAGGCTTTGAAAAATATGAACGATATTTTTCAGACGGGCCGGATAATTCTCGCAAGCGGAAGATTGTCGGATAAAGACGGGGAGATGAAATTAATCTGTGAAGACGCGAAAGAAATTAGTAAAGACAATATCGGGCAGATAATAAAAAGCGCCGGCCGAGCCAATGGTTATTTTCATGGAACCCCGGCGCCGGCCGTTGTTAGTACCACAAATAAAGCGGTATCGGGGGACGCGGTTTTACCCGAAGGATGTTCCGGGACAATTTGTCTCCGGTTAAATTCCCTAGGAACAGAAACAACTCAAAAATTAAAAGATATTTTTTTCCGTTTTAAAGGTGATCGCAAAGTTTTATTATCGGTTTTGAGCGCCGAGGGGAGGAAAAAAATCCAAACTGATTACGCCGTCACCCTAAACGACGAATGTAGAGAAGCACTGGAGGGGGTGATAGGCAAGGGGAATGTGCAGATTATGGGCGGTGTATAGTTTTTGCTAGAAATTATATTTTCCTGTATAATTAAAGAAGGTGTATATCTAAAATTTGCCCGAAAAGGGCTTAATATAATTTTAAAACTATGAAAAACGTCCTCGCAAAAAGTGTTTTCTTCTGGGTTGTTATTTTTTCTGTTATTTTTTTGCCTCAAGGCGGTAAGGCACAAACTTTGGAATATGATTTAGGTATTAGTTCGGGAGATATTTTTTTCTCAGAATCGACTTTAATCGCGGGTAAGACGATGCGACTTTATGCCGCCGTTAGAAATCACGGCACGCGGGATGTCTCGGGTTATGCCACTTTTTATGCTGGTTCGACGATCATTGGTTCTTCGCAAATTATTACTGCGGTGGCAGGTGGACAAGGATATGCCGATCAGGTTTTTGTAGATTGGACCATTCCTGAAGGCAGTTTTAATATTAGGGTTGATATAAATGGTCAATTACCTCAAGATCAGAATCAAGCTAATGATTCGGCGCTAACCGGCCTTTTTGTTCCGGAAAAAGATGGTGACGGCGATGGAGTAATAGATAAAAATGATAATTGCCCTAGCATGGCCAATTCTGATCAGACTGATACCGATGGTGACAAGATCGGCAATGTTTGCGACAGCGATGATGATAATGATGGTTTAACTGATACTAAAGAACAGGAAATTGGCACCAACCCGCTTGATTCGGATACTGATGACGACGGGATTCTAGATGGTCAGGATAATTGTCCTAAGGCGTCTAACCAAAATCAGGCTGATAAGGATAAAGATGGGGTCGGCGATGCCTGCGATTCAGTAGATAATAGTGTCGCACCCGCGCCAGCTGATACGGACCACGATGGCGTGCCCGATAGCCGTGATAATTGTAAAACAACAGCAAACGCCTCTCAGGCTGACAATGATAAAGATGGAAGCGGCGACGCCTGCGACGCGGATGATGATAATGATGGTTTGAGTGATGTTGATGAAGCAAAAAAAGGTACAGATCCTAAAAATCCCGATACTGATCAAGACGGCGCAAAAGACGGAGATGACGCTATGCCGTTAAATCAAGATGAAAGTGTCGCATCGAGTGCCCAAAGCGAAACTGCTTCCGAAACGAACCAGGCGGGAAGCGGAGACAATTTATCGGGGGAAAGTACGGGTTTAGAAAATATTTTTATAGATTCAGCCAAGATTAGCTGGAACACTTTTTCTTTCAAAGTTAGAAATAATTCCGGTAAAGAAAATTTAAGTTACAGTTGGGATTTGGGTGACGGAGCGACCGCTTCAGGCAGCGAAGTTCAACACTCTTACGGAAAATCAGGAACTTACTTAGTAATTTTGAGTGTTAATGATGGCGCGAGTAATGTTTTAAGAAAAGTTCCGACCACCGTGCGCGTTAGTTTTCTGTCAGTCCAAAATCCGTATTTATCTTATCCGGTTGGAATTTTGTTTGGATTAACATTACTTTTTGGAACCAGAAGATGGCTCAAGAAGAAAAACGAGATAAACGAAATAGATGGTGAAATTAAATAGAATATGTTCCATGTTATCTGCACTCACTCGGAAATGAAATTTCAATTTCATTTCTCTCGCTCGTTTGATAATAAATTATTTTTAAGGAGGTAATATGGCAAAAAGTAAAACATCGCGAAAACATGAGGCCCCGGTCAGTTTTTATCGAAGAATTGCGTTTGTTTTTGTGGCCTTGACGAGCGTTTTAATAATTCTCGCGGCCTATTTTGTTTTGAGCAGGGCGGAGATTACCGTGACAATCGCTAAAGAGCAGGTCAGTACAGATTTTATTGCTGATTTGAAAGAAGTAGCTGTTCAAAATCCGGCGGAGCCGTCGGTTGCCGTTCCTGGCGCCGCGACAATATCCGGAAAAGTGAAAGAAGCTGTCGTTTCGGGGAGTGGAGAATATCCTACGACCGGGAAAAAGACTGAAACGGGAGACGTGGGCGGAACCGTTACGATTTTTAATACTTCCAGCAAGGACCAACCCCTGGTGGCCACGACGCGCTTGCTTTCTCCGGAAGGAATTTTGTACCGTTTAAAAAATAAAGTTAATGTTCCGGCCGGCGGTAAAGTAGAAAATGTGGAAGTTTACGCCGATACTCCATCCGAAGCCGCGGCTAAACTTGGTCCAACGAAATTTACTATCCCAGGCCTTTGGGAAGGACTGCAAGATAAAATTTATGCCCAAAGTTTTGCTCCGATGCATGGCGGTGAACACGAAGTTAGTTTTACCACGCAAGCCGATTTGGATGGCGCATATAATAATTTAACACAGACTCTTTCGAATCAGTTATTAGATGATATTAAAAAGGGAATGCCTGCGGCTGGAGATATTTTCGGTAAAGTTGTGATAAAAGAAATTTCCGAAAAACGTAGCAGTCTTAAGGTTGGCGCGACTGGCGATAAATTTACCGTCAATTTGAATATGAAAGTTGTGGGTATCGCTTTTTACGAAAGAGACCTGGAAAGCTTGGCACGGCAAGAATTAAGCGCTAAAATCCCAGCCGATAAAGAGTTGACGAGCATTGATTATAATGGTATGACTTTTTTGGTGGAGAAGTATGATGTTACGAGCGGAGAAGCAAACATTATGGTTCATCTCTCGGGAGAAATGGCCCTAAAGGCAGACAGTCCAATTTTTGACAAGGATAAATTTATTGGTCTTTCCAAGGAAAAAATAATTCAGTATTTGTCTATTTATCCAGAGATTGAACGCATTACCATAAAATTTTCTCCTTTCTGGGTAAAAAAAGTTCCCCAGATAAAAAACAACATCAGTATTATCGTTAAGTAATAAAAATTAATTTGGAGGTCTTTGCGGAGAGGTGGCAAAGTTTTGATTTTATTTATGAATAAGGAAAAATTAGAAATGATGCGTCATTCCGCGGCCCATGTTTTGGCAGCCGCTGTTTTGGAGTTGTATCCAACCGCGAAATTTGGCGTGGGACCGGTTGTGGAAAACGGATTTTATTATGACATGGAGTTGGAAAAAAATTTAACCGTTGCTGATTTGCCAAAAATTGAAAGTAAAATGAGAGAGATTGTAAGAAGAAATGTGGCCTTTGAGCGGCAGGAGTTATCCCAAGACGAGGCAATAAAAATTTTTGAAACATTCAAACAGCCGTATAAATTAGAATTGTTGCGCGAAGGAACAGTGGGTGAAGAAGGAAAAATGGAATCGCTTGGGGAGAGAGTGACAATTTATAAAACCGGGAAATTCATCGATCTTTGCCGCGGACCGCATATTCCGACAACGAAGGGTATAGGTGTTTTTAAATTAACATCGGTTGCTGGCGCTTACTGGCGCGGGGATGAAAATAAACCGATGCTGCAGAGAGTTTATGGCGTGTCTTTTGAAACACAAAAAGAATTGGATGAATATTTAAAAATGCGCGAAGAGGCGGAGAAACGAGATCACCGAAAACTCGGCAAGGATTTACAAATTTTTGCTTTCAGCGATTATGTCGGTCCGGGATTGCCGCTTTGGCTTCCAAATGGAGCGGTTGTCATTAATGAATTAGAAAAACTAGCGAAAGAAACTGAAAAGGAGGCGGGGTATTTTGAAGTGAGGACGCCGCACTTGGCTAAAGAGGAAATGTATTTGAAGTCTGGCCATTTGCCATATTATAAAGAGACGATGTTTCCGCCGATGATTATGATGGAAGAGAACGGGCAAAAAACTACGTATTATTTAAAGGCAATGAATTGCCCGCACCATCATCAGATTTTTGCGGCAGAGCCCAAGAGTTATCGCGATTTGCCACTCAGGCTCGCGGAATACGGGACCTGTTATCGCTATGAAAAAAGCGGCGAACTTTTTGGTTTGATGCGCGTTAGAATGCTTTCCATGAACGACGCTCATATCTATTGCACTGAAGATCAGTTTGCCAATGAGTTTATGGGCGTAATAAAACTTTATCTTAAATATTTCAAAATTTTCGGGATTAAAAAATACGTGATGCGGCTTAGTCTGCACAGTAAAGAAGGTTTAGGTAAAAAATATATTGATAATCCAGAGCTGTGGAAAAAAACAGAAGAAATGGTTCGCCAAGTGATGAAAAAGGGTAAAGTGCCGTTTGTAGAAGCGGCTGATGAAGCAGCCTTTTATGGTCCGAAAATTGATGTGCAAATTTGGAGCGCGATTGGGAGAGAATTTACTTTAGCAACAAATCAAGTTGATTTTGCCGTGCCGGAAAGATTTGGTTTAACCTACAAAGATGCGGACGGAAAAGATAAAACACCGCTTTGTATTCACCGCGCGCCGCTTGGCACGCACGAACGGATGATAGGATTTTTACTCGAACATTATGCCGGAGCTTTTCCGACGTGGCTCTCGCCGGTGCAGGTTGCGGTTATTCCGGTTGGTAAGCGCCACGTGAAGGCGTCGCAAAAATTAGGGAAAGAATTGCGTGGAGAGGGGATTAGAGTTCAAATTGAGGATGCCAATGAAACGGTTGGTTATAAAATTAGAAAAGCGGAAAAACAAAAAGCGCCATACATGCTTGTGATTGGCGACAAAGAAATGGGTGGAAAGAAATTAAATGTCCGCGTCCGCGGCAAGAAAAAAACCGTGGCGATGACAGTGAAGAAGTTTATTGAAAAAGTAAAAACGGAAATTGAAAAAAGAAAATAGAAAATATAAAATCAAAAAGACCCGCCGAATTTGGCGGGTCTTTTAATATTTTTATGCCACTCTGGATTTTATTTGATCAATAGTTTCCTGGTCACGGGTTTTAAGTTGTTTTTCTCTGGTTTCTCGAAGTTCGCGGAGTCGGCCAGTAATTTTTTGAACAGCGGCTATATCACCCTGATGTTCGGCTAAGGTTCTTTCTACTCTCATAATTTCCGTTTGAGTTGTAAAAAGAGTATCTTCAACGCCTCGCGCTCCACCCATTCCCATAATTTCCTCCAAGCCTTTTTTATTCGTGAGCGGTTTTAATCCTTTTTCCATAGTTTTAGCCATAGGCAGCAATTTTCCAAGATATTCAGCCATTTCACGGAGTTTTTGAAGATCGGTTTCCATTTTTGTCAATTGTTCTGCTGTTATGGTAGGTTCTTCAATCGCTTCCGAGGCTTCAATAACTTCCGGGACTTCTAAAACTATGGCAGTCTTATCATCTTCCTTTGATCTTAAAACTTTTTCACCAACGCGTTTTCCGGCTGCTTCCACAAGCCGCGCGGAAATTTCTTCCGGCGTTCCGCCTTTCATTATTTCTGTTTTAATTTCTTCATCAGTTAAATTGTCGTGAATGCCATCTGAAGTATCGATCGCTAAGTCACCCGGTTCAAGGCGTTCAATTCCTGTTTGGAATTCACTACCGCTAAGGCCAAGGGCACTTTTAACGCCCCTCCGTAAATCTTTGTAGAGAAAAGCTACTGTCTGGCCTCGCTCTGGTCCGAATTTTTTGAGGATTTCTTCCTTGCTGGTTGCCTGATCAATAAAACCGGCCTCTTCTTTTGTAATATAATTATTTTGTACAGCCTCTTCCAGGGCTCCCTGATCTTTTGTTAATCTTTTTAATTCGCCATTTTTTCTTAAAACATAAATTCTACTATCGCCAGTATGGCCAAAAACTAAATCAGCTCCGCCGTCTGGCCGTTCAAGCATTTTAACCACTGACGCGGTTGTTCCGGCAGGGGACATTCCCTTTTCCATAATTAATTCTTGTATTTTATCCTGAGATTGATCTTTGTAAGCCGCTTCAGCAAAAGGATCGTCCAATTGTTTAAAAAAAAGTTGGTTGCCTAATTTTATAACCTCTTCCTGGGTTTTTTCTAAAGATTTTCTAATGGCCTTTTCCCATTGTTTTGCATCGGCGGTATCGGGGACCCCGGAGAGTTCCTGGGAAATTGTTTTTTTGGCCAGTTTACTCGCTTCTCCTCCAGCTAAACCGCCTCCCATACCGTCAAAAAGGCCAGCTATCTCTCTTTCGGAATCTACAAAAGTAGAGTCTTCATTATCCGCATGATCTTTTGATTTTTCTGATGTTTTCGCGATATGCTCGGAAAATTTTTCGATTTCCGGAGTAGGAGTAATTTCTGCTTTTGAAATTCGTGGCATATAGATTAATCAAGAATTATGCTTTAATAATAACATAAAATTATAGCGTATTTAAAGAGAAAAGTCAAGATAAAGAAAAGGGGACCGAAGCGTTCTCTTTCGCGTCGGTCCCATGGGGTCTATGAGGTTTCTTTAACCTCGGGTGTTGTGTTGCCCTCCTTGTTTGCCGTGAATGACTTCTCTTCCTTGCCGGCTATCAAGATGATCTCAAGCGTTGTCCACTCGCCGAGGAGCTTCTCGCTTCCCGTTTCCGGGTCGCGGAACTCAATCCTCGCGTAATGGATATTCTCCTCGCCCGTGGAATAACGGAGTCCCCAACATTGCCCATCAATGGTTTTTTCCCCGCCGTTCACGACGAAGCGGAAAACCACGTAGTCGGTGATCCAGTTATAGTTTACATCGCCTGTTGCAGTCAGACGAAGAAAAAGGCAGCCGTTCATGGGAGTCAGATCAAGTGCCGTGATTCGATTCAGGAACTTCCGATGGAGTTGACCATCGGCAAAAATATTTGCTATTTTGCCGGTGGCGGCAGTGGTCGGCCCAAGTCCCTTGATTCGGTCTAGATGTCGTCGATGGAGTTGATCATCGGCAAAGATATTCACTACTTTGTCCATGGCTTACTCCTTTCCGGGAACTCCTTATATTATAATGATATCACAAATTTGTCAACCCCCATACCTATTGTTTAAAAACGACCACCAATTTTATACAATTTATTTTTTAATAGGTGTGGGGGTCAAGGGTTGAAAAAAGAAAGGATTTTTGTTAAAATATTTTTATGCTCAATAAAAAATATTACATTATTGCTTATGGTTGCCAGATGAATAAATCCGACTCGGAACGAGTGGCGACTATACTGGAAAAGATCGGCTATAAGCCCGTTAAAAGCGAAAAACAGGCTGATTTAGCCGTATTGGTCGCTTGTTCGGTTCGTCAGGCGGCGGTGGACCGTTTATATGGCCGGGCGCGAGAATTAAACAAAATTAAAAACATCAATCCCGACTTTAAAACTATTTTGACCGGTTGTGTTCTGCCGCAAGATAAGAAAAAATTTATTGATAAATTTGATTTAGTTTTAGACTTGAAGCAAATTACTGATTTGGAAAAATTTAAAAATTATTGCCAAAGTTGGCACGAACATTATTTTAAAATTGCGCCGCGATATTCAACAAAATTTTCCGCGTTTGTTCCAATTATGACCGGCTGTAATAATTTTTGTTCATATTGCGCCGTGCCGTACGTGCGCGGTCGGGAAGTGAGTCGGCCGGTTGCCGAGGTGATGATTGAAATAAAAAATTTAGCGGAAAATGGGTGTCTCGAAGTTTCGCTTTTGGGACAAAATGTAAATGCTTACCGACCGGCTGACGGGAAAAATTTTTCCAAGAAAAATCCATATAAACATCCTTTTGCCGCGCTGCTCTGGGAGGTAAACCAAATTCCCGGAATTCGGCGAATATTTTTTACCGCGCCTCATCCGCGCGACATGACAAATGAAGTAATTGACGCCCTAACTTTGCCCAAAATGGTAAATTATCTTCATCTGCCGCTTCAGGCCGGGGATGATAAAGTTTTAGAAAAAATGAATCGCAGTTATACGGCGAAAGATTATTTAAAACTCGTCGCAAAAATAAATAAAAAAAAGCCGGGCATTGCCCTTGGCATAGATATTATTGTTGGATTTCCGGGAGAGACAAAAAAACAATTTGAAAATACCGTGGAACTTTATAAAAAAGCAGATTTTGATATTGCGTATTTGGCAATATATTCGCCGCGGGAGGGGACTGTGGCGGCAAAATTGAAAGACGATGTGCCGCGCGCCGAGAAAAAGCGGCGGCGGGATATTTTACAAAACCTAATGGAGAAAATTGTTTTAGAAAAGAATCAGAAATATGTTGGGAAAGTTGTGTCAGTTTTAGTAGACGAATATAAAAATGGAAAGTGCATTGGAAATTCGCGGGAAATGAAAAGAGTGAGATTCAACGGCAAGAAGAATATGATTGGAAAGATTTTTAATATTAAAATAAAAAAAGCGTTTGAGTGGATTTTGGAAGGGTAAAAATAAAAAAATGGCCCGTTTAAGGTGGAGCCATACCTGTTCTGCTGTCACGCCGCGGTTCGGGGGCTAACAACACCCACGATTCTCGCGTCGTCGACGTTCCGGATATCGAACCACTGGGTTTCCACACACAATCGATTGTGGGGGTGGTTGAAGTCGCAGGGTGCGAGATGAAAGACAGAACTGTAGACCGAGATCACTTCTCCAATCCAGCCGATCCAAGGATCGTCACTCGGAAGATGACGATTTGGGTTCGGCACGATGAAAGAAATCAGGTGGCCGCGGTATTGTTCAGCCGACGTTTCAGACATCATCTTCTTCGTCCTCCTCTTGTTGCTGCGGTCGTTCTTTTCGCCAACCGACGCGAATGCGGTTTGCGGCGAGCGAGAGCAAGATAATTGCCATAAAGAACGACAATACCAGCGAGTATGCTTTTTGGAAGGTGGTGAGATTAGAGTCAATACTCACCAGGCCGATGGAAGCGCGGACGCAGATTGCCGCGAGCGAAAGAAATGCGATCGCGACGATCACACTCCAGATTTTTCTGACGACGTTCATGACTCCTCCTTTACTGCCTTTAAATTAATATAAAAAATATAAAATGTCAACACTGCCAAAACTAATCGTAATTTTAGGTCCGACAGCTTCGGGAAAAACGGGCATGTCTTTAAAATTGGCAAAAAAATTTGGTGGAGAAATTGTGAACGCCGATTCAAGACAGATTTACAAAGGAATGAATATCGGGACCGGGAAAGTGGTTGATAAAAAAGGCGTGAAACATTATTTGCTCGATATTGTAAATCCTGATCAAGAATTTACTTTGGCAGATTATAAAAAGAAAGCCGTGGCGGCGATTCGAGATATTTTGAAGCGGAATAAAAATCCGTTTTTGGTCGGCGGAACCGGATTATATATTCAATCCGTGGCAGACAATTTAGAGATTCCGGCTGTGCCACCGAATAAAAAATTGCGGGCGCAATTTGAAAAAGAAATTAAAAATCCGGGAGCACTCGCGAAGTGGTATAAAAAATTATTGAAGTTAGATCCAGGCGCTGTCAAAGTAGTGGATGCCAAAAATCCGCGACGGATCATCAGGGCGCTTGAAGTGTGCCTCGCGACCGGTCAGCCATTTTCAAAATTACGAGAAAAGGGCGAACCGCTATTTGATGTTTTGCAAATTGGTATCAATCTTCCGCGGAAAAAACTTTATGAAAATATTGATCAGCGCGTGGAGCAAATGATAAAAGAAGGTTTAGTTAATGAAACTAAAAAATTATTAAAAAAATATAGTCCAAGCCTTCCCTCAATGAGTGGAATCGGCTATAAAGAAATAGGGGAGCATCTCAGTGGAAAAGATGATTTGGCAGAAGCGGTTCAGAAAATAAAATTTCGGACGCACGCTTATGCCCGACGGCAAATGACCTGGTTTCGCCGTGACAAAAGAATAAGGTGGATAAAAAATTATAAAGAAGCAGAAAATAAAATAAAAAAGTGGCTGAAATAAAAAAATGAGGGGCGTAATGCAGTTAGCACTACGCCCTTTTTGGTCCAGCCCGGTACTGTCAGGTAGAACTTGATTCAACGTGGGTTCCTTCCTCCTTTCTGACGCGCATCCTCCGGAGGGCGTCCGTGACTTCCTTGCCCAGAAATTCGGGCGGCGGTTTCGGACCGCAGAGCAAACGGTCAAGATCAATGACCAGTTCGCCGAATTTCCCGCGGCAAGACGGACATTCACCCCAGGGGAATTGGTGCTTGCACCTCGGCTGGTTCGGATCGGTCGAGACTTTCCTTCTTTTCGCGCCCATGGCTGCTTCTCCTTTCTATGCCAAGAGAGCAAAAGAATTTCGACGCCTGCCCATCCTTATCTATATCAAAACCCGCCAAAGATTGGCGGGTCGTCGCTTATTTTAATTTATTTTTGATAATATCTTCGGCTATCTTCGGGTTTGCCTTGCCTTGAGTTTTTTTCATTGTCTGGCCGATGAAGAATTGGAGCAGGGCAATTTTTCCTTGTTTGTATTCCGCAACTTCGCCAGGATATTCAGCAATCAGGCCGTCAATTATTTTTTCTATTTCTCCGGTGTCGCTTATTTGACCAAGATTTTTACTTTCCATTATCTGCGACGGATCGCCGCCGGTCATCATCATTTCCTCAAGAATTTTTATTGCCGTGGGTCCTGAAATTTTATTTTGATAAATCAAGGTTATAAATTCGGCAAAATTTTCCGGAGTTATTTTCAGGCGGCGAATGTCAATTTTATTGTCTGCCATCAGGCCGCCAAGTTTATTTATGAGCCATCCGGCGACAAGGCGGATAAGTTTGTGTTTATGTTTTTCCCAAATTTCCTTTTCCGTACCCTCGACTTCTTCAAGCGAGATAAGCCAAGATTGCAGTTCAGAGATGACATTTTCCGCGTAGCTAGATAATTTTTTATCTTCAGTCAAAATTTTTGTTTCTTCGTCAGTAAATTCGTACTGAGCGACAAATCTAATTCTTTTAGCGCGAGGCAGTTCAGGGAGTTCACTCCTAACCCTAGCTTCCAATTTGCTTAAATCAAGGGGCGGGAGATCTGGTTCGGGGAAATAGCGGTAGTCTTGCTCTTCTTCTTTAGTGCGTTGTTCCACGGTAATTTGTTTAACATCATCCCAGCCGCGAGTCGCGAGAATTTTCGGCGGTTTACCGGAATCCCAAAGTTCGGTTTGTCTTTTTATTTCATACTCCAGCGCGCGCTCTACTGCCCGGAAAGAATTTATATTTTTAACTTCTGTTTTGGGGTTAAGTTTTATCAATTTTTTTTCTTTAGCTGGATTATCGAGAACTTCCCGAAGAGAAATGTTCGCGTCGCAGCGGAGATGTCCCTTTTCCATATCCGCGTCGGAAATTCCGAGATAGCGGGCGATGAGGCGCAATTCCTGCATAAAAATTTTTGCTTCAAGCGGTGAAGCAATGTCCGGTTCAGTGACAATCTCCAGGAGTGGCGTGCCAGCGCGGTTGTAATCAACCAAGCTATGTTTTCCATCCTCGCCGTGAAGCAGTTTTGCCGCGTCTTCTTCAAGATGCACGCGCGTTATTTTTATTTTTGCCCAAGGTCGTTGTTTATTTTCGTCTTTGGTAGGAATATCAATTTCCAAATAGCCGTCCAAACAGACGGGTTTATCGTATTGAGAAATTTGATAACCCTTTGGTAGATCAGGATAAAAATATTGTTTACGGTCAAATTTTGAAAATTTTTGAATTTTACAATTCAAAGCCAGAGCCATAAGACCAGCCCAATCTAGCGCCTGATCGTTTATAACCGGAAGCGTGCCGGGATGGCCCATGCAGATTGGACAAACTGTCGTGTTCGGCGCCTGATCTTCGCCCGTGTTATCACAGCCACAGAACATCTTTGATTTTGTCTTCAATTGTATATGGATCTCAAGTCCAATGACCGGGACAAGATGCATAAAATTTCGCGACGATCCGAGCCGCAGAATTATTGCGGCAGATTCGCAGCTTTTTCTTTTTTAACAGAGTTGTAGAGAATAAAACCAAGAGCGTAAAACAGGGGAGTGACGAAAACGGGGATAACATTTGCGATAAGTAATGACAACCAAGGCGGAGTTGCGGTAAAACTTGCTCCGGGTTGGCCAGTAGCAAAATCAATGATATAAATTGGGATTAAAATGATTATGAGAAGAATTATCCCATAAACAAAATTCGGAGCAATCCAACGCCAGAGAACGGGCCAAAATTTTCCCTTTACTAATTGGCGGCTCGCAGAAAGCGCTTCTGTTCCTTTTTTGTTTTCTAAAATAAAAATGTAAAGACTGAAAGAAAACCAGACGGAAAAAATTATGCCAGGGATAATCAAGAGGAGCGTGCCAAGACAGACAGCCAAAGTGACCAAGATTGAGATGACGATGCCCCAAAACGTTTTAGAGTAACTCAGACTATAAATTGATTTGAGATTAACGGGTTCTTTTTTAAGTACAGCATCCATTGTTAGAATCAGGGCAATGGTAATAAACACGCTGAAAATTCCGGAAATAAGAGAGAGGAAAAAATTTAACAACGCCAGAATAACAGGGTTTGAGATAAAGAAGGGCAAGAGTGAAAGAATGACAGTGGGAACAACTAGCCAAACTACAATTTTTGTGAAAAGAGAAAAATTGTTTTTGTAGAGAGCCCAACTTTCGCGCATTAAGTCACGGACTTGAATAATCATAGTTTTTTAGCGAATTTTAAAAGGAATTCGCGATTAATTATGTTTTTTAAAATTTTCCCAAATATTAACTGATTCTTCCATTGTATCATAAACGGTCTTATCTGTCTTTAAATAAACAACTTTGCTTCCATGTTTTTCCATAAGTTCTCGAAACCACGGGGCGGAAAATCTTTCGGCGATTTTTTCTAAAAATGGAAGTTTTTCAAAGATAACATTATCTTTCTTATCGCGTTCGGCCAGGCGCTTCACGGCTTCTTTCGGATCAACAAGGGCGATAATAATTAAATCCGGCCGGTACTCCAGCGCCAATTTATTGCCGGATAAATCTAAAATTTTTTCAAGTTCCAACGATTCTTTTTGAACTGGTTGATAGACGATAGAGGTCGTGACGCCGCGTTCTTGAAAAATAATTTTTCCCTGTTCTAACGCCGGAATGATGACGCGGCGGTAAAGAATTTCACGGTCAAGGGAAAAGGCTTCAGCCGTGGTCCAGGCCGAATATGGGCGATTATTATCACGGATAATTTCTTCGCGAATTGCCTGGCCGACCATGGAATAAGTCGGTTCGGCGGAAATTAAACAATCATATTTTGAAATTTCTTCTGGTTCCGGGAACGTGCGCTTTGTTTTGCAATAATCCTTTAAATCTAAAATTTTTAATTTTTTGGCCTCGGCCCAATCAGCCAGAGATTTAATAACGGCGGCTTTACCGGAGCCATCAATGCCGTCGACCATAACGAAGATGCCCTTTTTCATATAATTTCCTTAAAAATTTTTTCTGTGTCGGCCAGTAGTTCGTCTATCGTGCTAGTATTTAAAATTGTGTAGTCAGCCATGGCGATTGGCCCGCCTTTTTCTATGTTTTCGATTTCTGCGAAGTCGCGCGCTTTTGCCGCTTCGGGAGTAGAGGAGCGATATTTTAATTTTGGATCAGCGCCGTGTCGCGCAGCTCTGCCAACCAATCTTTCATATCTTAATTTTGGCGGAGCGTAAACCGCAATGACAATTAAATTATCCCCGTATTTATCTTTTAATATTTTATATTCCGACCAGCTATAAAGTCCGTCACCCACTACATTATCGGTTTTTAGAGCTTCATCAAATTTTGGAATATTCAAAATAGCAAACGCACCCGGGCCGTATTGCTTTCGGAGCTCTTCGCGGATTGGCCGCTCGTTTTCTTCTGTTGGTTCAAGACCGCGTTTTTTCACTTCATCCAAAGTAATTTGGCCAAAACGAATGTATTGATAATCGCGTCTAATGAATTCATCGGCCACTTCGCTTTTTCCCGCGCCGGGCATCCCGACGATAGCCACGATTTTATTCATAAAAAATTTATCTCACTAGTTCAATAAATTTATATTTCAATCCGCTGTATTCTTGATTTTCTGATTCGTTCGTAATTTTAAATTCAGAATAATCCGGAAAGTAAGTATCAGCTTCTATTGTCGCATCATCTACAATTGTGAGATACAGTTTGTTGACCACAGCCAGCATTTGCGCGTAAATTGAAGCCCCGCCGATTACAAAAATTTCTTTTTGTGTGTTGACGAGTTTTTCTTCTTCAGCCTTCGCGCGAGTCAGGGATTCATCCGGAGAAGAAACGATAATGCATCCTGGCGCGGAAAAATCTTTATTTTTAGTTATAACAATATTCACGCGGTTTGGAAGCGGGCGGCCGAGAGATAGATATGTATTGCCGCCCATAATTATTGTATGGCCGGCAGTAATTTTTTTAAAATGTTCCAAGTCGGGCGGAAGCTTCCAAAGCAATTTGTTTTTAAAACCAATTGCCCGATTTTTATTTGTAACCGCGATGGCTGAAATTGTCATAAATTAAAATCCTCCGATGTTTGCGATTTCCGCTTTGATCGCCGGATGAGATTCGTAATTTTGTAATTCAAAATCTTCAAACTTGAAATCGTCGATATTTTTTATATCAGGATTAATTTTTAGAGTAGGGAAGGGGAATGGTTTTCGCGAGAGTTGTTCTTTAATTTGTTCAAAATGATTTGAATAAATATGCACGTCGCCAAAAGTATGGACAAATTCTCCGGGTTTAAGTCCCGTAATTTGCGCAGCCATTAGTAAAAGCATGGCGTAACTCGCGATATTAAACGGCACGCCCAAAAATAAATCGGCGCTGCGTTGATAAAGTCCAAGATTCAATCTTCCGTCAGCCGTAGTTTGAAATTGAAAAGTGGTGTGGCAAAACGGCGGAACTTCGTTGGCATTACCCTTGCTCGCCATGGCATAAATAAAATCCGGATTCCAGGCGGAAACAACATAAGATTTTCTAAATGGTTTTTCTTTTAAACCTTGAATGCACCAGCCGAGCTGATCAATTTCCCGGCCGTCCGAGGCCGGCCAGCGCCGCCACATTTTTCCGTAAACCATAATTAAGTCGCCCCATTTTTTTACAAATTCATCGTCCGCCGGAAGCGATTCCAGTTTCGCGATAAATTGTTCTTGCGTCAGATCTTCCGTCGGCGCCGAGGCAACACAATATTTATGGTAACGTTTCCATGCCCATTCGTCCCAAATATGAACTTTTTGATCAAGCAGTGGTTTAATATTTGTGCTTCCCGATAAAAACCAAAGAAGTTCAACCAAAATTCCCCGGAAAAAAGTTTTTTTCGTGGTCAAAAGCGGAAAACCTTGCGACAGGTCAAATCTAATCTGCCGACCGAAAACCGAACGAATAAACGGCGGTTCTTCGCCTTTCTTTTTATATTCCTCCAAAACTTCGGGAGTGAAAAAAAGTTTTTTGTCCGAACCGTGATCTAAAATATCTTGCGCGAGGTCAAGATATTGGTATTCAGGATGTTTATCCATATTATTTCTTTTTTTCTTTGATCCAGACCGCGGTGAATCCCGCCAATTCCACGCTTCTATAATCATTTTGCGAAGTACCCGGTATGTAACAAGTAGTTAATCGTATGTCTGTTATCTCCGGATCTCCGCGATAGGCGTCTACTAACGATTGAAGTCTTGTTCCATTTTCTTCTTTTCCGGCGATTCTGAATCCTTCGGCATACCATTTGTCTGTTAATTTTTCATAGTCTTCAGATGTTTTGCATTGTGTGATTTCCGGAAGTGGTATTTGTTCAATTTTTTTTTGTTCCATAGGGTTGAATTTTTTTTGTTCCATAGGTTTGTAAGTTAATAATTATTTTTTTAATTTTAAACTTGTATTTCCTTGCCGCCGGTTGCGACGTGGCCGCCTTGCCATTGGCCGCGGTATTAATTTCTATTAAAAATTGCCATGGACAAAAAATCGTGATACTTACCTTTATAAAAAATTTCGTCTTTCATTTTTCCTTCAATAATAAAACCCAATTCTCGATATACTTTAATTGCATGGCTGTTGTCTCTAACGACACCGAGATTGATTTTGTGGAGTTTTAATTTTTTAAATCCATAATTAATCAACCATTTTATGGCAATTTTCCCGATTCCCTTGCCGCGATAATCATCTTCGCCGATAACAATAAATAAATCAGCGTTTTTATTGGACTTGCTAATATGCGATAATCCCATAAAACCTATTGGTTTGGAATCGTCACAGATAGTAAAAAATTTTTTGTTTTTCGCTTTTTGATAATTAGAAAACCATTCTTTTTCTTTTTTCAGATTTGTCTTTTGTCCCATCTCGTCACCAATAAATTTGTTTACCTCGGGATTATTTAACCATTTTACACGGTAGGGAATATCTTTTTGTAAATGTTTTCTAATTTTTATCATACTTGCACTTCTTTGCCGTCAGCGGCGATATTGGCCTATAGATTTTTTTATTGTGATTTTTCAACAAATTCATATTCATTGCCAAGTAAAGATCCTATAGTCTCTTTAACTTTCACGTCAGTCTCGGGAGTGCGTTTTGAATCCGGTGGAATAATTTCAATTCTTGCTCCTCTATTTGCGACACCCCAACCTGGTCCTAACTTTTTAAATAGTTTAGATTCCCATTCAAACGGCAATTCTCGAGCTTCGCTGTATTTATCTTTTTGAATTGTGAAAAGATATTCTGTTTCGTGCCCAGACGAACCAAATTCAAGATATGCATGTGGTTTGCGCGCAATTTCCGTATCTTTATTTTGTTCGCCGCTTGGCTCCATAGCAGTTTATATTAAGTGGTTTGTTACACTTGCACTTCTTTGCCACCAGTCGCGACTCGGCCGCCTTGCCACTGGCCGCGGTATTGGTTGCCTTCGCCCAGCACTTCATGAAAAGTGATGTGCACGACTCGCGCGCCGAAAGAAATTTTGATATTTGATTTTCCTAGATTGCAAAGTCCGAAAGTGAGTTCGCCTTGGTAGCCGGGCTGAACAATGCCGTTAAAAAGTCCCAAGCCGGAGCGGAATAGCGTGGTGCGCGGAAAAATAATTCCGGAAACTGTCACCGGCAAGTTTACTTTTTCCATAGTTTTCACTAAATAATATTTTCCCGGTTCAAAAACAAAAGAGTTTTCCTGTTCAGATTTTCCTTCCTCATTTTTTGCCACAAGTTTTATGGCCGGCGTGTTTCGTTCTTCCACGCCTAAAAATCCGTCGCCTTCAAGCTCATAAATTTCTCCGAGCCGCAAATCAAAACCGGCGCCCTCGGGATTATTCATTTCCCGGTCGCATAAATTTTCCACTAAATTAATTTCTTTAACTAATTCGTGTAATTTTTTTATTCCGAGAATCATATTTTATTTTTCCGTCAATAATTTATTTAGTAAAATCAATGTTGCAATAAACCGGGCCGTCGTATTTCCTGATTTTAATTCCTCGCTTGTCAGCCAACTCCTGCGCTTCATTTTCTTCTTCTTTTCCTTCACCGCCGGTTTTTATCCGTTCGTATTTTTCAAAATAAACTATTTCTTTGACGCCGACGTTGTTAAACGCTTTCATGCAGTCGTAGCAAGGATAAAGCGCGGTATAAACCGTCGCGCCCACCAGCCTCCTCGTGTCTTGCGCGTTGATAATGCTATTTATTTCAGCGTGCGCACCGCGGCAGCGTTTTAATTTTCCCGTGACAGGATCGCCGTCAACTTTGGCGCAGCCGACTTCCAAACAATGGTCATCGCCAGCGGTCGGGCCATTATAGCCAACCGAGACAATTCTTTTATTATTATCAACCAAGACGACTCCGGCGGTATGAAACTTGCAGGCGGTGCGTTGCGCCAAAATCAGCGCCATATTCATAAAAGTTTCGTCCCAAGACAGGCGATTTTTTCTAGGATTTTGTAAATTTCCCATATAGATTTTATGTGTTAGTTAGTCCCTATTGGCGACGTAGAGCGAGAGAAATGTGGTTTCACATTTCCGAGCCGAGGAGCCAACACGGGCTTTTAAGCCCTTATATTTTAGCAAAACGAAAAAGAATAGGCAATTAAAAATCAACCCCGTAGTGAAATTTCGACAAGCCCGCTCTGCGGGCCAAATAAAACGAGAAAAATACAAAATCTTTATTGCGCGACGTAAATCTAGAAACAATAAAAGATAATAGTAAAGTCGAAATTCTACTACGGGGTCAAGAGGGGAAATAGCGCCAAAAAGCAGACTAAAAACACCCCGTTTTCCAGGGTGTTTTTGCTGTATAGATTTTGAATTATACTCCGATTTTTATTGCCGGGCCCATTGTGGTGCAAAGTACCGCGGTTTGAATATAAACGCCTTTGGCAGCGGCCGGTTTGGCTTTTTTCACCGCTTCAACAAACATTGTCAGATTTGCCAAAAGTTTTTCTTTATCATAGGAAACTTTGCCGAGCAATTGATGAATATTTCCGCCATCATCATTTTTAAAGTTGATTTTGCCCTTTTTCAATTCACCAATGATTTTTTTGATATTTGGATTCACCGTTTCTGTCTTCGGGTTTGGCATCAAGCCTTTTGGACCCAAAATTTTCGCGATCTGGGCCAATTTAGGCATCATGGTCGGAGTCGCCACGGCGATTTCAAAATTAGCTCTTTCCGAAGATTTAATTTCTTTAATCAAATCTTCGCCGCCGACGATTTCCGCTCCGGCTTCTTTGGCTTCTTTTTCCAAAGCCGGTTCAACGAAAGCCGCGATTTTTTTGGTCTTGCCAATTCCGTGCGGTAAAACTAAAGTGCCGCGCACTAATTGATCGCCTTTTTTGGGATCAATGCCGAGTTTGATGTGGACTTCCACGCCGGCATCAAATTTTTCTTTAGGACCGTTTTTAATCATGTCCACAGCCTCAGCGAGAGAGTAGCTCTTTTTAGGGTCAATGGATTTTTTTGCCTCCTGATAGCGTTTTCCGCGCATAAGTTTTTGGTGGTAATAACGTCCGCCTTTGGCGGACTCCCACGAAATTAATTATTTTATTTAAACTTCTTTATTGTTTTCTTTTGCTTCTTTTGTTTCTTTACTGATCATTTTCCAGTGCCAGACAAATAGGGGAATAGCAACAACTAACATAGAAATATCGCGAACGGCGTTTTTCTGTTTTCTTGCTGTGCGTAAATTATTTTGGTCTTGCCAATTTTTATATTCAGCAAGCCAATTTTGAATCTGTTGTTTATCATTATCAGTAAGGTCGCATTTTTCCGCGCAGCGTTCCGCCGTTTCTCCCATTTTCACTTCAGCTGTCAGATACGGCATAGGCATTGACCAGTCGTCGGCTTTATCAGCGTTTTTAAAAACCCAAGTTCTAAGTCCGAGATTCGCGAGATCAACCGTGCCCCAGACAATCATCATCAATGCAATCAGGGCGATTAGATAGAAATAGACAGTTCTAATTGAGCTAAATTTGAAAGCCATAAATTAGATTTTCAATTATTTTTTAGCCAATAACTTCCAAACCCATTTGTCTCGCCGTGCCTTCAATAGTTCTCATTGCCGCGTCAATATCATTTGCATTTAAGTCGGGCATTTTCTTCTCAGCGATTTCTCGAATTTGGGCTTTAGTCACTTTTCCAACTTTTTCCTGAAGCGGTTTTCCTGAACCCTTTTCAATCCCCGCAGCTTTTTTCAAAAGTTCAGCCGCCGGAGGAGTTTTCAAAATAAAAGTATAAGTTCGATCTTCAAAAACCGTAATTTCCGCCGGAATAATATCGCCGGCCATTTTCGCGGTGGCGGCGTTGAACTTCGTGCAGAATTCAGCGATATTCAAACCGTGCTGGCCGAGCGCTGGGCCGATTGGCGGCGCCGGGTTTGCCTTGGCAGCTGGAATTTGTAATTTTATTACTGTCTTAATTTTTTTAGCCATACTTTTTACGCTACACAGTTAAGAGCTAAACTAGAAGCATTTAGCAATATAACAATGTAATTTTATTTATATTTTTTTAACTTGTAAGAAATCTAATTCCACCGGAGTTTCGCGGCCAAACATATTTACTAACACCTTAACCTTGCCGCGAGCTTCGTCAATAGCGGAAATTTTTCCCTCGAAACCCTTAAATGGTCCATCATTAATTTTAACCGGAGCGCCAACCGTGACATCAATTTTATATTGCGGTTCTTCGTCGCCCATTCTTTTTTGAAGAACTTTTATTTCTTCATCAGAAAGGGGAGTAGGAATTGTGCCAGTGCCGATAAAACCCGTGACGTTTGGAGTATTTCGAACCACATACCACGAATCATCGGTCACGAGCATTTCCACTAAAACATAACCGGGAAATATTTTTTCAATGACTGTTCGGCGTTTTCCGTTTTTTATCTTTATCTTTTTTTCAGTAGGAATCAAGACATTAAAAATCTTATCCTGCATCGCCATGGATTCAATTCTTTGTTTCAAATTGTGGGCGACGTTTTCTTCGTAGCCGGAATAAGTATGAATTGCGTACCAGAGCCGGCCTCTTTGAGCTATTTGTTTAGGCATAGATAAAATTCAAAAGTCAAAGTTCAAAAATCAAAATTTTGTTTATTAAATATATTTTTCCAGGATCCAGGTAAAGAGAAAATCGAGCGCTCCCAAAAAAATGGCCACGCCTAAACTTATGCCAATCACAACTAGGGTATGGTTTGTAGTTTCACGTTTTGTTGGCCAGACAACTTTCTTTAATTCCTGATAGGAGTCACGAAAGTAGTTTGTTAATTTGTTGCGAGGGATTGAGATTTGCATGTTTTTTATTTTATTTAAGCGATTTTTAGCGAAATTTATGGTATTTAAAACAGCCCTGGGGGCTATTTATTGATAGTATAGCACAGGGGGAAAATAACGCAAGTTTAAAGCCCTTAACGGTTATATATCTAAATTTTTTACCGTTTTCGCGTGGGTTTGAATAAATCTCTTTCTCGGCTCAACCTCGTCGCCCATCAAAATACTAAAAGTTTCATCGGCTGCTTTGGCGTCGTTGGCGTTTACTTGTTTCATTAGGCGTCTCGCCGGATCCATGGTTGTTTCCCAGAGTTGCTCAGGATTCATTTCGCCCAAACCTTTGTAGCGCTGGATATTAATGCCGGAAACGGTCGCGGCTGCTTCTTCGCCCTCCACAACTTCGCCTTCCACTTTTTCTTCAACTTCTTTTTTTAATTTTTTAGCATCAGGTTTTTTGTTTTTCTGAAATTCGGCGACAACCTTATCTTTTTCTTCATCGCTGAAAACATAATGGGCTTCTTTGCCCGATTGGATTTTGTAAAGCGGCGGTTGGGCAATATAAATATGTCCCTTATTAATCAGTTCGGGGAAATAACGGAAGAAAAGAGTCAAAAGCAGGGTTCGGATGTGCGCGCCGTCAACGTCAGCATCAGTCATAATAATAATTTTTCCGTATCGCAAACCCGTGATATCAAATTGTTCGCCAATGTTTGTTCTCATGGCGATAATCAAAGATTTTATTTCATTGTTCGCGAGCATTTTATCAAGCCGGGCCCGTTCCACGTTTAAGATTTTTCCGCGGAGCGGGAGAATCGCTTGAAAATCTCGGTCGCGGCCTTGCTTGGCCGAGCCGCCGGCGGAATCGCCCTCAACAATATAGAGTTCGGTTTTTTCCGCTTCGCGGCTTGAACAATCGGAAAGTTTTCCCGGCAAAGTCAATCCTTCAAGCACGCCTTTTCTTAAAATTGTTTCGCGGGCGACGCGGGCCGCGTTTCTCGCGCGGGAGGCCAAAATACTTTTTTCAATAATTCCTTCGGCGTCGCGAGGATGTTCTTCTAAAAATGTCGTGAAAGCTTCGGAAAAAATTGTGTCAACCGCCGGCCGGACTTCAGGGTTTCCGAGTTTGGCTTTTGTCTGGCCTTCAAATTGCGGGTCTTTAACTTTGACGGAGACGACGGCGGTCAAACCTTCGCGCACGTCTTCACCAGTCAGATTTTCATCTTTTTCTTTCAGATATCCCTTATTTCTCGCGTAATTATTCAAAACACGGGTGAGTGCGGTACGGAAACCAACCATGTGCGTTCCGCCTTCCGGATTGAAAATATTATTACAAAAAGCAAAAACAGTTTCTTTAAAATCAGCCGTATATTGTACGGCAACTTCCACGCCAACGCCCGCGGAGTCTTTTTGAACGTAAAAAACATTTTCTTGTTTTACTTCTTTATGATGATTTAGAAAACCGACGTAAGAAGCAACGCCGTCTTCAAAATAAAAGGCGTAAGTTGGTTGGTCTTTCTTTTTTCCTTTTTCCGATTTTCGTTCATCAAAGATGAAAATTTTTACGCCTTTGGTGAGATAGGCCTGTTGGCGGAGATGGGTGAGAATGGTTTGCAGATCAAACTCGGTTGTGGTAAAAATTTCCGGATCTGGCTCAAAAATAATTGTTGTGCCGGTACCGCGGGCATTTCCAATAGGTTTTACTTTGCCCTGCGGTTTTCCCTTGGCATATTCCTGCATCCAAAGTTTTCCGTCGCGTTTCACTTCGGCGCGCATGTATTTTGAAAGGGCGTTCACAACCGAAACGCCGACGCCATGCAGACCGCCGGAAACTTTATATCCGCCTTCGCCGAATTTTCCGCCGGCGTGGAGGATTGTCAAAACGGTTTCCAAAGCGGATTTTTTCGTTTGTTTATGAATATCAACCGGAATGCCGCGGCCGTTGTCGTAGACTGAAACGCGGCTGTTCGAGAGAAGACGGACTTCAATTTCCGTGCAGTGGCCGGCCATAGCTTCGTCAATGGAGTTATCAACCACTTCCCAAACTAAATGATGCAAACCCTCAGGACCGGTTGAACCGATGTACATACCAGGTCGGCGGCGGACCGCTTCAAGGCCTTCAAGTACGGTAATTTGTTTTGCGCCGTATTCTTCTTTTTTGGCTTTAACTTTTGGAGACATAATAACAAAAAAACTTAACCCCTCCCGCCAGAGGCGAAAACGAGGTGAAATTCGCTAATATTTATTAAGTTATTATAACATAATGTTTTTATGAAAACAAGTCCCGTTAGAGGTCTGTCTTGTCTTTATTTTAGGTGGTTTTCAGGGTGGGAGATTTGGCGACTTCTATGCTTATTAAAACTGAGCATAATTTTTTTTCTAAAAAAATTATGCCGAGGACCTCTAACCGGGACAAGGGGGAGAGAGGTTGACAAAATGGCAAAAGTGGGCTATTATAAAGTGTTGAAAATCCTTGCTTTCTTTTGGCGGTTTTATGACCTTCAAAACAAGGCTGGGAATGGGTTCCAGCCGCTTTTGGTAAGTCCTGCCTCTCGGAAGAGATGGACCAGGATAAGCCAAGGAGGAAACGATGGGAAAGAAGATCAAAACGGATCAGTTCGCGGAACTTGCGGCGGCGGTGATTCGGAATTTGCCGCGGGGAATTACGCCCGAGATGGCTCAGTATTGGATCATCCACAACTTCGAGTTGGAGTTGGCGCTCAAGGGCGCGTTGGCCGCAAGTCTGCCGGTCATCAATTTCCGGCGGCTGCTCGACATGTGCAAGCAGGACTGGGTCAACCCCGACTTCAACGAGGCGAACTGTCCCTTGGAGCCGGTGGCTCCCGACGAGCACTACTGGGAAGTCTACGAGCACCACTTCGACCGGATGATGACCGGCGAAGAGGCCTTCGCGGAACTCGAGAAACTCGGCTACCGGTTGCTTGGCGGTTTGCGCCGGGCGATGGAGTTCATCGCCGCCCACCCGGATATCCAGCTCGACCATCCGCTCATCATCACGGCCCGTTGGCAGATTCAGGACGGCGTCTGGTACGCGCCGGTCGCGCGCCGGCACGGCGGCGAGCGCGACTTGGGCCTGAACTGCCTCGACCGCGACTTCAGCCCGAACTTCGGGTGGCTCGTCCTCCGCAAGCTCGCCGTCTAGGGCGCTCAAGTAGGAGGTAGATCGTGGCCTCGCTTCAAATCTGATGCTCACAAAGCAAAGGAAATGAAGCGGGGCCGTTTTTTTATCCAAATTTTTGTGATATAATTAAAGCGCAATCTAATTTTTCTAATTATGGCAGTAGGAATTGAAGGCAGAATGGCGGCGGAGTTGGATCGCCGGAGAGTTTGGGGACAAACTGACGACGAAAATTTTAATCGTGAAATCGCTCGGCCTTGGAAAAATTCATCGCCAAATCCGGAAAAATTTATCGGCCAGCCTTACACGCGGGAAGTTGTGGCGGGGGATATGAAAAGAGTAGGGGAAATAAAAAAATCTCCGGATTATGTTTATGAGCGGAGGAGCGAGGCGGTCGCCTTGGAATATGTTTTAATGGAAGGAATAAAAGTTCATGGCTGGTTTAGCGACGGCGTTACTTCCGTAGAAAAAACTTCAGAATATGATGACGTAATGAATGGTACGGATTTTGTCGTGACATTTCATGACGAAGATACTGATAAATTTGTTCATCTCGCAATCGACGCGACGACTTCCTCGGATGAAAAAGTTCTCTTCCGCAAGACGGATAAAATTTTTGAAAAACTCGGCAGGGGAAAAATGACCGAGATAAAATATTTTGAAGATCAGGATGGAAACAGGGGAAAGGCGGAAATGCCGCGAATTGTTTTGGAATTAAGTCCGGAAAAAACGGTTGCTTTGCAAAAATTAATGACTGATCCGTCAAATGCCGTGGAAGACGCTCGGGAAAAATACGAGTTTATAACTTCGGCCCAAAAACAATTACTGAAATCGATTAACTATGTTCTGATTCGCGAAGGATTCTTGGGTGAGGGGAGAGAATTAAAAAACTTTGGTGAGGTTTTAGGATTTATGGCAAAGCACGGCGAAGATCTGGACGAAAAAACAAGAGGCATAGTCTCATCTCACGCGGATGTTTTAGAATTTATTGCTTCAGCCGCGCCAAAATCATTGCATTAAATTAATTATAAAAATATGGCCATCCAAGATCAGCCGACAGATTTTACAGAAAGTCAATTAAAAGTCGCTTCGTGGTATGTTTCCCATAAAATTTTGTTGAAGAAAATTTTTATCGGTTTTTTGATTTCTCTTTGCGCGATTTTTTGGGGACTTGGCCTTTACGGCTTGATTAATTATTATTTTATTGAAGGCCCTAGTTTTAATTTGGCGATGAGAGAATTGAGCCGCGGAGTTGATTATTCCGCCATAAATAGCGCGATTCAGCCAAAAGGGATTGAGATAGGGACAACGACGATTTTTTCTTCGGGAAAAGGAAGATATGATTTTTCCGGGAAAATTTTTAATTCCGCCTTGAATTGGCGCGCCGAATTTACTTACAATTTTTTAGTGGACGGCGTGGCGCGGCCGGATAAGAGCGGATTTATTCTGCCGGGCGAGGAAAAATATCTTTTTGATCTTGGCGTTTCGGCAGGAACGAAACCCCGGCAAGCAGTTTTAGAAATAAAAAATTTAAAATGGCAAAGGATTGACGCTCACGAAATTTCCGATTATCCCGCCTGGCAAAATGACCATTTAAATTTTCCCATCACTGACGTGAAATTCACACCGGCTGCGGTCGCCGAAAGTATCCCCATCAGCCGAGCATCTTTTACCGTCCGAAATGCGACAGCTTTCAGTTTCTGGGATGTTGGTTTTGAAATTTTTCTTTATCGAGGGAGTTCTATCGCCAGCATAAATTACGTCACGTTAGAAGAATTTCGTTCTGGACAAAATCGTTTGGTTGAAGTAAGTTGGTTTGAAACATTGCCTTCCATCACGCAAGTGAAAGTTGTGCCCGAAGTGAATATTTTTGATCCGAAAGTATTCATGCCGGTGGACTAGCTTAATTAATTGAGAAGTTGATTGGCGAATTAGCTATTTTTCTAATTCGCTTTTAATATCATGCTTTCCCGATACTTTTCATTTTTAAAACGTTTTGACTGGGTGCTTGCCACTTCAGTTTTTTTGCTTTTGGTTTTAAGTTTGGTCGCGCTTTACAGCATTTCTCTAAGCAAGGCTGATCCAGATTTTTTAAATTTAAAAAAACAAGCGATTTTTATTTTGGTTGGCCTAGTTGGGTTTTTTATCGCGAGCATTATTGACTATAAGTGGCTGAAATTTTATAGTTTTCCGATTTATGGCTTTGCCGCGGCGCTCCTCGTCGCTGTTTTGATTTTCGGCCGGGTTATCCGCGGAACGCAAGGATGGTTTGGTTTTGGATGGTTTAATTTTCAGCCGGTGGAATTGGCGAAACTCGCCATGATTATTTTTTTGGCGAAATATTTTTCCCGCGGGGCGCATGAGATTTTTAATTTTAAACACATCGCGATAAGCGGTTTTTTTTCAGCCGTACTGATTGGTTTAGTTTTGCTTCAGCCGGATTTTGGCTCGTCCCTAGTTCTTTTTTTCCTCTGGCTCGGAATGTTATTATTAATTGGCATTAAGCGGTCTCATCTTGCCTTGCTTTTACTTTTAGTCGCGACGCTTTTTGCTGGTTCATGGTTTTTTGTATTTCAAGATTATCAAAAAGAAAGAATTTTAAGTTTTTTAGACGCTTCGCGCGATCCGCTCGGCCGGGGATATAATATTACTCAGGCGCAAATTGCCGTGGGTTCGGGGCAAATACTTGGCCGCGGCATTGGTTTTGGGCCGCAAAGCCAATTGCGCTTTGTTCCGGAAAGCCAGACGGATTTTATTTTCGCCGTATTAGGCGAAGAATTGGGTTTTTTAGGATCGGCCTTAATTATTGCTCTTTGGGGCGTTATTTTTTGGCGGATTGTTAGAATTGCGCGGCGCGCTCGAGATGATTTCAGCTTATTTTTTGCGGCTGGCACGGCAATAGTCTTCTTGATTCAGATTTTTATTAACGTTGGAATGACAGTTGGCGTGGCGCCAGTGACAGGCATTTCACTGCCTTTTATAAGCTATGGCGGCAGTGCTTTGGTCATAAACTTGGCGATGGTGGGAATTCTGGAGAGTATCGCGGCAAGATCATAATTCTTGACTATTTTAGGGTTTGTTGTTAGAATCTAATCATTATTAATTAATTCGTTAACAGAGAATTCTTATGACCTTGAGTCTAAATGTCAAAAAACGAGAGGTGACTGGAAAGGGAGTAAAGAATCTCCGTAAGCAAAATTTGATTCCGGCCGTTATTTACGGTAAAGACGTGCCGTCCCAAAATTTGGCTGTGGAGTATCTTCCTTTCAATAAACTTTATAAAGAAGCCGGAGAAAGCACACTTATCGATTTAAAAATTGATGAAACTGCGCCGGTTAAAGTTTTGATTCAGGAAGTGCAAGCAGACCCCTTAACCGGGAAACTCGCGCACGTTGATTTCCGCCAAATTAAGATGACGGAAAAGATCAAAGTGGACGCACTCTTGAAATTTATTAATGAGTCGCCGGCAGTTAAAGAATTGGGCGGTACTTTTGTGCATAGCATGGAAAAAATAGAGATTGAATGTTTGCCGCAAGATTTGGTGCACGAAATTGAAATTGATCTTTCTGTACTTAAAACTTTTGAAGACAGGATTCATATTAAAGATTTGAAAGTGCCTTCCGGTGTGAAAATTTTATCTGACATGAACGCGACTATCGCCGCGGTTGAAGCGCCTTTGACCGAGGAAGAATTAAAGGCTGAACTCGAAACGCCGATTGTGGAGAAAGTTGAAGAAGTTGGCGTTGTGGAAAAAGAAAAGAAAGAGGGCGAGGAAGAGGCTGCTGCTCCGGAAGCTCAGGGCGAGAAAAAGACCGAGAAAAAAGAAGAGAAAAAATAACCAAAGTCAAAATGAAATTTATAAAGGAATTATTTTTGAGAATAATTGCTTTTGTGAAGAAACAACCGCCGATCTGGCTGGTTGTTTCTTTGCTTTTAATTTCAGTTTTTGTGGTTGCTATTGGCGGATATTTTCTTCTGTCCCGGACTTCCTTTTTAGATTTTTTCTCAAAAGAAAAAACACAGCAGAATATTGAACAGAGTGAAGAAGAATCTCTCCCTGGATTTCACCGATTGATTGATGGAGCGGAAATGGAAGATGAAACAAAAATCAATCCGCCGCTTTTTGCCGTGCAAATTGAAAACATGATTGATGCTCGGCCGCTTTCCGGAGTTGCCCGCGCTAATTTGGTTTATGAAACTTTAGCCGAGGCCGGCATCACAAGATTTTTAGCGGTTTACGCGGCGAACGGAGAAGTTTCGGAAATCGGACCAGTTCGGAGCGCGCGGCCGTATTTTCTTGATTGGGCCGAAGAATTTGGTGCGCTTTATGTTCATTCGGGAGGAAGTCCAGAGGCGCTGCGTTTGATTCCGCAATATGATTTTTGGGATTTGAATGAATTTGCAAACGGCATATTTTTCTGGCGATCAAAAGCAAGATATATGCCACACAATCTTTACACATCAACGGGACTGTTGAATGAAGCTTTTGCGGCGAAAGATGGCGAGATAAAAAGTTTCACGCCCTGGCAGTTTAAAGATGAAGCGACAGAAGAGTCGCGCCCCGAAGAAGAAAAAAGAATTAAAGTTTATTTTTCCACAAAAACTTATGAAGTCGGCTGGCAATATGACCGCGAAAGCAACGATTATTTAAGATATCAAGCCGGCGTAATTCAGCAAGACAGAAATGGCGAGGAAGTTCGGGCAAAAAATATTGCCGTGCAGTTTACTCAGATGGTAGTTTTGGACGGAGTGGGGCGAAAAGATATTGAAACAACTGGCGTTGGTGAGGCAATTATTTTTCAAGATGGCGTTCGGATAGACGGAACTTGGCAGAAAGAGACGAGCGAAGATCGGACGAAATTTTATGATGAAGGCGGTGCGGAAATAAAATTCAACCCGGGAGTGACTTGGGTTGAAGTGGTGCCAATTGGAACAGAAATTGAATTTTAATTTATTTTAAAAATAACGATTCGATCTCGGCCGGCGAGGTCTTTTTTTATTTCTATTTTCGCGGAGGGAAAACGGCGTTTGATTAATTTCGCAATAGATTTTTTTTGGGAAGGATCAATTTCTAAAACGGAAGTAATGGATAATTTGTGGCTAGTGATTAGCAATTCTATTTGTTGTAAAAGTTCGCGATAATATTTTAAACCGTCCGCGCCGCCGTCGAGTGCCGTCCGCGGTTCGTATTTTTTTATTTCTAGCTGGGATTTTTGCCATTGTTTTGTGGTGAGATAGGGGAGATTGGCAGCTATCGTCAAAGATTTAAGATTTGTGATATTTGATTTTAGATTTGAAAACGGTTGCAATAAATTGCCGTGCAAAAATGTAATTTTCGTTTTGTGATGTCGTGCATTTTTTTGCGCTACTTTGGCAGCGGCCGAAGAGATTTCTGTGGCGAAAATTTTTGCATTGGGTAAATTATGTGCAAGCGTTACGGCAATGGCGCCACTGCCCGTTCCGACGTCAATAATCGTGGTTGGTTTTTTCTCTATCGTGGTTTCAACTAATATTTCCGTTTCCGGGCGGGGGATCAAAACATTTTTATTTACAAAAAAATCCAAGCCGTAAAAATATTTGTGGCTAATAATATAGGCGACCGGCTCGTGCTTTGCTCGGCAGATAATGAGTTTTTTAAACTTTGAAATTTGTACCGCAGTTAATTTTTTTTCAGAATGCGCGTATAAAAATTCTTTTGGTTTTTTTATAACAAAAGATAAAAGAACCTCGGCATCGAGAGCTGGGGAGACGATTTTATTTTTTTGTAAAGTTTTTATCGCCCAAATTAAATATTTTTGGATAGTCATAGGATCATTATAACATACTGCGCGTTATCTGCGCTCCCGCCTCGACTTGCCGTCTTCGGCGAGGCCGGGCGCTCGGAAATGAATAAGTTCATTTCTCTCACTCGCTTGATAATACTCCGTGTTATCTGCGCTCGCTCGGAAATGAATAAGTTCATTTCTCTCACTCGCTTGATAATAAAAAAGAGCCCGTGGATTGTTCGGAGGAGGGGAGGTCTCCAAAACAATCCACGGGCTGGTCGCCCGGCAGCGGGGAGGGAGGCGGGACTCATGTCCCCTGCGATCCGCTACGCGGGCTCTTACGCCGAGTCCGGGAGGGGCGGCGTAAATTCGGACGGAGGACGAGCGATTGCTCGCGCGTTCTCACGTTGTTGGTGGGTGGGCTGGGGCTGGTGTTAGCAGCGGACGCCATCACGACGGCGGTCGCGGTCGCGCCGCCTGGCTTCCTCGTTCCGGCGGTGTTCCTCCTCCCAGTCGGGGAAGAAGTCGTCGAGCTGTCTGCTCGTCCTGCGGCGCTGTGAAATCTCGCGCGGTCCCGCACCATCGGGGATGATGGGGACACCGTCCGCTGAGAGCCTTGTACCGTCGTCCCAGAAAACACTACTCGACATCTCTGTCCTCCACTACCTTCCCTATTATCAACTCGTCCTGTCCATCAGGCCGAGGCTTAGGGCCACCTTCCTTGCGTTTCTGGCACGCGCCAAGAACACAAGGCCACCCTGTTTTGATGTTTTTATAATATTACAAAAAGATGAATTTGTCAAGAGACTCTTGACAAATTTTGATAATTATGTTAAAGTGCAGTGCAGGGTAAAGGGGAGTCCTGTTCGGTTGATGCCGGCAGCGCACTGGCGTCGTGGGTAATTTTTTCTCATCCCAAATCCGGAGTCCTCGAGTGGAAGCCGCGCGTTGAAGCGCGGATGATCTCGTGGAGGAAGGACCCAGGGGTGGCCAGCAGGAACCCGGCTTGCCTGTTATGCAGGTGGGCTGAAATCTCCCCCGCGTTTTCGATCCTCCAAATCCGCTTTTAGCGGGTACGGAGGTCACCCTTCTTTGCACACCGCTACGTTTCGCGTTGTGCCCGTCGGTCGAACACCTCGTTCGACCGACTCTTTTTTTATGTCAAAATTTATATCAAAAAACCGGCCTTGCGGCCGGATTATTTTTTAATTTTTTATATTTCCTTTTTTAGTACTTCAATAATTTGATCTAGCTCACCGTCCATTACGTTATTAATATTGTGCCAGCTTTCTTTGACGCGATGGTCGGAAACGCGGTCTTGAGGAAAATTGTATGTTCTGATTTTTTCCGCGCGCATTGCCGAACCAATCTGTGAACGCCGCGCCGCGACTTCCGCCGCCTGGCGTTTTTCTTGCTCCATTACAAAAAGGCGGGAACGCAAAACCTGCATGGCTTTTTCGCGGTTTTGCTGCTGGGAGCGTTCGTCTTGGCAGGCGACAACAAGGCCTGACGGAATATGAGTAATGCGCACCGCGGAATATGTCGTTTGCACGCTCTGCCCGCCGTGGCCGCCGGATAAAAAGGTATCAATGCGCAAATCTTTTGGTTCAATTTTAATATCAATTTCTTCAGTTTCGGGAAGGACGGCGACGGAAGCGGTGGAGGTATGGACGCGGCCGCTTTTTTCCGTATCCGGAACGCGCTGGACGCGATGCACACCGCTTTCAAATTTTAAATTTCCCCACGCGCCTTTGCCAATAACTGAAAAAATAATTTCTTTAAACCCGCCAAGATCGGTGCGGTTGGCGGAAATTAACCTTGCCTGCCAACCTTTTCGTTCAGCAAATCTGGAATACATTCGGAAAAGTTGCGCGGCAAAAAGCGCGGCTTCGTCGCCGCCGGCACCGGCGCGGATTTCCACAATAATATTTCTTTTGTCCAGCGGATCTTTCGGCGTCAGCTCTTCTTTGATTTCCGCTTCGAGCACTGATCTTTCTTGCCGAATTTTTTCCAATTCTTCTTTAGCAATCGCGGCCATTTCGGGAACATCTTGTTTGGCGATAACTTCCGTTTCAACCGCGGCTTTTTCCAGCGCGTGGAATTTATTTATTTTTTCCATTACTTCTTTCAAATCACTATATTCTTGGGAAACTTTTTTTAACTTTTCCCGATCAGAAACCACCTCGGGGCGAGCGAGCTCGGCCTCAAGTTCCTTGAATTTTTCTTCAGCTTTAATGATTTCCGGAATCATAATTAAATTTATTAGTTTATTCTAACATAAAAACATGATAACAAAAATGTCACCATGTTTTTTATGATTGGAATAACTACTTTGTTTTTTTCGCTCTCGGCTTCTTTTCTTTTTTCGTCGCGGAAATGGCTGCCTTCTTTTCCATTTTTTCTTTGAATTTCTCGACGCGTCTCGCCGAGTCAACGAGTTTTTGTTTGCCAGTGTAAAATGGATGGCAGGCAGAACATAACTCAACCTTGATTTCCTTCGTGGTCGAGCCAACAGTAAAAGAATTGCCGCAGGCGCAAGTCACCTTTGCTTTTGGATAATATTCTGGATGGGTGTCCTTTTTCATAATTATTGATTATTGTTTTGATTAATAATATTTTGCTCTTTTTGATTATGCAGGAATTTTGACCTTTGTGTCAAGGCGAAGATGGATAAAAGCGCGATATAGGTTGCCGTAAACTCCGAAGGCATCTTATATTTTCCACCAGAGACTATTGCGGTAATGATAAAGAAAAAGATTAAAACTGTCCAGAGGATAACGAAAAATTCGCCCTTGCGTTTTGGAAAATGGGAATCTTGCCAGCGATCAAATTCTTTTGTGCCGGCATAAAGGCCAAGGATAGAAATGTAAATAATTGAGATTGCCGCGGCGTATCCGCTGTATTTGTCGTTTGTGAAAAAATCAAACATGAAAAATCCCATGGCCGCGAAAGTCCAGAGATTGGAAAGTTGCCTCCAGATTTTGTCGTTTGATTTTTCCGTTTGTAGCGGGTTCATATTTTGATGAACAATTGTGTATTTAATTTAGCACAAATGGGTTTAAAAATCAAGGGCTGGAGAAATGGGTTATTTTTACTGCTTGACTCAGAGTTAAACTTGCGTTAAGTTGACTCAACGTTCTTTGAAAATCTGCATAGAAGAAGGAGGAGCAGGTGGAGACAAAAAGATTCGAACGCCGTCAAGAAGACTTTCGGTGCCAAAATTGTGGAGCCAAGGTCAGGGGTGATGGCTACACCAACCACTGTCCGCGATGTCTGTGGAGCAAACACGTTGATGCGTTCCCTGGCGACAGACTTTCCGAATGCCGGGGGATGATGGAGCCGATTGGCGTAAAAATTAAGGGTGGCAAGTACGCAATTGTGCATCGTTGTCAAAAATGCGGGATGATCAAGAACAACAAGACATCTCCCACGGATGACATGGCCCTCGTAGTGCAACTATCTACGAGAGTTGTCGCCGGGACGAGGAACTAGCCATGAAGCCACGCAGTAAAAAAATGGTTAGGGCTATCCGCGTTCGGCACGGCTCTATTCCGCACCTGGTCCACATTGAGATGAGTTACGCTTGCAATAGCAGGTGCATTTTTTGTTACAACCCGGAGAGGAATAGACACTTCGATCCCTCGGTCGTAGACAGCATCGTGGAGAGAGTGGCAGAGGATCAAATTCCTCACGTCTATCTCATCGGAGGAGAACCCAGTCTCGTTCCCGTGGAGCGGATCAACCGTTATGTGAATTTGCTTAGCCCGACTTCGTCGGTGACTATCGTCACGAACGGCCTCATTGTAATGAGGGGAGTTTCACCCAAGATCGCCTGTTTTGGTGTGCCCCTTCATGGCGATAATCCGCAGACGCACGAGATGCACACAGGAATTCCTGGAGGATTTCATAGGACTCTTGAAACTATCAGATCCTACGTCGAAGCGGGACACGATGTGCGCTGCATTCCAGTGTTGACTGGGTACAACTTTGATCAGATATACGGGATCATCAAGATCGCGGTCAGTCTCGGCATGGAATCCATCTACGTGGATCGCTACGAAGACGGCGGGCTGGGGGCGAAGAATGCCAGTCACCCCAAGCTTAAGCCCAGCCTTGAAGAGTTCCGCGTCGCGGTCGGTCAAATGCTTCAGGCTCGCCGAGATTTTCCTGAACTCGGCGGCCGGGTCGGCTTTGGGACTGCGATACCGTACTGCCTCGACGAAAGACTGATCCGAGAAGGTCTCACGTCGAACTGCGGAGTTGGCGTTTCGTTCGGGGCGATCAACCCTCGCGGCGAGTTTCGCATCTGCAATCAGTCCCAACTCATTTTCGGCAACGTGCTGGAAGAAACTCTGGCCGAGATTTGGAACAGCCGGTCTCTTGACGTTTATCGCGACTTGGCTTGGGTCACCGAACCATGTAGGGATTGTCCATTGCTGCTTGAGTGTACTTGCGGTTGTAAGGTCGACGTGAACTGCTCAAATCAGTTTTGCGTCGATTATGCCGTACGCGGAATGCGCAAGCCGCCGATCCGCCTGCCGCGTCGCCGGACATCGGCTAAGTTGGCCGAGAGATATCCGACAGTTTACCGTCGTCTCAGGCCGAATCGGTACATGAAGCTGCTGACCAAGTATCCGAATAAATACTTGGTTACTCGTTACCAGACCGTGAAACTGGATCCGACGGCTTTGAGGGTGGCTCAGTGTATCTTGGGCCAGAGCGAGTTCAACGAGGTTGACCTGGTTCGGCAATTCGCTGACGAAATCGAAGCGGTTGAAATCCGTTTGTTCGTCAGCCGCCTGCTCCAAGTTCATGCCCTTGACGAGGTGGTCAGATGAAGAGTAGAGCCAACAAAGAAAAGCAATCAGCCCTCACCTTGAAGGCGATCGGCCAAATCAGCGAGGCTTTTGACCTTCTTTACCGTCGTTACGGTTTGGATTGCGTTGGTTGTCGAGATCCGGATTGCCAGGGCTTCATTTGGCTTTTGCCGCCGGAAGTTGGAAGGCTTTATCGTGCGGGTGTGCCAATCTTGCAGCTCAATCGTCGGGCCGATTTCATACACTGCCTGCCGAAGAAGTCCGACGGCGGATACGATTTGGGGGTTCGTCATCCCGACTGTCCGTTGGCGTGTCGGCTGGGGCGAAGGTGCCGTCTGTATGGCAAACGACCATTTGTTTGTCACATCTATCCAGCTGGGCTCGAGACAACTGCTGAAGGTCTAGTAGTTTGGGCCTTGCACGAGAATTGTCGGTTGGTGCGCACGCTCAGAGACAACGGTCGGCTCAGTTGTCTTTGCGGAGAGATCTGTGCTATAATTTCCTCAGTGCCCGCCGTCTTATTGCGAGAGATACTGCGTTGCTATCGGGTGGTTGACGAAGTCACCCGATTCCCGGAAGGGCCCAACCGGTATCTTACCTTAGGGAGGTGCAGGACAGAAAAACAGCACAGGAAGTTGGGGTCGTTTGTTCCTTTCTTTGACTGCAAAGGAGGTCGAATCATGTCGAAGTGCAAGGGCGTGCTCGACAGCGCCAAGATCAGCGAGATCAAGGTTCGGGCGAAGGAGGCCCCGAAGACCACCACCAGGAAGAGGGTCAAGAAGACTCAGAAGGGCTGATGGTTGCGGAAGACCATGATCTCCGGGGCGACACCGCGCGTGTTGCCCCTTTTTATTTTGACAAAGTTTGTTATAATTAAGTGGTAATTCATAAATTTATATACATGAATATATATAACTTTCCTTTGTATTATGACATTGCCTTTAGCTTTGTCGACCCAAAGAAGCAGGTAGAAAATTTTGGGAAAATTATTAAAAAATTTAGCAGTATTAAAGTAAAAAGTTGCTTGGATATTGCCTGTGGTCCCAGTCCTCAATTGATCGAATTAGCCAAACGGGGATACAAAGCCATCGGCCTAGATATTAGTCAAGCGATGATTAATTATTTGTTAAATGAAGCCAAGAAGCAGCAAGTTAAGGTAGGGGCGATTAGGGGCGACATGCGTGATTTTAAATTGGAGCGCAAGGTTGATTTTTCCTTTATTATGATGGGTTCTTTTACTTTTTCTTCCAAGGAAGATTTGCTAAAACACCTTGATTCGGTTGCTAAAAATTTACGCAAAGGCGGTCTTTATTTGATTCAGAATCAGCTGCTGGATTGGCAGGACAATAGTAAGCAAAGTTGGGTTATGAAAAGAGGGGACATTAAAATTAAAACTACTTTTGACTGGTTTTTTGTAGATAAAATTAGCCAATTTTATAAGGAAAATTTGTCTTTAGTTGTAAGCGGGGTGAAATTTATAAAAAAAATTAGAACGTCAAGAAGACTAAGATTTTTCTTTCCCCAAGAATTGAAGACGTTGCTTGAGAATAGCGGCACTTTTGAATTTTTGGGATGGTGGCCAGGATCACTTAATGAATGGTATCTGAATAAAAAATTAGAGAGAGCCAAAAAGATAAACAGCAATATAGTAGTATTGAGAAGAAAATGATGGAAACAACATTTTTTAAATAAACTAAACCCTTGCGCATTTTTTGGTTTTGTGTAAAAATAGATGAAAGTCATTAATTAATAGTAATCTCACATGTTTTGCCCTTAAAACTTGCTCCTGATCCGGCGCTCGCCGGACCCGCAAGTTTTGGCGAAACAGAGGCAAAAAAGGAAAAAATTATGTCAGAAATTCCATCAATGCTGGAAATGCTCCAGGCAGGTGTTCATTTTGGGCACAAGGCCTCGAAATGGCATCCAAAAATGAAGCCGTTTATTTTTGGAGAGCGGAGCGATGTCCACATTCTCAATTTAGAGTTAACGGCAAAAAAATTAAAAGAGGCGTTAGATTTTGTCAGAAAAACAACAGCCGCGGGCGGAGTTGTTCTTTTTGTTGGTTCAAAGGAACAGGCTAAAGAAATTGTGAAGCGCCACGCGAAAGATGCCGGCATGCCGTATGTCACAACCCGATGGCTCGGCGGAACTTTCACGAATTTCAAAACCATCAAGAGCGTGACCGACCGATTCACTGATTTAAAAAATAAAACAGCGACCGGCGGACTCGCGAAGTACACGAAAAAAGAACAGTTGAATTTTCAGAAAGAAATTGTGAAGTTAGAAGAATTGGTCGGCGGCATTGAAACTTTGAAGAAATTACCGGAAGCGATTTTCGTCGTTGACGTCAGGGCGGAAAAAACCGCGGTGGCTGAAGCGAGAAAGAGAAAAGTTCCGGTTGTCGCGCTTTGCGATACAAATATCAATCCGGAGAATATTGATTATCCGGTTCCTTCAAATGATGACGCGGTAAAGGCGATTGAAATGATGGTAGGCCTTTTCGCTGCGGCTGCAAAAGAGGGAAAAGCGGAGTTTGAATCAAAAAGAGGTGCGGCTCCGGAAAAACCGGCGGCTCCGGCCCCAGCTCCAGTTGTGCCGGCTCCAGTTGTGGAAGAAGAGAAAAAGTAAAATTAAAAAATTTTTGTTACCAATGGTGCGAGGACTAGTATCAAATATTCTTGAGATATTCGATATTAGAAATAGCTATTGGAATATTAAAATATGGCATTAGATCCAAAACTCGTAGTCCAACTCCGTGAACGAACCGGCGCAGGTATTGTTGAATGTAAAAATGCCTTAGATGAGGCGAATGGAGATATTGAAAAAGCAATTGAAGTTTTGAGAAAAAAAGGCGAAATAAAGGCAGCGAAAAAATCGGCGGAACGGACGGCCAAAGAAGGTTTGATCCACGCTTACGTCCACGCAAACGGTAAAGTCGGAGCAATGGTGGAAATTAGTTGTGAGACAGATTTTGTGGCGCGCACTGAGGAATTTCAGGCGTTAGTTCATGATATTGCCATGCAGGTTGCGGCGACGAACCCTTTATACGTAAAACCGGAAGATGTGTCCGAAGAGGTGGTTGCCAAAGAAAAACAAATGTATCTTGAAGAAGTGCAGGGTCAGGAAAAACCTCCGGCGGTGGTGGAAAAAATTCTTGAAGGAAAATTAGAAAAATATTTTGAAGATATTTGTCTTAATAAACAGCCGTTTGTTAAAGACGAAGACATCACGATTGAAGAATTGGTAAATCAAAAAATCGCCAAGATCGGAGAAAAAATTGAAATAAAAAGATTTGTAAGATTCCAAATTTAAGTTGCCATGAAAATTGTTGAAGTCCAATTCACGCCCTGGGGGAGAATTTACGATTTTGACGCCGGGGAGTTAAATCTTCCGGTGGGTGATTTTGTGGTGGTAAAAACCGATTTAGGAGTGGAAATGGGAAAAATTGTGGGTGTAAAAGAAATTGGCGCCAAAGAAGTTGAAGCGGCAAAACTTGAAATCAAACCGATTTTCAGAAAAGCCAGCACGGCCGACATGATAAAATTCAAAGAAAAAGAAGAGCAGAAAAAAGAAGCCATGACGGTTTGCAAACAGCTGGTTAAGAAATATAATTTGCCAATAAAATTAATTGACGCTCACTTTTCTTTTGATGGTGGGCGTCTTACTTTTGCTTTTGTGGCTGATGGGCGGGTTGATTTTCGCGATTTAGTAAAAGATCTGACTAAGAGTTTTCAAAAATCAATTCGTCTCCAGCAGCTGGGCATTCGCGATGAAGCAAAAATTTCCGGCGATGTCGGAGCTTGCGGCCGCCATCTTTGCTGCCAAAAATTTAAAAAAGATTTGGGAAATATTTCTTCGGACTTAGCCGATCTTCAACAAATCGCTCATCGCGGCTCGGATCGCCTGACCGGCGTTTGCGGCCGACTGATGTGCTGCCTAGCGTATGAGCAAAAAAATTATGAAGAAGCGGCAAAAAAACTTCCGCCAATTGGCACGAACGTCCGAACCGACCACGGCCGGGGGAAAGTAATTGGGTGGCATACCCTAAAACAGTCGGTTATAGTAAAATTAGAAGAGGGGACGATTATTGAAGTTCCTATTAAAAAATAATTTAATATAATTAAATTGGGAGGAAATATGCCAAAAATCAAAGTCGCGATTAATGGTTTTGGCCGAATTGGCAGACAATTTTTTGCCATCGCCCAGGACTATCCGAATCTTGATATTGTCGCGGTTAACGACCTAACGGACCCGGCAACCCTGGCTCATCTTTATAAATACGATTCAGTCTATGGAGTTCATCCGGGAAAAGTCGCGGCCGGAAAAGATTTTATTGAAGTTGACGGGCAGAAAATAAAAATTTTTGCAGAAAAAGATCCGAGCGTTTTGCCTTGGAAAAAATTAGGAATTGATATTGTTGTGGAATCAACTGGCGTTTTTACCGACTACGTTGGCGCGTCGGCGCACATAAAAGCTGGCGCGAAAAAAGTTATAATTTCCGCGCCATGTAAAGGCGAGGGTATTCCGACTTACGTGATTGGTTGCAATGAAGAAAAATACGATCCGAAAAAAGATGTTGTAATCTCCATGGCTTCCTGCACGACAAATGCCATGGCGCCGATCGCGAAAGTTTTGAACGACAAATTTAAAATTTTGAAAGGCACGATGACGACTTGCCATAGTTATACAAACGACCAGCGCTTGCTTGATCTTCCGCATAAAGATCTTCGCCGGGCCCGCGCCGCCGCCCTTTCCATGATTCCGACGACAACCGGGGCGACCAAAGCCGTGGAAAAAGTTATTCCTGATTTGAAAGGCAAATTAAACGGTTTGTCCATTCGCGTTCCGACGCCGTCAGTTTCACTTTTGGACTTTTCATTAGTTATTGGCCGTGACGCGACAGTTGACCAGATTAACAATACTTTACGCGCCGCCGCGGGAAAAGAATTAAAAGGAATTTTGGGCATTTCCGATGAACCTCTAGTTTCCATTGACTACAGAAAATCATCTTTATCTTCAGTGGTGGATGCCGAGCTTACAATGGCCGTCGGGGGAAACCTTATCAAAGTCATTGCTTGGTACGATAACGAGTGGGGTTACAGCACGCGGCTTGTGGAATTCACGGAAATGGTGGGGAAAAAGTTAAAATAAATAGTGTTCAAGAAGGCCGGCTCCGAAAAGCCGGCTTTTTGTTTTTTATGTTATAATATATAAATAAATAATGTTGAAGTATGTTCCGTCGCGTGATAAGGGTAATTTTTTGGTCAGCTTTTTGGTCGGCCTTGGCGGCGGCCGCGTTTTATGGCTGGCGAGGGAATATTTTTTTGTTAAACAGTTTTATTTTGGGAGCCTTAGCCCTGCTTATTCTTTATTTTTTTCAGAAATCAGCGTTTGTAAAAAAATATTATAATGATTTTTTTGGTAACACGTTGCTCGGTCTCGGCGGATTGATTTTTTTTACGACTTCTCTCGGCACGATTTATTTTTATCATTACATAAAATTTTTTGAATATGATGTAATCGCCCACGTGGTTATTCCAGCTTCTTTTGTAATAATGTGGGCGATGTTTTATGGAATTTTAAAAATAAAGAAAGGTGTACCGAAAAAGATGGAAGTTATTTTAATTAGTGGTGTTTTAGTTTTGTTGCTGTCATTTTTTTGGGAATTTTTTCAAAAGCAAGGAGATACTTGGTGGGGGACACATATGTTTTCCGACTCCAATCAAAATATAATAGTTGACGTGGCAAATGATTTATCAGCCGATACCTTAGGAGTTTTTATCGGATGCGTCTTAATTTTTAAGAATTGGGTTGGTTGGAATAAAAAATGGTTGAAAAAATAAGAATGGGTTGGTTGTGGCATGTCAGATGGGCGTTTATACCCGTTCTTTTTTATGCTATAATGTTTAAATGTTTTGATGTTTAAATGATTTTATGACACAAGGCGAGTTACAAAAATTCATAGCATTTTTGATGAAGAGCGGTTACAAAGTGTGGGCGCCGGAAAAACGGCCAGAAGAAGTCGTTTATGCCGAAGTGGAAAATGCGAAAAAGGTGAAGCTAATTTCCGAACCGCCGCTGCATTCATTCAAAAGATTTTTAGTTCCGTCAGAGGAAACACTTTTTGAATACAAGAAAGACAAGATGACCGAAGTGAAAAAGGCGGAAAAGCAAGTAATTTTCGGCATTAATCCTGTCGACCTCAAAGCCGTCGTGATGCTAAATCAAATTTTTGAGCGTGATCCCTGGTACCAAGAGCGCATGCGGCGGACGCTTATCATTGGCCAAAGTTTGATTCCTGAAAATGTGGAGCAGAATCTTTTCCAAATTAAATACGAAGAAGATATTTTGGAACATTTGCAATTTGATATTTTTCTGGAAGTGCAACCCGCTTCGACCGCGAAGCGAGGCGAGAAGAATAAATATTTTGTTTATACCGGTTCGGAAGAGGGGCAAAGCGTTTTGGAAAAATTTGGTTACAAAGATTATGAACACATTGCCTACGCCGGGCCGATCAAAGAAGAAGGTTTGGATCCGATGATGGTAAAATACCGCGACGCGCTTCGGAAAACTTATAAAAAAGAAATTTGGGAAGAAGATGTTGGCGCGCGTTGCATTGAATGCGGAAAGTGTACGCTCGTTTGTCCGACCTGTTTTTGTTTTGACATAAAAGACCAGCCGGATTTGGTGGGGCTTGGCGGCACGAGGAAGCGAACGTGGGGCGCCTGTTTTTATAATGATTTTTCAGAAGTTGGCGGCGGACATAAATTTTTGAAAACTACGGCTGAAAGAATTCATTTTTGGTATTATCATAAATTTGTCCGGATTCCGGATCAGATTCAGATTATGGGTTGCGTCGGCTGCGGCCGGTGCGCGAAGGCATGTCCCGTGGGAATAAATATTTTTAAAGTGCTGGCGGCGTTATGAAAAATCAATACCAACCACAATCAGTAAAAATTTTGAAAGTTGAAAATGAGGGTTCAAATTCAAAATTATTTACGCTTGATGCCCCGCGCGGATTTAGCGTTCGAAGCGGGCAATTCGCGGAAATTTCTCTGCCGGGATTTGGCGAAGCGCCTTTTTGTCTTTGCTCAGATGCTTCATTAAAAAATAAATTCCAGGTTTGCGCGAGAAATGTCGGAACAGTAACCAAGGCAATGCATGCCCTGAAAGTAGGGGATAAAGTCGGTGTGCGCGGGCCATACGGCCGGCCGTTTCCGCTCGAGTTCGCTAAAAATAGAAATCTTTTGATTGTTGTCGGCGGCCTTGGTTTGGAAACGGTCCGCACGGCAATTTTTGAAATCGTAAAAAATCGTGATCAATATAAAAAAGTTCAAATTTTTTACGGAGCGAGAACCGAGGATGATTTGCTTTTCCGCAATGAATACGAAACCTGGATGAAAAATGATATTGATTTTCATTTGTGCCTTGATAAGCCTACGGATAAATTTAAATTATCTTGCCCGATAATTCAGGGATTGGTTACGGTTTTGTTTGAAAAGACGCCGCTTACGGAAAATCCAGTGGCGTTTCTCTGCGGTCCGCCGGTGATGTATAAATTTGTTTTGGAAAAATTAAATAAAGCAGGATTTAGCAATGAAGATATATATCTATCGCTTGAGCGGCGGATGCACTGCGGTGTCGGCGTTTGCAACCATTGCGCGGTTGGAAGTTTCTTCGTCTGCCAGGACGGTCCGGTTTTTTCCTGGGCGGAGTTGAAAGATATAAAAGGAGCGATTTAATATTAAAAACATGAATAAAAATAAAGGATATTTGTTAGTTTTAGGGACGGCAATAATTTCCGGCGTTTCCATTTTTGTAAATCAATTCGGTGTTAAGGTTGTTAATTCAGATATTTTTACAGGTTTAAAAAATATAGTTGTGGCTGTAATTTTGCTATGTCTTATTTTTTGGTTTAAAGAATGGAAATTATTGGCGAAATTAAAAGTTAAAGAGTGGCTGACTTTAGTTTTGATCGGTCTTGTTGGCGGCAGTATTCCATTTTTACTTTTTTTCAAGGGGTTGACTTTGACTGGTGGCGCTACTACTTCTTTCGTCCATAAGACGATGTTTGTTTATGTAATAATTTTGGCGATATTATTTTTGAAAGAAAAAATTAACAAGAATTTGGTGATTGGCGCGTCTTTGCTTTTGTTGGGCAATATGTTGATTTTAAAAATTTTTGGCGGATTTCAGTTTGGTTATGGCGAGCTCCTAGTTTTGCTTGCTACTTTATTTTGGGCGGCGGAGCAAATTATTTCCAAAAAAGCGTTGGAAAATATTTCTCCAAAAATTGTTGCTTGGGGGAGGATGTTTTTTGGATTTTTATTTATTTTTATTTTTTGGGCGGCGACGGGTCAACTAAAATTGCTTAGTGGCGTAGGAGCGGCGGAATTGAGTTGGGTTTGGATAACGGCCGTTTTTCTTTTAGGTTATGTTTTGACTTGGTATTCGGGCTTGAAATATATTAAAGTTTCAACGGCGGTATGCATTTTATCGCTCGGCGCGCCAGTAACGAGTTTACTTGAAATGGCGCAAAAAGGAATTTTTGATTGGCAGATTTTTTCCGGAAGTTTGCTGATGTTTGTGGGGGTTGTCGTGGCTGTGGATTTGATTTCAAAAATTAAGGAAATAAAAACAAGCCAGGTTTAGTTTGTTATGTGTTTTGGGATTCCCTGTAAAATTGAAAAGATTAAAAAAAATAAAGCCACCGTTAAAAATGGTGGCAAAGTTTTTAATATTGACACCTCACTCTTGCCGGAAGCGGCAAAAGGTGATTGGATATTGGTGCAAGGCAATATCGGGATGAAGAAAGTTTCCGAAAGGGAAGCCAAAGAGTGCCTTGCTGTATTTAGTGAATTAGAGAAAAGCAGGGGGAGGGAGGAATAAAATGGGAAAGATTTACGCACGGGCGGCGCGTTACGCCCTCTATCCGAACGAACTCGGTCTTTGCGGGCCGCGGGGCAGCGAGAAGGGTAAGCTCTACCAGTATCTCACCACTAAAAAAAAGGTGAGTGACGGGCAGGCAAGAAAACTGCTCGAGCAGTTTACCGCGGCGGCGGCCTACCTGAAGTTGATCGCGGCCTCAAACAGTATCGAGGACTGGCTTGATTTGCGGGTAGTTGACGCCTACTGGATTGGGAACGACCTTTTGAACCGCGTCCGACCCGAGGATTTAAAGACGATGATTCTCAACCTGGCGGCCGAAGGCAAGATGGCTGCGCCAGCGGCGAAAGAAGCGGCCGCCCGCGTTCACTATCAGCACCGGCCGCATCACAGCTTCCATGTCATGGTAATTGGCGGACTCTCCGGCCAGGTGGAGCGGGGTTCGGTTGGCCAGGATCTTTGCCGCATCGGCTGGGGAAGAGTAGTCGGCGTCGGAAAGAACGGGACGCTCACCGTTTCGGCAAAGTCATTGCGGCGCCAAGGCGGCAGGATTTTGTCCGAACTCGAGGAAGAAGAGAGGAATGTTTCCGTCCCGCGCGATCCGCTGCTTTTTCCGCGCGTTTCAGTCGGTGATCTCGTCGCCTTCCACTGGGCGAGAGTGGTCGAGATCATTGATGAAGACGCGGCGCGGCGGCTCGAATACTGGACCAAGCGGACGCTTGCGTACTTCAACAAGTAGGGTAAATCCCATCACGACATTTGCGGGTTAGCTTTCGGGCTAGCCCCTTTTTATTTTTTTAAAAACTCCGCCGGATGTGGCGGAGTTTATTGTGAAAAATATTTTAATTTTCTATTTTCCGAACCATGCATTTTTTAATAGGTCAATTACTTCATCATCCGTTGTTTGGCCGAATTCTTCGTAAAAAGATCCGACAGCGCCGAAAAAGGCCGGAGCTTCAAGATAAATTATTTCATCAACTTCTTTTTTAACTAATTCCGCCGCTTCGGGCGAGGTGACGGGGATGGATACAATAATTTTTTTTGCGCCGAATTTTTTAGCAGTTTTTATGGCCGCCCGCATTGTCAGTCCCGTTGCCAGGCCGTCGTCAACTAGAATGACGGTTTTATTTTTTAAATCAAGCGGTGGACGAGCACCGCGATAAAGTTTCAGCCGCCGCTCCGCTTCGGCTTTTTCTTTTTTTATTTCATTTTGCAAATAAGATTCGGTAATGCCGTAGGCGCCGATTACCATTTCCTCGAAAATTCCTTCGCCGGTTTCGCCCACGGCGCCAATGGCAAATTCCGGATTTCCCGGCGCGCCGATTTTTCGGGGGACGACAATATCAAGCGGCAGATTTAATTTTTTCGCCACCTCATATCCGACAACAACTCCACCGCGCGGGAGCGCCAAAATAATCGTGTCTTTGGCGTCTTTGAATTTTCCGAGCGTTTCGGCTAATTTTTGGCCGGCGTCTACGCGATTTTTGAATATCATATACGCCAATTATATCAATTTTTCAGGTTTTGCGGAAAGTGCTATAATATAAATGAATAATATATGCCGAAACCGATTCTTGCAATCGCCAGTATGACTTGTTGCGAAGGGTGCCAGGTGGAGATTCTAAATTTAGGGAAAAGGTTATTAGACATTTTCCAAGTTTTTGATTTGGGAAATTTTGCCTGGGCGGAAGAAAAACGGGAACGCCCACATTATGATATCGCCGTAGTTGAAGGAACACCGTTAACCGAGGAAGATATAAAATATCTAAAAGAACTGCGGAAAAAATCAAAAATTTTGGTGGCCATCGGCAGTTGCGCTCATTTGGGCGGGGTTCAGGAGATAAAAAATTATGCCGAAAAAGATAAGGATGAAAAAGTAAAATACGTTTATCCAAAATATCAGCGGATACAAAATCCGACCGTCGTACCGGTTTGGAAGGTTGTAAAAGTTGATTATACTGTTCCGGGATGTCCGATTAATGAAGATGAATTTTATCGCGTCATTTCCGACCTTGCTTTCGGCCGCGCGCCGAAAATTCCCCTCCGGCCGGTATGTTTCGAATGCCAGACGAGCGGATACGAGTGTCTCCTGCAAAAAGGTGAGCCGTGCATGGGGCCGATTACGATCGGCGGATGCAAAGCGATTTGTCTTCGGAGCAAAAGATTTTGTTATGGTTGCCGCGGGCCGCTTAAGGGCGCTGGGCCGCAAATTACGAAGCATTTGAAAAATATTGAAAAATTGGTTGGGAAAAAATATCTCAGGGAAATTATGGAGACCTACGGCGCGGAAGATGATTTTTTGAGAATTGAAGAGTAATTATGAAAATAAAAATAAGCCACCTCGCCAAAATTGAAGGGCACGCTAGTTTTTTTGCCGATATGCTCGCCGGCGATATTAAAAACGCCAAATTGAAAATTGTAATTGGCGCGCGTTTGATTGAGTCAATAATTTTAAACCGCAATTATATTGAAACGCCGATTGTTACTTCGCGAATTTGCGGCATTTGCTCCGTGGCGCACAATATCACGAGTATCAAGGCGATTGAAAACGCGCTTGGCGTAAAAATCAATCCGCAGATTGAGCGGCTCCGAAAAGTTTTGGTCCTCGCCGAGCCGATCCAAAGCCACGCGGCGCATCTTTTCTTTTTGTCTTTGTCGGATTTTTTCAAATATGAAAGCGATGTTGATTTGATAAAAAAATATCCCGATCTCGCGAAAAAAATTATTTTGATCCGCGATTTTGGAAATAAAATTAAAGATGTGGTTGGCGGCCGGGATATGCACATGATTGTGACGGAAATTGGAGGATTTCGAAGAGTGTTGGACGATAAAATTATTCAAAAATTGATTGATGAAACCGAGCCGGTCTTGGAAGCGGCGATTGGCGTGGCGAAATTTTTTCGGGCGCTTGATTATCCAAAATACGAACGTAAGGTGGAATTTGCCGGACTTGTTGCGCCGCGCGAATATGCGTTTTATGATGGCGTAATCGGATCAACTGTGGAGTCGACTCGTCCGGTGAAAAAGTTTTATAATGAACTTTCGGAAAAACAAACTAAAGATGATCCGACCAAACGGGCAAGCCATCTTGGTAAAAGTTTTATGCCGGGCGCGATTGCGCGGTTGAATTTGAGCCATCGTTATTTGAATCCCGAAGCAAAAAAGTTTTTATCGTTTTTTCCAAAACCGAATGGCAAGGTTTTAACACATAACACTTTCCATAATATTTACGCTCAGTCAGTGGAGCTCGTTCATTGTGTTGAAGAAGTAAGAAAATTGCTTAAAGAATATTTGCGCGACAAATCAAGAAATTTAATGGTAAAATACACTTTGAAAAACGGCGAAGGGCTCGGAGCGACGGAAGCGCCACGCGGTACGCTTTATCATTACTATAAAATTGATAAATACGGCATTATCCGCGCCTGCAATATTATTACCCCAACGGCTCAATTTTTGGATAATTTAGAAAATGATTTAGAAAAATATTTAAATGAGGCAAATATTAAAGACGATCGTGATAGAAAATGGAAAATAAATATGATGGTCAGGGCATACGATCCGTGTATGACGTGTGCGACACATTGAGGTATCTGGTATTTTGTATCTTGTATTTAGTATTTGATTTTTAACTTATACCAAATATTAGATACTATATACTAAATACAAAATACTATTTATGCATGATTTACATGAGGCTGATCGCATCCTGAAGCTAGTCTTAGATCACGCCGAGAAAAATAAATTGAAAACCGTGACAAAAATTGTTGTCGGCCTTGGCAGCGTGATTGAACATGGTTCGGAAATAAATCCGGAAAATTTGAAATTTAATATTGGCGTTTTGGCGCGGGGGACAAAAGTTGAAGGCGCGGAAGTGATAGTGAAAAGTATAAAAGCTGACTCATGGGAACTCGAAGAAATTGAGGGGGATAAATAGTAAAAAATATTTATGAAACTTCGAACGATTGACGAAATAAAAAAATTAAAAGGCAAAAGGGTTTTGGTTCGGGTTGATTTTAATGTTCCGCTTAAAAAATCCGGAGCAAAAATCGTCGTGGCTGATGATACGAGAATTCGGGCGGCGCTGCCCACAATAAAATATCTTCTGGGACAAGGAGCAAAAGTAATTTTGATGAGCCACTTGGGCGATCCGGGCGGGAAGGTAAAAAATAATTTAAGTTTGAAACCGATTGGCGCAACGCTTGGAAAACTTTTGCTAATGAAGGGAACGGCGCCCGCTGACTGGGAAGGGAAGAAGGGTTTGAAAAAAATTGATGCGATGAAATCCGGCGAAGTGATGATGCTAGAAAATTTGCGTTTTCATCCAGGTGAAGAAAAAAATGATAAGAAATTTGCTGCGGGGCTTGCGAGTTTGGCGGATATTTATGTAAATGATGCTTTTGCCGCGGCGCATCGGGCGCATGCTTCAATTGTCGGCGTGCCGAAATTTTTGCCAAGCTATGCCGGGCTTTTGATGAAAAAAGAAATTAATGTGCTTAGTAGTTTATTAGGAAAACCATCAAAACCGTTTATCGGTTTAATCGGCGGAGCGAAAATTTCCACAAAAATTTCGGTGATAGAAAATTTATTGAAAAAAGTTAATTCAATTATTTTGGGTGGAGCCCTGGTAAATAATTTTTTGGCGGCGAAAGGCTATGGCATCGGCGCCTCGGTATATGAACCGAAGGAATTGAAAACAGCAAAAAAACTTTTGAAAAATAAAAAAATTATTTTGCCAATTGATTTTGTGGTGGGGGATTTTAAGGGAAAGAAAGCCTGGGTCGTCAGTGTTCCTAAGAAAAAGGCAGTGCTTTGTAAAAAACCGTATGCCCTTTTAGATATTGGGCCAGAGACAATAAAAAAATATTCTGAAATTATTAGAAAAGCGCAAACTATTGTTTGGAACGGACCGATGGGATATTTTGAAATTCCAAAATACAGCCATGGCAGTGTGGCGCTCGGAAGGCTTATTGCCGCGCGATCAAAAGGAAAGGTTTTTGGCGTAGTTGGAGGAGGAGAAACAATTGAAGCTGTTAGCAAAACTGGCATGTCGGAATATATTGATCACCTTTCTACGGGCGGCGGAGCGATGCTCGAATTTTTGGAAGGAAAAATTTTGCCTGGGATTAAACCATTATTAAAATAATTAACAACTAACGACTAAGTTCGCGGTTAACATTTTGTTTATCGCGAGTCATCTGTCGTTTGTAAAAAAATATGGACAACTGTTGTTGGCCAACGTGGAAAAGCAGCAAACTTTTCACGGTGGTTCTCGTTCTTGTAATGGTCGGACTTTTCGCGGTATTTGGGACTATCGTCGCGAACAATATTAAAAATTATCAGTACATTGGTAAGCCTTCAGCTGAACGGGACACTATCGCCATTTCTGGCGAAGGGAAAGTGACGGCCATCCCCGACATTGCTACGATTGATGTAGGTTTAATGACGGAAAAATCAGACGTGAAAAGCGCTCAACTCGAAAATACGACAAAAATGAACAGACTTATCACGAATTTAAAAAATTTAGGAGTAGAGAGCAAAGACATTCAAACAAGTTATTACAATATTTATCCGCAGTATGATTGGCCAAATGGGAAGCAAGTTTTAAGAGGTTATCAAGTAAGTCAGGGAGTCTCGGTAAAAATTAGAAATTTGAGCAAAATTGGAGACATCTTAGCGGCGGCTGGTGAAGGAGGAGCTAACCAAGTGAGTGGTTTGTCATTTAATATTGATGATCCCGAAGCTTTGCGGCAAGAAGCAAGAGTGAAAGCTTTGGAAAATGCTAAGGAAAAAGCAGATGCCCTGGCTCGCGTGGCAGGTGTTAGTCTTGGTAAAATAGTCTCTTTCAGCGAGTACGCGCAAACTCCATATTCTGCGTATAAATCTTATGATCTGGGCGGAATGGGCGGTGGGGAAGAAGCGGCGGCGCCGACAGTTGAAAGCGGAAGCATGGATATTCTTGTTAATGTAACCGTGAGTTACGAGATAAAGTAATAAAAATAAAAAAATAAAAAAGGGGACAAAATAACAAAATTATTTTTTATGTTATTTTGTTCTTGTATTTTTATAAAAAATGGATAAAAATCATAAAAAACCAACCGTGCTTGTTATTCTCGATGGGTGGGGAGTAGCGCCGCCGGGGCCGGGTAATGCCATAACCCTCGCGAAAACCCCAACGATGACTGCGCTTTGGGAAGAATTCCCCCATACTTTGCTTTCCGCTCACGGAAAGTTTGTTGGTTTGCCAAACGATCAAGAAGGGAATTCAGAAGCCGGGCATATGAATCTATCCGCTGGTTGGATTGTAAAACAGGACGCGATGTACATCAACGAAAGTATTAAAGACGGAACTTTTTATAAAAATACAGCTTTTCTTGAAGCCATAAGGCATGCCAAACAATATAACAGCAAGGTTCATGTAATGGGGCTGCTTTCAAACGGCGAGAGTGCCCATTCTTCCCCGGGTCATCTTTACGCAGTTTTGGATTTGCTGCACCAAAGCGAAGTTAAAAAAATATTTTTACATCTTTTTACGGATGGCCGCGACTCTTCGCGTTTTGCCGCGATTAGATTATTGCCAAAATTAAAAACGCATTTTCATAACGGCGAAAGAATAGCTTCCATTATGGGGCGTTTCTACGCGATGGATCGCGTAAAAAGATGGCCGAGAATTGAGGCGGCCTACAATGCTATGGTTCTTGGCGAAGGGGCGACGGCGGAATCGGCTGAAGCGGCGATTTCTTCTGCCTACAACCGCGGAGAAACTGATGAATTTATTATGCCCACGGTTGTCACGAATGACCATAAACCAATCGCAACGGTTGGCGACGACGATGTAGTAATTTTCTTTAACTTACGTTCGGATAGAGCAAGAGAAATAACCAAAACTTTTGTACAGAAAGATTTTACTAAAAAAAATCCAGGGTCGTTCAGAAGAAGAAAATTTCCTAAAAATATTGTTTTCGCGGCGATGACTGATTTCGGTCCGGATTTACCCCATATTTTAACAGCGTATCCCTCGCGCAATATTTTGAGCGCTCTGCCGGCAGTTCTTCGCGATAAGAAGCAAATTTATATTGCTGAGGAGGAAAAATACGCGCACGTCACATATTTTTTTAACGGTGGCAATGCCGACGCGCTTTATGGAGAAGAGAGGATAAAAGTTCCGTCGCCCATGACGCCGCATTATGAAGATCAACCAGAAATGAACGCGGAAAAAGTTGCTGTTGAAGTTAGGCGGGCGATTGATGGTGGGCAATACGATTTTGTGGCAGTTAATTTTTGCAATCCGGATATGATTGGCCACACGGGAAATTTAGCCGCGGGAATCAGGGCGGCGCAAATAGTCGATAAATGTCTTGGAAAAATAATTCGTGGCGTTTGGAGAAGGGAAGGAACAGCAATTATTACGGCAGATCATGGAAATATTGAGGAAATGATAAACTCAAGGAGCGGAGAAATTGACACCGAACATTCCAGAAATCCCGTGCCATTTATTGTGGTCGGTCCGCGTTTTAAAAATCCGAAAAGAAAAAAATTGCCAAAAGGAGTTTTGGCTAATGTCGCGCCGACCGTTCTTGACGTAATGGGAGTGACGGCACCGAGAGAAATGACAAAAAAAAGTTTATTAAGTTAAAAGTTTTCCGCCAAAGGCGGACAAGTTTAAGTTATAAGTTTTATGAATCGTCCAAAACCAGTAGTGCTTGCTATCTTAGACGGATGGGGGGTTGCTCCGAAAGGAAAGGGGAATGCCATTTCAGGCGCTAAAACGCCGAATGTTGATAAATTAATAGCTACATATCCCGCGATGACCCTACGGGCTTCTGGGGATGAAGTAGGCCTTTCTTGGGGAGAAATGGGGACTTCAGAAGTTGGCCATTTGAATTTGGGTACGGGACGAATTTTTTATCAAACGCTCCCTAGAATTAATAAAGCCATCGGTGACGGTTCTTTTTTTAGTAATAAAGCTTTAAGAGACGCCGCCGCACATGTTAAAAAAAATAAATCAAGTCTTCATTTGATGGGTCTTGTGAGTACCGGGCGCGTTCATACAACAAGTGAGCATCTTTATGCGTTGCTGAAATTTGCCAAAGAGCAAAAAATAAAAAATGTTTACATCCATTGTTTTCTTGATGGGCGAGATACAATTTATAACAGCGGATCCGATTTTATTAAAAAATTACAAGAAAAAATTAAAGAGTATGGTGTGGGAAGAATTGCCACCGTTTCCGGACGTTTTTACGCGATGGATCGCGACAATCGTTGGGATAGAACGGAAAAAGCTTATCTAGCCATTGCCGAAGGGAAAAGCGAAGAATATTTTTCTGATCCAATAAAAGCAATCGAAGCGTCATATGCGAAGAAAATTTATGACGAAGAGTTTGTTCCAGTTGTGATTACGGAAAGAAAAAAACCAGTCGCCACAATTTCGGAAGATGACGCGGTAATTTTTTTCAATTATCGCGCTGACCGCGCGAGAGAAATGACCAAATCTTTTGTTATAAAAGATTTTGATAAATTTAAGAGAGAAAAATTTTTCCCAAAATTATTTTTCGCCACAATGACGGAATATGAAGAGGGTTTGCCGGTCGAAGTTATTTTTCCGCCAGAAAAAGTAAAAATTTGCCTGGCAAAAATTATAAGTGATGCCGGATTAAAACAACTTCACATAGCGGAAACGGAAAAATATGCTCACGTAACGTTCTTTTTTAACGGCATGAGAGAAGAAGAATTTTCTGGAGAAGACAGAATTATTGTTCCTTCACCGCACGTCGCTTCTTACGATCAAAAACCCGAGATGTCCGCCAAAATTATTACTGAAAAATTAATTAAGGAAATTATGGCGCGGAAATACGATTTTATTGTGGTTAATTTTGCGAACGCCGATATGGTTGGGCACACGGGGAAATATAAGGAGACCGTGGAAGCCGTGGAGACCGTAGATAAGTGCGTAGGCCAGATAGCGGATATAATAATTCCAATGGGCGGAGTTTTGGCGCTTACCGCGGATCATGGGAACGCTGAAGAAGTTTTTAATTTACAAACCGGAGATATTGATAAAGAACATAGTACCAATGCTGTGCCCTTTATCCTGGCCGGGCGAGAATTAAAGGATCAGATCGCCGCGATTCCTCCGGTAGAAGCAGATCTTAGTTTAATGCCCTCGGTTGGGGTTTTAGCCGATGTCGCTCCGACAATTTTGAAAATAATGGACATTAAGCAGCCAGATGAAATGACTGGAGCGGCGCTAATTTAACAATGTAATATATGGATTGGCACGCGAGAGAAATCCACGAAATTTTTACAAAATTTAAAACCGCGGAAAGCGGTTTAAGTTTTGACGAGGCGAAAAAGAGATTAGAAAAATACGGCTCAAACAAATTGCCCGAAGCAAAGCGGCTAACCAATAGTCGTATTTTTTTTAATCAATTAAAAAATTCCTTAGTTTATGTTTTGTTGTTTGCCGCAGGGATCACAATTATTCTCCGCGAATTTATGGATACGGGAATAATTTTGGCGGCAGTTTTTTTAAATGTTTTTATCGGATTTTTTGAGGAAAGAAAGGCGGAAAAAACAATAGAAAAATTAAAAGAAGTGATTGATCATAAGGCAAGGGTTTTACGCGATGGATTAGAACGAGAGATCGGCGCCGAAGAAGTTGTTCCGGGTGACGTGATTGTAATTGAGGCTGGCGACAAAATACCGGCTGACGCGAGACTTTTTAAAGTGACAAATTTAGAAATTGTAGAGGCGGCGCTAACCGGCGAAGCTGTGCCTTCAATAAAATCGGTTAAAGAATTAGTTCCTGGGACGGTTTTAGCTGAAAGGGAAAATATGGTCTATTGCGGGACAAATGTCGTGCGCGGACGCGGGTTGGCGGTTGTTGTCGCCACTGGTAAAGAAATGGAAATTGGGAAAATTGCCCTAATGCTTGGTAGCGCGCCCGAAGAGCAGACTCCACTTCAGAAAAAATTAGCATCTTTTGCCCGTCGGCTTTCAGTTGTTTTATTATCAATTTGTTTTGTAATTTTTATTATCGGATTATTGCAGGGGAGATCGTTTGTTGAAATGCTGACCGTCGCGGTCGCTGCCGCCGTGGCTGCCGTACCAGAAGGATTGATTGTCACAGTAACGGTTATTTTGGCTATTGGCATGCAAAAAATTTTGAAAGAAAAAGCGTTGGTCAGAAAACTTGTCGCGGCCGAAACGCTTGGCAGTACGTCGATTATTTGTACGGACAAAACCGGGACACTAACTCTCGGGAAAATGATGGTTGACCATATTTTTACGGAAACTGGAAGCGAGGAAACAAAAACAAAAATTTTAGAAATGGGGTTGCTCTGTAATAACGCGGTAATTGAAAATCCGGAAGATAAACTTGAAGATTGGATTATTTTTGGCGACTCGACTGAGCAGGCGCTGCTTTTGGCGGCAGTGCAGGGAGGCGTTGATCAAAAAGAAATTAGAAAAGTTTTTCCTCGGCTCTGGGAGATTCCTTTTGACGAGGGGAGAAAATACATGGCAACGCTGCACGAAATCAAAAATTCAAAATCTAAAATTAATAATTTGATTTATGTTAAAGGCGCGCCAGAGAAAGTTTTGGCGATGTCCGGATGGTTAGAGATTAACGGAAAAACAGAAAAGTTAACACACGAGAAAGTAAAAAAAATTAAAAAGGAAGTTGATGATTTAGCCGGTAAGGGCCTTAGAATTTTGGCCTTTGCCCATAAAAATACGGCGCAAGAAAAAATTGATGAAAGTGATTTAAGTGAAATGATTTTTGTTGGCTTTCTTGCCCTTCGCGACCCTTTGCGAAAAGAATCTGCTCAAGCGATAAAGATGTGCCGGGAGGCCGGGATCAGGCCAATTCTCGTTACGGGCGATCACCGCTTAACCGCTCAAATGGTTGCTGGGGAAATCGGACTTGACATTGGCGAAAAAAATATTTTAGAGGGGGAAGATTTGGATAAAATGAGCGATGAAGAATTTGTTAAAATTTTAAAGAATATTGATGTTTACGCGCGCGTTGAACCTCGGCACAAAATGAGAATAATTGAAGCATGGCAGAAAAAGGGTGAAGTGGTTGCTATGACCGGTGATGGAGTAAATGACGCTCCGGCGCTTAAAAAGGCCGATGTAGGCGTCGCCCTCGGTTCCGGGACGGAAGTTGCCAAAGAAGCCGCAGACATAATTCTTCTAGATGATAATTTCAATTCAATCGTTAAAGCGGTAGAAAGAGGAAGAATAATTTTTGAAAATATAAAAAAAGTTATCTTATATCTTTTTTCAGATATATTTACCGAGATGGCGCTTATTGTCGCGAGTTTATTTTTTGGTTTTCCCTTGCCGATTCTTGCCGCCCAAATTTTATGGATTAATTTAATTGAAGACAGTCCGCCGAGCATGGCCCTGGCTTTTGACGCGGGCGAGGGGGGGGGTATGCAAAGCCGGCCGAGGCGAAGAGATGAGCCGATTGTTGATTTGGAAATGAAAATAATCATCACTGTCATCAGCTTATTTACAATTTCAGTTCTCTTTGGATTTTTCTATTATTTTTGGAGAATCACGGGCGACCTAGACTATACGCGCACCATGGTTTTTGTTGGACTTGGCATTGATTCGCTTTTTTATGTTTATGCCTGCCGGACATTGCGCCACCCGCTTTGGGGAAATAGTCCTTTCCAAAATAAATTTCTTAATGCCTCTGTTTTATTAGGTCTCCTGATGTTGGCCTTGGCGTTATATACTCCATTTTTTCAAAAAATTCTTAAGACTGTCCCGCTTGGAATAAATGAATGGCTTTTACTCATTGGTTTTGGTATTATTAATATACTTTTGATTGAAGTGGTAAAATACATTTTTATTACTAGAAGAAAAAAGACATCAATGCGAGTTGTTGATGAATCGGCGAATTTGTAAATTTTTATATCTATGCCCGAATTGCCAGAAGTAGAAACAATAAGAAGGCAGCTCATCGCCAGGATAAAAGGGAAAAAAATAAAATCCGTTAAAGTTGAATTAGCAAGAATGGTTAATGTGCCGGCGAAAGAATTTGAAAAAAGTGTTACCGGAGCAAGCGTTACGGATTTAAGGCGTCGAGCTAAAATTTTGATTTTAGATTTATCCAACGGTTGGAGTGTTGTGATTCATCTGAAAATGACAGGGCAATTGATTTACGACGGTAAAGAGGGGACTGGCAAGCCGCATATTATTTACACTTTTTCTGATGGGTATGAGTTAAGGCATTATGATTTTCGCCTTTTTGGTTACGCGAAGTTAGTGAAAACCAATGAGATAGAAAAATTTTTGGCCAAGGAAAATTTTGGGCCAGAGGCGCTAGATCAAAAATTTTCTGAAGATGATTTTAAAAATTTATTGGCAAAAAAACCAAACGCGAAAATCAAGCCGCTTTTAATGGATCAGAAATTTATTGCCGGAGTTGGCAATATCTACGCGCAAGAAGCATGTTTTTGTGCTAAAATTTTACCGGCAAGAAAAGTTTCTACTCTAACCGCCTCGGAAATTAAGAATCTCTATGTTTGTTTGCGGAAAATTATTGCCGCCGCGATAGAGCGCCACGGTTCTTCGATTGATTCCTATGTTGATGCTTCGGGAAGAAAGGGCGGCTATGCGCCATTTTTAAAAGTTTATGGCCGCGAAGGAGAACCGTGCATTGGTTGTCGGGGAAAAGTAAAAACAATTAAATTGGCTGGGCGAGGGACAAGTTTTTGTCCTAGTTGCCAGAAATAAATTAATTATGGATTTTTATCTATTTCAGCTTATAAATAATTTCGCTGGTAAGTGGTGGCCGCTAGATTGGTTTGGTATTTTTTGTGCCGAATATTTAATTTTTGCTATGGCTTTTGTGATTATCGCCTGGACAATTTTTAATAAAAACAATCGGCGCGCGGATACAGTTATAATTTTAGAAATTATTTTAGCGGCTTTTTTCAGTTATCTAACAAAAATTGTAATTAATTTAATTTATTTCCGGCCGCGGCCATTTTTTGTGCACGATGTCAATCTTTTGATAGGAAAAATTTCCGACGGGTCGTTTCCTTCAGCCCATACTTTTTTATCTTTTGCTATGGCATTTGGAATTTATTTGTATAATAAAAAACTAGGAATAGTTTTATTAATTTCTGCGGCACTTGTCAGCGTTTCAAGAATTTATGTCGGCGTTCATTACCCGACGGATATTTTAGGAGGGATAGTTTTGGCCGGACTCGCGGTTTATGCCGTAAATAAAATTAATTGGAAAAAAATATTTAATATTTAAATCATGAAAATTGTAATTAGGGCTGGGGGATCGGGGACAAGGCTTTGGCCGTCTTCGCGCGAGAATAACCCAAAACAATTTCAGGCTCTGGTTGGGGAAAACACTCTTATCCGCGACACAGTAAATCGTGTAAAACCACTTCTTAAAAATAAGGAAGATTTTTTTATTTCCGTAAATCGAAAAATGGCCGTAAGGCTAAAAAGGGAAATTAAGGAATTGCCGACCAAAAATATTATTTTGGAACCAGCGGGGCGGAATACTGGACCAGCAATATGTCTTGAGTGTTGTGTTTTAGCTCGCCGTTTTGGGGAAGAGGCGATTATCGCGAGTTTGCCTTCAGATGATTATATTTCCGATGCCGCCGCCTTCCGAGAGATGCTTGCCGCGGCGGAAAATTTTTTAAAAAAATATCCCGGCTACATTGTCACCCCGGGTGCGAAGCCGAACTCGCCGGACACGGGATACAGTTATATAAAAATTGGCGAAAAATTAGATGGCAGCAGAAAAACTAAAATTTTTGAAGTTGGCGGCTGGATTGAAAAACCAGAACTTAATCGCTGTAAAAATTTAATTAAATCGGGAAAATATTTTTATCACGCCGGAATGTATATTTGGAAATTAAAAACAGTTCTTGATTTATTTAGAAAATTTCAGCCGAAGATGTACAGTGCGTGTCAAAAGTTAGCGGCCGGAGGGAGCGGGGAAAGTTATGCTAAACTAGAAAAAATTTCCATAGAATCAGCGATTACAAATAAGGCATCAAAAATTGCCGTTGCCGTCTCGGAAAAATTTATTTGGAGCGATCTGGGCAAATGGCAAATTATTTCAAAAATGATTCCGGGAGATAAAAACGGGAACGTAACAAAAGGGGAAAATATTTTGATAGATACGAAAAATTGTTTAGTGTATGGTCCGAAGGATAAATTGGTCGCGGCAGTTGGCTTGAAGGATATCGTGGTTGTTTTGACCGAAGATGCGCTTCTTGTTTGTCCAAAAGATAGGGCAGGGGAGGTAAAAAAAATTGTAGATGAGTTAGGGAAGAGAGGATTAAAAAAATATTTGTAATTTTTATTTTTATGAAAAAAATTATTTTTTTAGTGGTGCTTGTTGTTTTAATAATTTCCACCTGGCTTATTTTTGTACCGCCGTCCGATGATTCCGCGGAAAAAATTTTTGTTATTGAAAAAGGTGAAGGGGTCCATGAAATTAGTCAGCATCTAGCAGAACAAAATTTTATTAGAAATAAATTTATTTTTGAAACGTATGTTTGGTTGAAAAAGGTGCAGAGTGATTTTAAGGCAGGTGAACATAAGTTGCGACAAAATATGAGAGTTTGGGAAATAGTTCCGGTTTTGACCTCGATTAGTGAAATAAATGAGCGCGATATAAAAATTCTTGAAGGATGGAACAACCAAGAAATTGGTAGCTATCTTGAAAATGAGGATGTTGTTAAAAAAGATATTTTTCTGGAAGCGGCCAAAAAGTATGAGCCAGAAAATACTAATTATGAATTTTTAGAGGATAGGCCAAATGGCGCGACACTAGAGGGTTATTTATTTCCCGACACGTATCGGATTTATAAAGAATTTCCTGCGGAACTTTTGGGCAATAAGGATGAAGATATTGCCGTAGCCGAGCATATTATTAAAAAAATGTTGGAAAATTTCGATCGAAGGTTAACGGCAGATTTTCGAACGGAAATCTCGCGGCAGAAAAAAACTATTTTTGAAATTGTGACGATGGCTTCGATTATTGAAAAAGAAGCGCGAGGAGAAGATATGGCCATGGCGGCCGATATTTTTTGGCGAAGAATAGACGAGGGGATTGCCCTGCAATCTGATGCCACCGTAAACTACGCAACCGGAAAATATGAAACTCAGCCGAGTCTCGATGATTTGAAAATTAATTCATCTTACAATACTTACAAATATCGAGGTTTGCCCGCGGGGCCGATTGGGAATCCCGGGATAGAGGCTATTCGAGCGGCGGTTTATCCAAAGGCCAACGACTATTGGTATTTTTTACACGCCAAAGATGGCCAGACAATTTACAGCCGGAGTTTTGATGAGCACAAGGCAAATAAATTAAAATATTTACAATAGCCTCATCTTTTCAAAAATATGATAAAATAGATAAATATAATATCTATCCACAAGTATGCCCCGTAGTGAAACTTCGACAGTTCGCCTCGGCGAACAAATGGAAGAGCAGATGATGGTGTCGAAGATTTTAATGCGGGTGTATAGTGAAATAATTTAATCTCATAAATAAGTAGAAGTTCTACTACGGGGTATGGCAGAAGAAAAAAACTTATCTATAAAAGAGAAAATTTTAAAAGCAGAAGGGGCTTATCGAAAGTTCTCTAAAATTATGGCTGATTTATCGCTTCGCCAGAGGACAGTTTTGGAAAAGGCGATAAAAAAAATAGAAGCAGAGCAGATAGAAAAAATCCGCAAAAATTTAAACCTTAGTTAAATTTATATTTTAATTTTTTTTAAATAAAAACTATGTCACCCAGAGAATTTGAATTAGATGAAGCATTGGATAAATATGAAAAAGAAAAAGAGGAAACAAAAAATGCTGGTGGCGTTGAGGCTGAACAGAAGGAATTTGAGATAGCCCGCAAAGAAAAAAAATTAAAGAAGCCAGGATCTGTTTCCAGATTTTTTAATCAATTTGGCATTGGAAATTATTGGGAGCGTTTGAATGATTATTTTGAACAAGAAGAGCAGATGGAAAAAGAAGAGGCTGAAAGGGAAGCGAGCAAGGAAACAGCAGGGGACATAAAGGCCGCGGCCGAAGAGAAAGTGAGCGCCGTAAAAGAAGCGGGCGCGAAGATGCCGACAAAAATTTTAGAGAGCGCGGCGCGCGCCGGAGCAAGAGAAGAAGAGGCGGCTCCGGTTGTTGCCGAAGTAAAAGCCGAAGCGGCGCAAATTGAACAAGAGGCGGAAGCGGCAAAAACGGATTTAGGAGAGGATATAGAAATTCTTGAAAAAGGATCAATGGAAGATGAGCTCAAAGAAAAATATGAAGATAGGCCAGCAAGAGATGTAGATTTAAGAATTAAAAGTTTGGAAAGTAATATAAGGTTGGAAAAAAATCTAGACATGCGGGAGTTGCTCGAAGCCGAGAGAGATATTTTGGTAGAAATTAAAAAAGAAAAAGAAAAGGAACAAATAAAATCTCCTTCGGGAAGAGAAAATTTGGGGTTACCTACTCGAGACGAAAGGATAAGTGCGAAAGATTTGCCACCAGCTGAAGAATTCGAGGCGATAGCTAAAGAATATGAAGTCAAGACAGAAATGGAAAAAGCAAGCGTTCAGCCCGTCGCTCTAAGGGAACCAAAAAAAACTGGAAAGGTGGATTTGCCACCAGCTGAAGAATTTGAAGAAATTGGGCGCGCTTATGCAGTGAAAAAGGAAATGAAAGAAGCAGAAGTTCAACCAGTATCTTTAGATAAAATGAAAAAAGCCGGAAAAGAATTGCCGCCAGAGTGGGAAGAAGTAAAACCGGCAACAATTTCTGCGGCGGACCGAAAGAAAATAGAAACTGGGCAATGGGCGCCAAAAATTTCTGCTGGATTTCAGGATCGCCAGCCAGATCTTTCGGCAATAATGGAAGAATCTCTTTTCTTCGCTAGGGGAGATAAAGGCAACAAAGCGCAGCTGAAACGTATGCTGGATTCTCTGGAAAAAGTTGGCGAGGCTTATGCATCGCAAAAGGCAGCTAAAGAAATTTCCGCCCAAGATGAAAAAGCCTTGAAAAAATGGATTGCCGAGACAAAAGGCGCGATCGATGTTTTGAAAAAAGCCCCGGAAATGAAGCCGGAAAAAGTTATGGAATTGAAGAAAAGAAAGCCGGCGAAAAGAAGAGCGGCCTAGGGTCTTGTCAAAATTTTAAATTTGTGCTATTATAAAATGTTCCTAATTTTTAATTTATAAAATATGTTTAGGGAAGGAATGCCCCCAGTACTTGATCCGGAATTAATTAAGAAAGGAGATAAAAATATGGAATCAAAACACGAGGCCGCTAGTGCGGAAAGAGAAACCGACGTCGGTAGCTTACTTGCTGGATTAATGACTCCGGAAGATTTTGCGAAATCAGTTTTAGCGCGCGAAGGCGGAGACGAACGCCGAGTCGCGATGGCCGCCCACAGCATTAAAGAGTTTTGGATTAAACAACTCGACGAAGGAAGAATTACTCCGGAAGAATTTGAAAAAGGCGTTTACGATGCCGCGGTTAAAATGTTAAAAGAAAGGAAAGGGCCGACAGAAAAAGAAAAGGCTCGAGAAGCAGCCCATCAAGCAACGTTAGAAAGAATTAGCGGTAAAAGAGCGGCATAAATTTAAAAGTAAAAAATAAGCATCCTCATAAGCGGGGATGCTTTTGTTTTGTCCTCCTTTCTTCGATGGTTTTGATCTCATTGAGAGAGTCTGACCATGCGGAGCAGCTTGGTGAACGCGCCTCGGCAGTACGCCTCGGCGCCGCCGTTCTCGACCGGGCTGCCTTGAAGCAGTGCTTCGAAGTTGGCGAAAAGATTGTGCCGGAAGGTGTTCAGGGCATGGAGAATCTCTCGCTTCACCATGCTTCGCGCTTCCTTGTCGTCCCATTCCGACGACGCCTGTCCATAGACGTCATCGCTGATTTGGGGCAACATCCTCCGTTCGCGCATCTGCTGGACAGTATCGATGAGCACCCAGAGATAGTAGAGAAAAGCGAGATTTTCCCAGACCTCGCCGGGATTCGCTCCGAAGATATCGATCAGTCCGTTCCGCGTATCTTCAAGCCACGCGGCCACGGCAGATTCCTCCATTTGCAAGGTAGCGTACAGATTGTCGTATTGGCTCCGAGTGGAATTCTGGCGCTTCGTGCTATTCATGGTTTCCATCGCATCCTCCTTTTCGAGGGAACTAAAAATCTTAAATCATTTTATCTTTTTTGTCAAGGGAAAGAATATTAGAAAAATACTTCGTGTAATTGGCGCTCATTCAATAATAAAAAAGAGGCTGCCCCGTGGGGTGCCTCTCGGTACGTGTTCCTCCTTGGCTAGACGGACGAGTTGGGTTTCGCGCCCCGTTCGATCTGGATCATCCGGAGAATCATGGCGAAGTTACGCTCGACCCGCCGCTTGACGTCGGGTGACTTAACCGATACTGCCAGATTCATCTTGAATTCGACTTCGATGGGGATGCGGAATTCATCGAAGTCTTCACCATCCAAAGCGTTGTCGGGAGCTTCGTAGAGTTCAGTCCAGGTCTGGTCGGCCGAGGCTTTTTGGATGATCGGGAGTTCGCCCAAGAGCTTCGTGACGCTTTTCAGCCCTAGAAAGAGGGGCCACATCGCCGCCAGGAAATCATGGCGTTGGGGGATTGAGTTCAGCCCCCAGATTTTGTAGATGATTTGCCGAATCTCGGGGTTACACATCCGGTAATCTTGGAGCTGTTGGCTAACGAACGCCCGCCGTCCTTCTACGTCAAACGTCCCTTCTTCCTCGTTGTCCATTTTTCCCTCCTTTCCGGTTTTTAACTTTAGAACACGGGTCCGCTTTTGTCAATCGCGATATTATGATATAATTTTAAAAGGAATGGGTTAAAAAATAAATATAAATTTATGAAACTTTGGAGAAAAATAGACTGGCTGATGATTTTTTTTATTCTTGTGATTTTCGCAGTAGGAATTTATATGGCGCCTGCTATGGCCGACCGCGTGCCGACACATTGGAATATTAGGGGAGAGGTTGATGGTTGGGGATCAAAATACATTAATTTATTTTTGATGCCAAGCATTGCTCTCGCGGCATATCTTCTTATGTCGTTTCTGCCGCTGATTGACCCCTTTCGCAAAAATTACGAAAAATTTGCCAAACCGTATCTTTACTTTAAAATTTTTCTGGCGTTCTTCTTTATATATTTAGAAATATTTTTGCTTTACTCGTCAGTCCGTTTTAGCCCGCCGCAAGGAAGCTTGATGTTTGCAATTCCATTTTCTTTGCTTTTATGTTTTATCGGATGGATTTTGCCACAACTTAAAAGAAATTTTTTTATTGGAATTAAGACGCCGTGGACTCTCGTTTCGGATGAAAATTGGAAGAAGACACACGATTTTGGCGGGAAGGTTTTTGTCCTAGCCGGGGTAGCGAGTTTAGTGGCTGCTTTTTTTGGCAGCGTTGCTAGCTTTGTCGTTTTAATTGCGAGCGTGTTTACCGTTGTGATCATCACTACAGTTTATAGTTATTTAATGTATAGAAAGGAGAAAAAATAATATGGCTAAAGAAAATTTTACCGCCGATGAGGCGAAAAAAATTGGCGAGGAGTTAGGCATCGATTGGAGCAAATTTGATGTCGAACAATTCCGGATGGGGATGGATGTTGAATTGGAACACGGCACTCGAAGTCCAGATACAAATGTCACAAACGATGATCCGCTTACGACTGGGAAAATTGCTCTAGCACATCTGAATGAATTTTCTGATTATTACACGAGATTGGATAAAATGGAAAAAGAAGCGGATGCATTTTGGGGAAAAGCAAAATAGAAATTAAAAAACACGGCCCCGGGTACTTAGGGCCGTGTTTTATTTTATTTTTATTATTGAACGGTTACCGAATAGTCGTTGCTGTAAAAGACACATCCACCTCCGCCGTTATAAGCGCAAACGCGGAAATGGTAGGTGCCAGCCTCTCCAACGTCCCAGGTATAGCTGCCTTTCATGTCCGGCGAAGAAAGATAAACATATTCATTGCCGGGATAAACGGGATTTGGTTCAAGAGATTTTACTATTTTGTATCCGTAAGGAGAATTGCCGGTAAGCGCCCAGGAGAGAACGACTATTTTTCCTGTCTTTATCCAACCGGTCAGGGCAAGAGTTCCGTAAATTTCATTGCTAGAAGTGCTAGTTGATTTTGCAACTATTTTTAAATCATTACTGTAAGTACCGCAGGCGCCGCCTTCGTAGACGCAAACTCTGAAGTGCCAAGTTTTGCCATCATTGATTTGCCAGAGATAGCTTCTGGTATCAGGATTTAGATAAACCGCTGAATCGCCAGGGTAAGTCGGATAAGCCGTGAGTGATTTTACAAGCTTAAATCCTTTTGGCGCGGTAATTCCCGAAAGTGACCATGAAAGATGTATGCCCTCGGAATCAGCCCAGCCTTTGAGATAGAGCGGTGAAGCTTGAACGACTTCGCCTTTTTTTGTTACGGTAATTTTTTTAGTAGTAGCATTTCCAGAATCATCTTTTGCTTTCACTTCAACCGTATTCGCGCCAACTTTTAGATCAATGATTTTTTCGAAGGATCCATCTTTATTTTCCGTCAGAGTTCCGTTCACAAAAACTTTTGCTCCGGCTTCGGTCGCGCCGCGGACAGCAACACGGTAGAGTTCTGTTTCAATTCCGTCCAAAGGTTCGGAGATATTTATTTCCGGCGGAGTAACGTCAGAGAGAACTCCTAGAGGATAAGATTTTTCGCTGTCTTCTGTTCGGTTCCAGACATAAAATCCATCTTGCGCGGTTTCTTCTTTTGGTAAAGGGATTTTTTTCGCAATATCTTCAATCGGTTTTGTCATATCAACAATTAATTCTTCACCTTCGCTCACTTCTTTTTCTAATGTCTCGTCATTTTTTACGATTTTTACTTTTACTTTGCTTTCCACAACCTTAACAATAACTTTTTTCTCACCTTTTTTAACCCAGTTTGATTTTTCCGTGGCTACACCAAAAGCTGTGCCGAGCGCTGTTGTTTCCGCATCTCCAGATTTTACTTTATAAGTTAAGCCGGAAGTTTTATTAACGCGGCTATAAGTTTCGCCAACTACTTGCGCGACAGAAATATTTTTGTTGTTGATCTCTTCTAAAATTATATGAGTGTTTTCGTCTAGCCGAAGAGCGCTGCCTTCGTCAAATTCTAAAACTGCTTTACTATTTTCTCCGGTTCGGATTTGCGACTGGCTGGCAATAGTAGTTCCAGTTTCTATTTTTTGCCAATCGCTTCCATTCCAGGTTTCTACTTGCCCGTCAGCTACGGAAAGATGCGCCGCGAGAGCTCCGTTAAAAATTCCGTTTGTTCCGCCAGGCCCGCGGGTAAAATAAACTCCAAGAGCTAAGGCCAAAACGATTACAGCTGCGCCAGCCCAGGCGAGGGTCGTTTTACTAAATTTCCAAGGCAGAGTCATAGAAGTTTCCTTTCTTGATTCTTTAGCTCCATTTTCCTGCTTTATTAAATTTTGAGCAGGTGTTTCAGAGCCGACAAGATCAAAATATTTATGATAAAAATTTTCTCTGATGCGATTTTTTTCCATTTCAGAAATTAAAACTTCTCCTGGCCGCGCGAGCCGCGCATTCTGGATTTTTCCCGCCAGGGCGTAGAGTATTTTTTCTTCAGCCTTAAGTTCCGCCGGTTTTTTTTCTTCCCAGGCCTTGGCGAATTTTTTTGATTTTTTATTTAAAAATTGAAACATGGCTATTAAAAATTGATTTCCAAAAATTCAGGATTGCCGATCAGATGCTTTTTCATTAAACGAAGAGCTCTGTGAACTCTTACGGCCACGGCATTTTTTTGGCAGCCAAGAATATCGGCGATTTCATCATTATCTAATTCCTCAAAAAATTTTAAAGATAAAACGGTCTGATATTTTTCCGGAAGGTTTTTCATGGTTTTTCTAATAAATATTTTTCTCTCGTCCTGCACAAGCCCGGCTACGGCTCCCGTCTCCGCATGATCTGGTTCTGGTTCATACATTTCCACGGCGTCGGTTAGAATCTCTCTTTTTTTACGACTCCAATCAATTAATGTATTTCTTGCTATTCTGAAAAGCCAGGCGGCAAAAGGCACGCCTCGGTCGTTGAATTTAGAAATATTGGCCAGAGCCTTAGCAAAAACTTCGGACGTCAAATCTTCGGCCAATTCTTTTTGGCCGGTGCGATTTAGGAGAAAGCCGTATACTTTAGGGAGATAGTGGCTATACAACTCCTCAAAAGCGGCGGCGTTTTCCTGGGCTTTTTTGATTAATTGTCGCTCTAATTCGCGATCCATATAATTGCCTTTTATCTTAAAACGGGCTTATTGAGAAAAAATTTCACCTGTCTTCATTTTTTATTTATTGACGCTAAAAGTCAATAGCGGTAAAATTAAAGAAGAATTAATAAATAACATAAAATTTATGGGTATCCTTATTCGTTGGCTAATTTATGCCGTAGCGATTATGCTTTTAACCTACGTCGTGCCGGGTATTTCCGTGAAAAATTTTTACTCGGCGTTGCTTGCTGCGCTCGTTTTGGGTTTGGTAAATGCCGTGATTAGGCCGCTTATAATTTTATTGACCCTGCCAGTAAATATTTTGACTCTTGGACTTTTTACGCTCGTGATTAACGCTTTGATGTTATGGCTCGTCTCGTCAATCGTTAAAGGTTTTGATGTCAAAAATTTTGTTGCCGCATTTTTAGGAGCATTAATTTTGTGGGTGGTTGGCTGGATTACAAACGCGCTTACAAAATAATAAGTTAGTAATTAATGGTTAATTTATGAAAAAATTTATTTTTCCGACAGTGGCGGTTTTGGCAGTATTAATTTTGACCGGAGCTGGGTGCGCGTGGTTTCCGGCTGAAGAGGAGGCTACAAATGCGCCTTTGACGACCGAGACAAATGTTAATGCGCCGTCTGATCCGACCGCTGGTTGGGAGGTTTACGAAAGCGTTCCGTGGGCGATTGAAATGAAATATCCCGCGAAATATAAAACGATTTTTGATACTTACGGCTGGCCGCACTCTTTGGTACATTTTATTGAAGCGGTTCCGGGTACGCAATCTTATCGGGCACAAATTGAAACTTGGGATAGCGAGGGTGAATTTCGCGCGACCTATAGCCGCGATCCGGCTTTTATTGTAGAACATCCGAACGGGAAAAATTGGGTGACGGTTGATTACAATTCTGATCCAAGCGATCCGGCCGTAGCTGAGGAATGGGAACTTATAATTTCTACTTTCCGTTTTACCGCGCCGTAATTTTAAATCTAAAATTTTAAATCTAAAATTTAATTATGCCAATGCCAGACATCGATTCAATTTGGGAAGAACTGCTTGCGCGTTTTGATTATGCCGTACCCGAAAGCCACGAAGCCTTTATTGAAGAGGCCGAGGCCGCGATTGGTGAATTAACAGAGTTGGGTAAAATTTCTCCCGAAGAGGACATTAAAGCAATTATGGAAGCGTTGGAGGTAAGGTGGGAAGATTATTTGAAAGAAAAGAAAGTTTAATTTATGGATTTGGCAAAGTTTAAGGAAACCAGGGAATTTTTTTGGACCAAGCACGCAATTGCCAAAATGTTTTTTTACGGACTCGCGCCGAGCCGCGTCAAAAAGATTTTTCGCGCGCCAGACCGGACCGAAGAGGGGATCGCGGCCGGAACAGTGGCTATGATGCAAAAAGTTGGTAAAGGAAAACGGCAGACCGAAATTTGGGTGATGTGGCAAAAAGGAAAAAGCGGACAGAAAAAAATTATTGTTGCCTGGCGATATCCGGGAATAAGTCCGGTGAAAGAAATTCCTATTCCGCCGGAAATTTTGGAAGAATTAAAAAAAGAATAGAATTAAAAATTCCGGACTCATCATGAGTCCGGTTTTGTTTTAAAAAAGACCCGAACCGACGGCGAGTCAGTCGTGACTCAGCCAATCGGTTCGGGGTTCGTGAAGCGCTACCCTTCTTCCTCCATCTCGTTTTGGGCCATCTTGGGCGAAAGCGGCTCGCGGCAAGTTCCGCAGTAGAACAGTCCGGCGGGCTTGCCGAATTTGGAGCAAGAAGCGTTCGGGCAAGGAACAGGGACGAATCCCGGTGCACCATGTGTGACAGAAAATTCTTCCACCGTGACCTTGAGTTCCCAACCAGGCGGAAGCTTCTTCCTGGTTTCTTCGATCCTCCGTTTGGCCTTCGCCCTGGACGACATTAGGCCGCCCCTTTTTTTGTCGGTGAAGATCCATCGTTCTTCGCTGGCTTTCACCTTGAGATCAGGCGCCTTCTTGTCCGACGAAGGCCGCCAGGTCGAAAGCAGGTACATGATCCGCGGGCATTCCGGTTCATTTTCCGGTTGATTCATGGAAGTTTCCTCCTTTTCCCTCGCCCTATCTTGTCATTTAGTTTTGATTTTGTCAAGAGCTGGCGGTGGATTTTTGGCAGAAAATTTGGTATAATTGAGAAAGTAATTTTAATTTAATTTTATGTTTAAAAAAGCATTTTTGCTCGCGGCGGTAGTAACATTATTTTTATTTTCCGGCAGTTCGGTTTTGGCGGAGGAAACTCCGAGTAAATGGTGGGATTTTGAAAAATGGTCGGCGGATATAAATATAAATGAGGATAGCACATTTGTCGTTCGCGAAACACAGGTTTTTAATTTTCACGGAAATTTTCACTGGACGGTCAGGGATATTTCTAAAAATAAAGTTCGGGCGGTTAGTGATATAAAAGTTTTTGATGAAGATGGCCGAGAACTCGCACCGCCGGAAATAGAAATAACGGAAAATACGTCTCAGGTTATTATTAAAATTAATTTTGATTTAGTTGACACACAAAAAACTTGGACATTTGAGTATAAGGTGCATGGCGGTCTGGGATATTTTCTCGACTATGACGAACTTTATTGGAACGCGGTTTCCGAGAATCGCGATGTGCCAATCGGAGAAGTGGAAGTTTTAGTTCATCTGCCGAGCGCAGCGGAGGTTAGTGATTTAAAACAGATGCTTTATGTCGGAGCAACGGGAGCCAAGACTACTTCGGAAACTTACGAAATTATTGATGGAAAAACTCTTAAATTTTGGGGGAGCGATATTCCGGCTTATGAAAATTTTACGATTGTCGCCGGTTGGCCCAAAGGAATCGTTTTCTCTGCCGGAGTTTTGAAAGTTAATTCTGAACCCGAGGGGGCGGCGGTAATTTTGGACGGAGAAAAAACCAATCTTCGTACCCCGGCGGTGCTTGAAGAAAATTATGAAATTTCTTTGGGTGAGCACAAAATTTCTCTAGAAAAATTTGGTTGGGAAATTACGGGAGAAAAAGAAAAAACTATTAAGCTTGAAACAGGAAAAATTATAACCTCTGATTTTAAACTGGAAAAAACAACGTGGTTTTATGTTTTAGATAAATTGAGTTATCTCATTCCGATTCTGCTCGGGATTTTTCTTTTTAAGAAATACCAAAGCGCGCCAAAACTTAAAAAAACGATTATTGCCCAATACGATCCACCGGCGAAATTGCTTCCGGCTGAAGTGGGCGGACTTGTCTATAATAGCGTCCGCTCTAAAGACTTCACGGCCACGCTAATCGATCTGGCCTATCGCGGTTATTTAAAAATTTCTGAGCGAGAAGAAAAAACTTTATGGGTGAAAAGTAAAAAATATTCGCTAACGAAGAGAAAGGAGTTTGCGGGTGATTCCAGTCTCTCCGATTACGAAGCAGAATTTTTAGAAGCAATTTTCGGAGCAGGCGAGACAGTTGAGTTAAGCGATCTGCGAGATATGGCGAGCAAAACTTCTTTTCAAAAAATGATTACCAAGTTACCGAAAGAAGTTTTGGAAAAATTGGTCAAAGAAAAAGGATATTTTAGATCTATGCCCCTGGCTCGTGAAATGAGTTTTTTGTTGGTATTATTCGCAGCCGGTATTTTTATTTCAATGGTCGTAGCGTTATTTCCTAATTTTTCTTTTTCAATGTTAGCAGCAATTTTAATCTCGCTAGGTTTATGGTTTATTTATTTAGTTATTAAACCCCCGCCGCTTACAGAAAAAGGAGTTGAGGTAAAATGGCACGCGCTTGGCTTCAGGGAATATTTGCAAGTTGCGGAAAGATTCAGACTTGGGGCGTGTACTCCGGAAACATTTGAAAAATATTTATCTTACGCCATAGTTTTAGGGGTGGAACAAAAATGGGCGGAGAGATTTGCTGATATCTATAAAACACAGCCGGATTGGTATCAAAGTTCCACGCCGTTTAGCAGTTTTAATAGTGTTATTTTTGCAAATTCTTTAGCGGGTGTGACTTCACATATGAATTCCGTCGTCAGCTACAGCAGTCCGTCTGGTTCGTCTGGATTTGGCGGAGGCGGGGGAGCCGGCGGAGGTGGAGGCGGAGGCGGATCAAGTGCCGGATAAAGATTAAAAAAGAAAGCCCACGGCGATTGCCATGAGCTTTTGACCCTCCTTTTTGTCGTTGAACTACTGTTCGTTCTTTTCCTCCTGGATATATTTCAGGAAAGTCGGCAGGAAGAGCGGCGCTGCCGCCATGACCGCAAGTACCAAGATCAGAAGGCCACCGCCAAGAATTTCAAGAACCTCGCGCATAATCTCCAGCCCTCCTTTTCCATCCCTCCCCGAGATTATTTATATGCCGCCATTGCCCGAAGTTTAAATTCAGATTAAAATAATATTAGGAGAAAGTCAAATCGGTTTCATATTTAATTATGAAAAAGAAGATCGCAATAGTTTTTATTATCATTTCAACCGCCGCAGCAGGAGCGATGCTTTTTGGTTATATTGGCGGTATGAAAGAAGCTAGCGCTGATTTGAAAAATGCAGTTCAGGAAGCAAAAAAGGTTGAAGCGAAAGAAACGACGGTAAGAATATTTTTTGGCAATAAAAATTTGAATAAAAATTCAAACGACTGTAAAGCAGTTTTTCCGACAGAGCGAACAGTTCCGAACGATCTTATTGTAAAGCGCCGGGCGTTTGAAGAAATTTTGCTTGGTCCAACTGCCGCTGAGGCAGCGCAAGGTTATTATTCCGCCTTACCGAGTAAAGAAGAAATGATAAATTACCGTGAGCAGAAAAAAAATGAGTCAGGCCAGGCGCCGTACGATGGGGACACAGTAAAAATCAATAGTGTCAAAATTATGATCGGCATGGCGTATATTGATTTTTCTCCAGAAGTATTTGTTTTGGGCGCGGATAATTGTCGGGCCGAAATGTTTAAGGCGCAGCTTTTCCAAACCGCGAAAGAGTTTTCTAAAATTGGCGGAGCGGTAATTACCGTGGGCGGAGTAGAAAAAACATTTTAAATTTATGCCCCGTAGTGAAAATTTGACAAGTCGTCAGCGGCGACTAGATGTTTTGGCAATAAGTATTATTTATAATAAAAATTAATATACTATTAAGATTTGTATTGTAAAATACAAGTCAAATTTCTACTACGGGGTATGAAAAAATATTCTTGCGCCAGGTGTGGAAAGGGAAGAACGCGGTATCGTACTCCGTCGCCGTTTAAAGTTATGGCCGCAGAAAGGGCGAAGAGAGATAAAATTTATGCTAAAAAGAAAATTTAGCCGTGACGTTAAAAAAATTATTTATAAATCATGAAAACATTGATCGTTTCTCTTGGCGGATCGGTTATCGTGCCAGACGAAGTGGACACGATTTTTTTAAAAAATTTTCGTCGGGCGATTTTGGATTTTATTAAAAATGGTAATCGCGCGGTTATCGTTGCCGGCGGGGGAGGAACAAATAAAAAATATAACGCGGCGGCGCAGAAGATAGAAAAAATTAAAAATATTGATTTGGATTGGTTGGGAATTGCCGTGACAAAATTAAACGCGGAGTTGGTGAGGGCGATTTTTGGCGAGATGGCGTATAAAAAAGTGGCTATTGATCCAACAGAAAAAATTAAAACCAATAAAAAAATAATCATCGCCGCGGGCTGGCTGCCCGGATGTTCCTCAGATAAAGATGCCGTGCTTTGGGCAAAAAATTTTGGCGCGAAAAAGGTTGTTAATTTAACTAACACAGATTATATCTACGATAAAGATCCGAATAAGTTTAAAGATGCCAAACCGTTAAAAAATTTAAAGTGGGCGGAATATAGAAAAATGGTTGGGAATAAATGGATTCCGAGAATGCACGCGCCTTTTGATCCGATTGCTTCGCAGTTGGCGGAAAAGTGGGGCATGGAAGTAATAATAGTGAAAGCCAATCATTTGAGTAATTTTAAGAAACTTTTGAGAGGAAAAGAGTTTAAGGGAAGTACAATAAAATAAATTTATTTTTATAAAAGTCGGGCGTCCGGATGCTTGACTTTTTTGTTTAAACGGATAATAATAAAATGTTCGCCGGAAATGGTTCTGGCGGCAAAAACCGTGCCCGTCCGGAAGACGGGCAACTATCTACCGGGAGACGTCTGCGCTGGCTTTAGGCTATCGCATGATGCGTACCGGGGATGGAGGAGAAGATGGAAGACACGACGTTTACGACAAGACAGGTGGGGGAACTCCTGAAGATCGAGGACACGCGCCTCAAGCGAGGAGAGTCCGGAATCCGCCAGGAGCTGCAGGCGCTGATCGATCGGCTGAAGTCCGGCGGCGTGGCCGGCAAGGCCGATAACCCGCGGGTCGCCCAGGCCAAGCGCTTGTGGGATTTGGGTATCGGTCAGGAACTCGGTTTCCCGAACTTCGAGAAGTACCTCGCGACGATTCCCAGAATTCCTTCGCAACTGGTACTTCCGGATCGCGAGTTTCCACTTTGCGTGCTCGTGGAGCCGCGGTTGCCGCTCAAGATGCTCTGCGCTCTCGGCAACGTGGATTTCGACGGTGACGACAATACGTTTGTTCCGTGGTATCCACCGCCGTCTCTTGATCCGAGAAACCAGCCTTGGCCGTACTGGATCCGGATGCAGGATGGCCGTAAGAATCGGAACCGTTCGGTGGTCGACTGTCGCCACGACTTCGCGAAGAACGAACTCGGTCTCACGGCGTTTGAAGGTGTCTCGGCCTACATCCAACACCCCGAGGTCGTGACAGATCTCACGCAGTGCAATGGCCACGCAATGGACCTGCCTGGTTCCGTCTATCGTGGTGATCGCGCACTCGCGGCACATTTCCAAGTACTCAGCGGCCGCGTTGAGCTCAATTGGGCTGGGATTGACGATGACGCCAGCTCCGAGTGCGGCTCGGCTTCCTGTCGGAAGTTCTAGTCTCGGGATTCGCCCGGTCTAGGACGCCGATTTCCGCCCGTCATTCACTCTGGATGGCGGGCTTTTTTTATTTAAAAATCCTTGTGGACAAATTAAACTTGACAGATTTTTTGCTCTGTTATAGACTTATATAAATTACCAAAGACAGCAGGCGGTTGTCCAACTGGCGCCTTAATTTCCTGCCGAGGTAAAAACCGTGATTTTTCGGTTTTTCTATCGTGTTCTGTGGTAATCCCACAGTTTTTTATTTATATAATTTTATAAAAATATGGCTAAAACAAAAGAACAAAAGAAACAAACTCTCGCGGGACTGGAAGATAATTTTAAGAAAAGCAAAGCCGCGGTGTTTATTAATTTCAAGGGTTTAAATGTTAAGGACACGACCATCCTTCGAAATATTTTGCGTAAAGAAAAGATTGAGTACGAGGTGGCGAAAAAAACTCTTATCAAATTGGCGGTGGAAAAGACCGGGCAGGCGGGAGTCGATCCAAAAAGTTTTGATGGCAACGTTGCTGTGGCATTTGGCTTTGAAGATGAAGTTACTCCGGCAAAATTGTTAAATCAATTCCGGGCGACTCACGACGCATTGAAAATTATTGGCGGAACTCTTGAGAATAAATTTATTGACGCGGCTAAAGTTATTGAACTTGCCCAGATTCCCGGCAGACAGGAACTTTTGGCGAAATTGGTTGGCAGCATCAATTCGCCGGTTTCCGGATTTGTGAATGTTTTGGCGGGAAATTTACGCGGTTTGGTCCAGGTGTTAAAAGCAATCTCAGAAAAAAAACCAGTTTAAATATAATTTAATTAATAATTAATAATTTTAAAATCATATGGCAGACGAAAAAAAAGAAGTGCAAGTGCCGGAAAAATTTAAGGCGCTTGTCGAGCAGATTGAGAAATTATCAGTTTTGGATTTAGCCGAATTGGTAAAAATTCTCGAGGAAAAGTTTGGCGTTTCCGCCGCTGCGCCGGTTATGGCGATGGCCGCGGGTGTTCCAGCCGCGGGTGCTGCTCCGACTGAAGAGCAAACCACTTTCAATGTGGAGTTAACCGACTCCGGCGCCAATAAGATTGGCGTTATTAAAGTGGTTCGCGAATTGACACAGATTGGTTTGAAAGACGCGAAAGACTTGGTTGACGGCGCGCCGAAAGTAGTGAAAGAAGGCGTAGGCAAAGCCGAAGCGGAAGAGATGAAGAAAAAATTGGAAACCGCTGGTGCCAAAGTTACCTTAAAGTAACCAAAAGACTTCGTGTTATCTGCGCTCGCTCGGAAATAAAATTAAAATTTCATTTCTCTCGCTCGCTTGATAATTAAAATCACCCGCCTAACCGGCGGGTGATTTTTTATACGCCTATTGCAGATGGGTTGCGGCAATCTCGTAAACAAAATCTCCGGAGAGCAGATAAATCTTTTTTTCTTTTTCCGCGATCGCGAAATCTTTTAAGTTATCAAATTTTTCGGAAAAGTATTGAGTAATTAACTTTCCTTGTTTATCCAGGACAACGAGCCGCTTGGTGGAAGGCTCTAGAACATAGAGAAAAGATGATTCAGCCGAGGTCCAAATTTTTATTTCCGAAGAAAGCGCGGGGTCAACTTCGGGAGTAAAAGCAATTTGTTTGCCAACGGCAAATTCTAAAATTTTTCCATCGGTCATTCCAAGATAAATCGCGCCGTCAATAGCTAAACTTTTAGCATTTGCAATGTCTACTGTCTCGCGAAGCCAATTTACTCCGCCGCCAAATCCCGTCAGGGTTCCCATGTGCCTAAAAATTTGGCTGGCGCGCGGATCCAGAACATAAAGTTTCTGGTTGTAGACGGCGAGATCTTGAATTTCCGTTTCATTATTACCCATTACCACATCAAGCTCTTTTAGAATATCTTCTTTTAAATCAAGTTTAAAAAACTTTTTTCCCGGCTCGTAGAGAAAGGCGGAATCAGAGTTTTCCATAGAAACTACCTGGAAGTTAAAGCCGGAAACGCCTTGACTTTCTACCTCGTTATTTTGCAAATTTATTTTGTAAATAACCGAAGCGCCGCGATCAAAAGCATAAATATTATTGTTAGCAACAATAAATTTATCAACAACCGCGCTGGAGTTAAGCCCCGGAAAATTAACCACAGCGACCGGGTTTTCAATTCTTACGACATGCCTTAGTTTTTCCCGAAGTACTTCTACTTCTCCCGAAATATTTTGATAAGCATTTTTTTCATTTTTTGTTTTTTGGGGGAACGCGGCCAAGAGAGTATCTATTTCAATAAGGGTTGCTCTCGCGCCGGCTTCATCGTTATAAATTAAATTAGCTTCAGCGGCACTTTTTTTATTTTGGATAACTTCTACTTTTTCCGCAATGGCTTTTACGGCGAGATCTCGCTGATATTTAAAATAAAGAAAGGTGGTGCTGCCGGCAAAAAGGACGACAAAGATGACGGCAAAAACGAGAAGGGCTTTTGAAGTTCCGGGAAGTTTTTCTGTTTTTGGCAAAATATTTCCCCAGCTTTTTTTGAAACTTAGAGCGGCGTTTGCAATAGCGGTTTTTCTCTGGCCCTTCCAATTAGTTATAAGATAAAAAAGAGTTTTGAGAAAATTAAAGAGAAATGAAAATAATATTTTTACCAAAAAATAAGGAATGCGGAGAATTGCCAAGAGGAGAAGAGAAATCGATCTAAAAAATTTATTAATGCTGGTTGGGGGATGGAATTGAGAAGAATAATATTCAAGGCGGGCGTTGGATTTTATTTCGTTCTTTCTAAAGACGTTTTTTAGTCCGCCAAAGAAGGAAGAAAATCTGCCGCCGATATTTAAGCCAAGTGATGGCGTTAACATTTTTTCCGTGTCGGCCGCGGTTTTAAGCAAACCGTCCATGGAATTTTGAGGAGAAGATGTTTCGCCAGAAGAGACGGGAGCGGGAATGGGGGAGGGAGCAGCTTTAATCACCGGAATTTCCGACCGGATTTTCATGATCATAAAAGCAAAAGATGTCCCCGGATTGGCAGTTTCCTGGAGCAGGTTTTCTAACATTTCTTTTGATGCTTCCGGCGTTGCCACGGAAACGGTTTTACATATTTTTTCCAAAGAAAAATAATCAAGAATGCTTTCAGTTGTAAAAAACAAGTAATCGTTCGCGCCAATTTTTCCGCTGACAATATTTGTGAAGAGACTAAGTTTGCTAGATCGCGCGTCCTTCCCCGCGGCGGTTTCCGTGATATTCATTATTCTAAAATTTCCGGGTTTCATTTCGTAAATTAAAAATGGCAGCATTTTTCCTCGTCCCGCGAGGTGAAGATTTTTTTCATCCAAGAAGGCGAGAACGGCGTTTATTTTTGGCAATCCATCAGAATCTTCTTCAAGGAAGGCGGCGGAAGATTTTCCCCCGACAAGTTCTAAGTAACGGTAGTTCGTTTTTTGTATGAAATTTTCAAAAACCTCTTCGGGCGATTTTTGTCCGGGTTTTCCAAAACTTCCCGTCGCCGCGGCTTTTATTTCCTGGATTAGGGCGTCAATAAAAGCTAAAGATTTTTTGCTGGCAGCGGTTTCAATCTCAACGAGGCCAAAAATTTGGCCGGAGGCGTGTTTTGGCGCGCCCTCAGCTTCTTCTTTGCTGGGCAAATCAAAAACAAAACTCCTGGAGGTTGATTTTCCACCTCCGGAAGAATCGGTAATAAGTTGGCTATATTCAATTCTGGACATTTGGGTTAAAGGCTTTTCTTTTTAACTTTTATGTATTATAATGAAAATGTCAGCGTTTTTATTATAACGTTTTTTGGGATTAAAGTAAAGATTATAAAGGCAGTCTATGGGGAAGAAAAATAAACTTAAAAATATACGCAGTTCTGGCCTTGAACAATTATTTGGTTCAAAGACCAGAGTGAAATTGTTGAAGTTATTTTTGAATAGCACGGAAAGGATGTTTTTTGTGAGGGAGATCTCGAGAGCGATTAATGCTCAAATTAATTCTGTCCGCCGAGAACTCTTAAATTTAAAAAATCTTGGAATAATTATAGAGGTGGAGGCGCCGAAAGAAAGCTACCTTGTCCCCAAAGTTGACGGTCAAAAAAAATTTTCCGGAAAATTTAAACAAGTTAAAAGTAGAGACGTCATAAAAAAATTTTTTCAGGCAAACAGCGCGTTCATTTTATTTCCGGAACTTAAGGCGTTACTCATTAAGGCGGATTTTTTATTAGAGAAAAATTTTGTTAATGCTATCCGCCGGTTGGGAAATGTGGATTATTTGGCATTAACCGGACATTTTGTCGGCATGCCGGGAATTTCCGTGGATTTGCTTTTAGTTGGCAGATTTAACCATCGGAAAGTGGCGCGCATAATTAAAAGTTTTGAAAAAGATTTTAGCCGGGAAATTAATTATACTTTAATGAGCCGGCAGGAATTTAAATATCGCAAAGATATCACTGATAAATTTTTATATAATATTTTAGAAAATAAAAAAATCGTCATGGTAAATGAGTTAGGGGTGAAATAATTTTACCGGACGAGCGTTCTATATGAATATGTCTAACGGAGTAAAAACTCTATTTTTCACGCTAAGTGCCGGACTTTTATTAATTTTACCGACAGATTTTATTTCGGCCGCCGGACTTGTTTCTGAAGTCAAAATTTTTAACGCAGCAAGCTTTGCCTTTGAAAAGGGCTTTTTTGTTTCTTTTTCAAAAATGGATGAAGCGTCGAGCATGGCGATGATTGATTTGGGAGGAGACGGAACAAATGAAATTGTGGTTGGCGCGCCGCGCGGTAAAAAGCCGGAAGTGAAAATTTACCGGGAGGACGGGTCGCTCGTAAATTCTTTTTTGGCATATGACGAAAGTTTTTTGGGCGGGGTTGCGGTTTCCGCCGGGGATTTTGACGGCGATGGCAAAGGCGAAATTATAACCGCGCCGGCCGAGAACGCGGCGGCGGAGATAAAAATTTTTGATGGTTATGGCCAGGCGGAAATTTCCGAAGGGTTTTTTGCTTTTGGTGAAGAAAAAGAATTTGGCGCAAATCTTGGGGCGGGAGATGTAAATAATGATGGCAAGGATGAAATAATTGTCGGCAGCGGACCGGGACAAGATCTCGAAATAAAGGTGTTTAATAGTTTAGGCGTCGCTTTATTTAAAATTAATCCGACAGGTATAAATAAATGGAGCGGAGTCCGGGTCGCGGCAGGGGATGTGCTCGCGGAAAATGGCGAAGAAGTTATCGCCGCGCCGGGATGGGGAAATGTTCCCGAAGTTCAGATTTTCGGGACGGACGGAAAATTTATCAGAAAATTTTTGGGGTATAGCCAAAGTTTCCGCGGAGGAGTTAATGTGGCCGCGGGCGATTTGGATAATGACGGCAAAAGCGAAATAGTTTTGGGCGCCGGATTTACCGGCGGGCCGCATGTTAGAATTTTTGACGGAGAGGGAAAATTGAAAGATCAATTTTTTTCCTTTGATAAAGGATCGCGAAATGGAACGCTGGTCGGAGTAGGGAAGTTTATTGACGGGAAAAATAAAATTGTGGCCATGCCAAATAAAACCGCGCCGAGCGGCCGAACTGATTTATATAAATATATTGATATTGATATCAGCGAGCAAAAGATGAAAATTTTTGAAAACGGTTTTAGTCTCGGAGAATATCTGGTTTCGACCGGCACGACAAAAATGCCGACTCCGATTGGGACTTTCAAAGTCATGTCTAAATCCGAAGTGGCGTATTCCAATGCCTACTCTCTTTTCATGCCGCATTTTATGCTGTTCACCAAAGGCGGCGCGGGCATTCATGGCTTGCCTTATTGGAAGAGCGGAAGCAAATTTATTTATGAAGGAGTAAATCATTTGGGGAAAAGAGTTTCGCACGGCTGCGTCCGGCTCGCGCTTTCTAACGCGGAAATAGTTTTTGAATGGGCGGAGAAGGGTACGCCCGTGGTTGTTCATCAATAATGAAATTAACAAATAAAAAAATACTTTTAGCGATTGATACGACAGTTGCCGATGAAGCAGCCGTTTTTTTGTTTGACGGGAAAAATATTAAAAAAGAAACTTTGCGCGAGGCAAAAGATAAGTTGGTATTTTTGATTGATAAAATTTTTAAGAAAAATAAGGGAGCAATAAAAAATATCGGGGGCGTCGCCGTGGTTTCCGGGCCAGGATCTTTTACGGCGGTGCGGGGCGGCGTGGTAATGGCCAATGTTTTAGGGAATTTACTTCGCGTACCTGTAGTTGGAATAAAAAGAGATGAGTTTAAAAGTGAAATCAAGTTTTTGAAAATAGGATACGAAAAAATGATGAAGGGCAAAGGAGAGAAGATTGTTTTGCCCGCGTACGGCGGAGAACCGAACATTACGAAACCTAAGAAATGGAAATTGTAGGGGACAGCGCCAGTTATCCACAAGCTTAATTCAAAATATAAAAATCCACTTATACACAGAAGCGGATTTTTTGTTTTATTTAAAAGAAAATAAATTCGTTGACAGAGTGGTTGACAAGTTAGGAAAAGTGGTGTAAAATGGAAGTATAAGATATGAAAGTGGATAAAAGTGGGGATAGACATGGTTCTTTGTGGATAACTCGGAGTTGCTTTGAGCCAAAGGATCCTGAGGAAAACCTTCAGAATTCCTTAATCAAAAGTTCAAACGACAGCTCCGCGGCTAATTGGCCAAGACATTACGCGCCAATTCCACTTTAACCAAACAATCAGTACCCAAACATACCCCAACTTCCACTTTTGTTTCTTTCACAAAATTATTATGTTTATCGGCGAATACAATCATACAATTGATGAGAAGGGGAGACTGGCAGTGCCGGTTAAGTTTAGAAATAAACTTGCCAAAGGTGCAGTTGTGACTCGAGGTTTAGACAACTGCCTTTTTTTGTACACCGGAGGCGAATGGAAAATCTTGGCGGAAAAATTAGCCAAGCTGCCGATCAGCCGCGCCAACACTCGCGCGTTTTCAAGATTGATGCTCGCCGGAGCGATGGACGTTTCTTTAGACAAACAGGGAAGAGTTGTCTTGCCTGATTATTTAAGGAAGTATGCCGGCCTGGGAAAAAATGTTATTGTCGCCGGCCTTTACAATCGTTTGGAAATTTGGGACGAAGCGAAATGGAATACTTACAAGAGCGGTACGGAAAAAACAAGCGGAGATATCGCCGAGCAGTTAGGGGAGCTTGGAGTCTAATATGGCAGAAGGTGCCAAACACATTCCGGTCCTTTTAAATGAAGTTATAAAATTTCTTGATCCAAAACCAAACCAGAATTTTATTGATTGCACTTTGGGCGCCGGCGGACACACGATAGAAATTTTGAAACGGACCGCGCCGAAGGGAAAAGTTTTGGGCATTGATCTTGATCCGCGGGCGATTAAAATCGCGAAGTCAAGAATCGGAAACGCGGATCGGTTGGTCGCGGTGCAAGGAAACTATAAAGATTTGGAAAATATTGTCCTTCAAAAAGATTTTAAAAATATTTCAGGCATCTTAATTGATCTCGGATTTTCCTCCATGGAAATCGCGGATCCAAAAAAGGGTTTTTCATTTCAGATCGACGCGCCGCTCGATATGCGCTATGGCGAGGAAGGGGAGACGGCAGCGGATATTTTAAACCGAAGCAGGGAACAGGAACTGGAAAGAATTTTCAAAGAATACGGCGAAGAAAAGTTTTCCGGAAGAATTGCGAGGATAATTTGCGAAATCAGAAAAAATAATCCAATAGACACTACTTTCAAATTAGTAGACGCGATTGCCGAAGTAGTGCCAAAAAAATTTCAATTCGGCAGAGTCCATTTTGCCACAAAAGTTTTTCAGGCTCTGCGCATCGCCGTAAATCACGAACTTGAAAATTTAACCGAAGTTTTGCCGCAAGCGGTTCGAGTTCTTCCCCCGGGCGGGCGACTCGCGATAATTTCGTTTCATTCCCTGGAAGACAGAATTGTTAAGCAGTTTTTTAAAAAAGAATCTTCAGGCTGTACTTGTCCAAAAGATTTTCCGGTTTGCCAATGCGGCCACAAAGCGATTTTAAAAATTTTAAATAAAAAACCAATAGTACCCAGTGAGGAGGAGGCAACCCAAAATCCGCGGTCTCGAAGCGCGAAACTTCGAGCCGCCGAGAAATTGAAGTAGCCGAAAGCAAAATATGTCAAAATTCTTGGCGCTAATCCAAAACAAAAACAAAAAAGAAAGGTCTGATGCTAAGCCGCGCGCTTGGTACAAACTTTTTTCTAATGTTAAAACTATAAACATCGCTCTCTTGGTTTTGATTTGTTTATTCGGCGTGCTTTATCTCGCCGAAATAAACAGCATGGCGATTAAGGGTTTTGCCATCAAAGATTTGGAAGACAAGCAATCCGCGCTTAAAGAAAATATCAGAAAAGTGGAATTCCAAGTCGCGGAAATGCAGTCAACGGCCAAGATTCAGGAGAGAATTAATGGGTTGGAGATGGTCAGCGTGGCGAAAGTTGATTACGCGAATACGAGCGGCACGGTTGCGGTCAAGTAATTTTTTACAAAATATTTCGTAGTTTTTTCGGAGGTGTAGCAAGAGTTTAACCCTCTGGCGAACTTTGATAAAAACTACGAGTTAACAGCTTCTTCTTACCTTTGTTCAAGGATGAAGAAGCTGTTTTTGTTTTGGGGGTATTGATAAATTATAATTTTGACAAATTACATTAAATCAAATAAAATTAGAATATATTTATAGGTGAGAGTATCCGCTAAAAAAATATATTAAGTCAAATATTTTATGGGCAGATATCGTTTTTTAGACATATTTCAAGAAAATCCTGACGGCTCTATAAGCCCGAGGGTTAGGATCAATGTCAATGGTATAGAATTTGGACCTGGCGTTTTTTTCGGGCCCGGCGTTTCTTTTGGTGGCATCGATTTTTATCAATACAGAAATTTAGATATTGCTGCCGACGAACAGAATGGAGTTTTAATAATTCGAGGGTTTTATAGATAATAATATGGTCGAACTGCCAAAACCAATATCTACCGGTCAACCTCAACCTGAAATTCTAACAGAGCAGGCAACGGGCACATCGCTTGCAAAAGAACTTATCGAATTGAAGGGAGATTTAGCCAATCAGCGAAAAGAAAACAAAAATTTTATTTACTGGGTTGTCAGCGGCGTTGTTGCTATCGTGGCCGTAGTTGCTATCGAAGTAATTCTTTTTCATACTCGTGCGGATAAAGATTTTTTGGACTTGCAGAACCAATATTTTCAAGAAATTGAAAAATTGCGAGAAAAAGTGTCACAAATGCAATGTCGTTGAGATAGATAAAAAAATACAAAAATATTAACAAAAGTAAAAAATAAATTTATGTTGAAAGCGAAACAGATTTTGGTGTTGATTGTATTGGTTATATTAATTATTCTAGGAGGGATGTTGACATACTTTTTATATGTTTCTGCCAGTTCGTTTAGCAATTATTTAAATACGCTCAATGTCCAAAAAGTAATTACCGAAAAAAGATTATATGAAACAGAAGAAAGATTAAGAGAATCTGATATGCTTGACCGATATATTAAATGTCAAGGGATTGTAGATAAGTTTAGGGATAGATATAATAATGTTACTGGCGGAGGATATAATTCCATAACAAATTCCTGCGATATAGAATTTGAGTCTAACGGTAAAAAACAAACCGCTGATATGGATTCAATGAGTGATAATTAAAATAATAATTTATTATGAAATTTAAAAATAGTATTAGATTTTGGAAAATTATTGGTTTGCTGTCTCTATCGATTTTAGTTTTGAGTGGTGCTGGGTGTGCCTCTAAATCTGAAAATTGGCAGGGATTTTATTATCCAAATGGTGATTTTATAACAGAAGAAAATTATATTTACTCTCAGATGTTTGATAATAGCGCTGACTGTATGAATTGGGGAAGTACTCTTAAATTAGAACGAGGCAATTCTTTAGATAAATGGGAGTGTGGGAAGAATTGTAGAAAAGAGACAGTTTATATTTGTGAAGAAACTATTGATTAGATCGTGTTTTTAAAAATCGCCGTTTAAAGTGGCGGTTTTTTGTTTGGGCTTTATAGTCTGCAATAAATAGAGTATGATTAAAATAAATAGGCTCTTTTTAGCTAATGCCGAAAAAATAATTTAGATAATTTTTATTTTTAATTTTAAAAATATGGACGAAGGAACCATCAAAAACGCAATCTTAAATAAAAAAATCTTGATTTCCGTAATCGTCATTTTGTTGATAGCCACCGGAGTTTTATTTTTCCAAAAACAAAACTATAAGTACACATTACTCTATCAGTGTCAAGCCATACCGGACATAGAATTAAAAAATACTTTACAAGAATCGCAAGGTGGAGTAATCGGCGAAATCAGGGGTTTTGTTAAATTTGATAATTTAGAAGATCAGCCAAAAGATTTGAGACAGTATTATATTATCAAACCGCTAAATAAGTTTGACAAAGATTTATCACAATATTTCTCGCTAGAGGAAGTTATCAAAATGCAATATCTCCCTCCAAAAAGCATGGGGATATCAGAACTAGTTGAAGTAAACGAAACTGATAGAATAATTACATTAGAAGATGAAAATGGAAATCAGTTTTTTATTGATAGGTTAACAGAAGAAGTTTCGATGAGAGATACTACGGGTGACAGTCCTACACTGATTACGTCCGATAGGGATTATGAGAAATTCATAAGAGAATGGTTGAAATAAATTTTAAGGGAGAATATGGGTTTTTTATAAATATATTCAAAATACTTAAAACCTCAAAAAAATCTCGCGCTAAATAGAATATGGATAAAAAAATTGAAAAAATTAAAGAGATAGTTAGGCATGAGCTATCCTTCTGTGCCGCCCATAATTTTGATCACG
>JBAZEY010000001.1:0-136058 GCA_041653675.1 Patescibacteria group bacterium | reverse complement strand
TTTCTATTTCAATTTTATCGCCAAGCGCCGCCTCTCGAAAATTTATATTCACCCGGCTCAAAATATCGTCTTTCTTTCTTTTAAATTCTCTGTCTGGCGTGACGCGCATTGTCACGAACAAGTCGCCCGACTTTCCGCTGTGCTCTGCCGCCTCGCCCTCGCCGGAAAGTTTTATCATCTCGCCTTCGTCAATCCCGGCCGGGATTTTTATTTTTAATTTCTGGCTGTCGCGAACGACTCCCTTGCCGCGGCAGACGCTGCATTCTTTTTCTGGAATTTTTCCCGCGCCATTGCATTTATCGCAAGTCGCCACGCTTTGAATATTTCCTAAAAATGTTCTCTGCACAACTTGCACCCGACCCGCGCCGCCGCAATTTGCGCAAACTACAACTTTACTTTTTGGATCAGCTCCGCTCCCGCCGCAATTTTTGCAAATGCTCGGCTTGTACATTTCTAAAACTTTTTCCGCGCCAAAAATTGCTTCGCGAAAATCAATTCTCATTTCCACTTCAATATCCCGCCCGCGGCTCGCCCGTCCCCTTTTCCGTCCGCCGCCGAAAACATCGCCAAATCCAAACATTTCTCCCAAATCTCCCATATCAAAACCATTGGCAAAACCGGAAAAATCCCGGAAGCCCTCAAAACCGGAAAAACCACCTTGGCCTTGGGCGTTTTCAAAGGTGGTTCCGAATTGGTCGTACTGTTGCCGCTTCTCCGGATTTCCCAAAACCTGGTAGGCCTCGTTGATTTCTTTAAACTGATCCGCGTTGCCGCCGTTTTTATCCGGATGATATTTGTGCGCCAACTCGCGGAAGGCTTTTTTAATTTCTTCCGCCGTCGCACTTTTCGAAACGCCTAAAATTTTATAATAATCTTTTGCCATTTTATTTTCTTTTTTCTATGATGTCAATCGCTTGCAGTATCGTCGGCGTACGCAATTTATCTTTCATCTGAAGCACTTCTTCATAAGTAAACCACCTGACATCCAAGATTTCGTCTTCTGGGATGTTCAGTTCTCCGCCGATAATTTTTGCTTCAAACGCGTGCTTGCACGCCACTTTTACATCTTCATGAAAAACTCCCAGTTCGCGAATCAACTCTACTTCAAACCCAGTTTCTTCTTTCGCTTCCTTAACAGCTGTTTTTTCAATGGAGTCCCCTTCTTCCACTCGCCCGGCTGGCAAATTCCAAAGGCCATAAGCGCTTGGTTTCTTTTCTTGAACCAAAAGATATTTGCCGTCTTGTTTTACGACAACTCCCGCGGCCACATAAATTTTTACAAATTCTGGCATATCAATTTTTTAATTCCTAATTCGTAATTCCTACTTCACCTCTTCAAACTCCCCTTCTACTGTCTTATCTTTTTTCTTATCATCTTTTTTCTCTGGCTCTGCGCCCGCTCCGGCGGCTGGACCACCTTGCGGCGGCTGTTGCTGCTGATACATGGCCGCGCCGACTTTCTGCGCCGTTTGTGCCAGCTCGTCTGCCGTTTTTTTAATCGCTTCTTTATCGTCGCTGTCTTTCACTTTTTTCAACGCTTCCATTTTTTCCTCAATCGCTTTTTTATCTTCAGCCTTAACTTTATCGCCGGCGTCTTTCAACATTTTTTCCGTGGTGTAAATTATTGTCTCGGCGGTATTTCGTAAATCTATCAATTCTTTTTTCTTCAAATCATCGGCCGCGTGCGCCTCGGCTTCTTTTTTCATCCGCTCAATTTCATCTTTTGATAAACCTGTTGAAGCGGTAATGGTAATTGATTGCTCAACGCCGGTGGCTTTGTCTTTGGCTTTCACATTTAAAATACCGTTGGCGTCAATGTCAAAAGTCACTTCCACCTGCGGCACGCCGCGCGGCGCCGGAGGAATTCCCGAGAGCATAAATCTTCCCAAAGTTTTATTGTCCGTTGCCATTGGCCGCTCGCCTTGCAAAACATGAATTTCAACCGAGGTTTGCCCGTCCGCCGCCGTGGAAAATACTTGTGACTTGGAAGTCGGAACTGTGGTGTTGCGGTTGATTAATGGAGTCAAAACTCCGCCCAAGGTTTCCAAACCCAAAGTTAACGGCGTGACATCAAGCAATAAAATATCGCGCACTTCGCCGCCCAATACTCCGGCCTGAACCGCCGCGCCGATTGCCACGACTTCGTCCGGATTTACCGACAAGTTTGGTTTTTTTCTAAAAAAGTTTTCCACGGTCTGGAGAACCAAAGGCATTCTTGTCATTCCGCCGACCATTACCACTTCTTCAATATCTTTAATATCCATCTTCGCGTCGGCCAATGCTTTTTTGCACGGCTCCAAAGTCGCTTGAACCAAATCTCCAACTAGCTCTTCCAATTTCGCCCGTGTCATTTTCATCACCAAGTGTTTCGGGCCAGAAGAATCGGAAGTTATAAACGGCTGATTGATTTCCGTTTCCATGGAAGTTGATAATTCTATTTTTGCTTTTTCCGCCGCTTCTTTAATTCTCTGCAACGCCAAATTATCTTTTGATAAATCAATCCCCTGATCTTTTCTGAATTCATCCAAAATCCAGTGAATTATTCTTTGGTCAAAATCATCGCCGCCCAAATGCGTGTCGCCGTTTGTCGCTTTTACTTCAACTGTGTCCTGGCCAATATCCAAAACTGAAACATCAAAAGTTCCGCCGCCCAAATCGTAAACCACAATTTGCTGACCTTTCTTTTTATCCAAACCATAAGCCAATGCCGCGGCGGTCGGTTCGTTAATAATCCGGCGGACTTTTAACCCCGCGATTTCTCCGGCTTCTTTGGTCGCTTGTCTCTGCGCGTCGTCAAAATAAGCCGGCACGGTAATCACCGCTTCTTCAATTTTTTCCCCGATTTTTTCTTCCGCGTCGGTTTTCATTTTCTGCAAAACCATGGCGGAAATTTCCTGCGGAGAATATTCTTTGTCCGACATTTTTATTTTCACGCCGACTCCGGATTGAACAATTTTAAAAGGCAAAACTTTCATGTCGCGCCCAATTTCCGCGTCGTCAAATCTCCGGCCAATTAAACGCTTGATGGAATAAAGTGTGTTTTCCGGATTTGTCACCGATTGGCGTTTGGCAATTTGCCCAACCAATCTTTCGCCGTTTTTTGAAACAGCGACAACCGAAGGCGTTGTTCTCGCGCCTTCTTTATTTTCCAACACTTTCGGCTCGCCACCCTCAATGATGGCCATGCAGGAGTTAGTTGTTCCTAAGTCTATTCCTAAAATCTTTGGCATATTTTTATGATTAGTTATTTTTTTCTTATTTTATTAATTACTAATTAATTTCCAAATTTAGTTTAAGGGTATTGTAAATGTCGGTCCCCTTCGGAACGGAACATTATACGTCCAATCTTTATTAAAAACTTCTTTTCCGTTTACTTTCATCAAAATTGATAATTTTTTCATCGTTTCAATGGTATTCGCATATACTACCGTAACTATTGGGACAGTAAGTGTTTGGAATTCTTTAATTTGCTCTATCGGTTGGTGTTGTAATTGCGAACCTGGTTGCAAGGTGAAATTATTTATAACTTCAATTTCGTCGTTCATTACTCTAAAACGAACTGGAGATTGAAATACAAGAGTTTCACTTCCAAATTTTGCGTTACTCCCTTCGCCAATCGGCATAAAATCAACTGCCGACGGCGGACTCTCTTCTCCGACTTTCTTTGTCCCTAATAATCTCGCTTCTACAGAAATTGACTGTATTTGTTTGTCAATATCGGAAATGGAAACTGTTGCATTGGGAGAATCTACAATTACAGGACTATTTTTAAGCTGCGATCTGTCAATATTAACTTTTAATTTTTTATTCCACATATCTTTTAATAAAACCTACTGATCAAATAAGAAATTATTGCCCAAATAAAAAGAACTGATACGCCAATTATAATTCCTTTGACGTATGGCCGATTAAAAAATTTATTCTCATCATCATTTTTTAGATGATTAAAAGAATCAGCGACTACTGGACTGTCTATTAGGTTTGATTTCTTTATATTTATCTTAGACATATTTTCACTTACAAATTTCTGTGTCCGCCGAAGAGGCGGAAAACAATTTATCTGCAAACAAGGTGTAATCTATCGCCTTCTTAATCTCTCGCCGCCCTCTTCCATTTTCCGCAATTCACTCTCATGTTGTTCATACCAACGAGCCAGTTCTGGAATTTCCCGAATGTCCCTAATTCTCCTCCGTCTGTATTCACCCCTATACTCCCTTAATTCTTCTTCGATGAGTGGCTGCCGCTCAGAAACCTTAATCCTTTCCAGGGGAACATCTTCTAAAACAATCACTTCGGGCATGGAATAGCCAAGTTCTTTTGCTCTAGATAAATAGTCTCTTAGGGGTATCTTACTTTCCATGTAGGCCCGCTCTCCCTCTCTTCTTGTAGAGTGCAAATATCTTTCCGGAATTCCTTTTTTGTCATCATACAAAAAACCCTCAACATGGCCTCTGTCAACTACAAACACTTTGTCTTTCTCAGGATCAACCTCAAGTTCGAGCAAAAGAGTCCCCATATCATTCCTTAAATAATCCCATACTCCTTCAAAATGCTCGTTTTTAACCCAATTATCTGGCAATGGTTCTAATAACGCGAAGACAGCACCCGCCTCCCATGCCTCCGTATCTTCACGACCCATTCTACGATGAGCCCCGAGCCCTGGTTTTTCTTTGCTTTTCCACGAGCCCCTCTTGATGTCGCGCCAGTAGTCGAAGTGGCTATAATGGTAAATTTTCATATAACTTGAAAAATTTATTTCTTCCCCTTCACCACTTTCACCTTAATCGCCTTACTCTTCGCTTCCGGCGCTTTGGGGATTGTTATTTTTATTACCCCCCTTTATTTTTTATCGCCACTAAAAAGTTCTTCCATTGAGTAGGGATATTTCTGAAGGGCCGCTCTAAATGCGTCGTGAAAATCTTCAAAATGCCACAATTGCGATTCTTGCATGGGTATTGCTACCGTATTTGGCGCTGGCGCAATCATTACAGTTCCATTACCTTTTTTCTCAACAACCATTAATCCTTGGTTTGCGTAAGGACCATCCATTGTTGTGACAAGATCGCCGCGATCAAATGCTCTTTTGTCCTTCAACCCTTCAAGATACTCTCTGATTGCATTTCTTCGAAGAAGCTCTGAGCCGCCTTCGTGGTATAGTAATCTTTCTGCCATACTATTTATTGTTAATTATTATTTCTTCCCCTTCACAACCTTCACCTTAATCGCCTTGCTCTTCGCTTCCGGCGCTTTGGGGATTGTGATTTTCAACATTCCATTTTCCGATTTGGCTTCGGCTTTGTTGCCAAGGACGGCGACCGGCAAACGAACCGAGCGGTGAAAACTTCCGTAGCGAACTTCTTTGCGGTAAAAATTCTTTTCATCAACCTCGCTTTGCCTTTCGGTTTTTCCGTCAACGGTTAAGATATCGTTTTCAATGGAGACCTCCACGTCTTCCGGATCAATGCCGGTAAGCGGAGTTTCAACAACTACCGCGTCTTTGGTTTGATAAATATCTAACGCCGGGACAAAACCGCCCGCGCCTTCTTCAAAAAATCTATCTAAGTCCCCAAATTGTTCCCAAGGATTCCATTTTATGATTGGCATAGTTTTTAAAATTAATAATTTTTTATTCACTAACAATTACTTGTGCCGGAATAATCGTTTTTCCATTCATCTTATATCCGCCACCAACTTCTTCAATTATGATATCCGATTCCACACCTTCTTTTTTTTGCCGGCTGACGGCCTCATGAAATTCCGGATTGAATTTTTCGCCGACAGATTTTATTTCTTCCACTCCGAATTTCTTAAAAACTTCTTCAAATTGTTTTTTGATATTTAAAATTCCCTCAACCCATTTATCTCCGCTCGTTTCCATGGCGCAGGCTTTTTTCAAGCCGTCATAGACCGGCAAAAATTTCAAGAGCATTCCGCCTGCGACAAATTGCGCCAGCTCCGCGCTCGCTGTTTCATTTTCTTTTTTTAAATTCAAATAATCCGCCTTGGCTCTTTTCCACCCATTCAAATATTCCTCGGCTTGTTTTTTGCACGCTTCCAATTCCGAAAGCGCCGCGTCTTTTTTTTCTTCTGGTTTTTGTTTATCGTCTGCCATAATTATATTTTATTTAACAAATCTTTTACTTCGCGGATGAGCGCGATATTTTTTCCATAATCCATTCTAATCGGTCCCAAAACGGCGACGAGCCCAGCTTTCTTGTTTTTCCCGCGGTATCTTGAAACCACGGCGCCGCAATCTGCGCTGAAGGGATTTTTCTTGCCGATTAAAACTTTTATTTCTTCTTTTGTCTCTTCAAAAATTTCATTTATAATTTCGTCCAAATGATCAACCACTTCGCCGATCCGATAAACTAAATTCTGGTCGTGGAATTCCGGTTTGGAAAAAAGATTGGAGAGTCCGGTGTAGTAAACATCATTTTTCCCGAAAGCCAAAATCACGGCTTCTTCGGAGAGTTCGGCTAAAACTTTGGCTAAACTTTTTTCCGGATATTCCGCCGTCCGCGCCGCCCGTTCTAATTCTTTTTTTTCTTTTCCCGCGACTTCTGATTTTTCCTCCGGAAGATTGGCGAGATAAAAGGCAAATCCCGCCTCGGTCGGAATCCGGCCGGCGGAAGTGTGCGGCTGAACTAAATATCCTTCTTCTTCCAAATCCGCCATTTCATTTCGTAATGTTGCCGAACTTATTTTAAAACCGCCCCGCCCGGCGAGCATTTTTGAAGCAACCGGCGTGGCTTTTTTTATATATTCGTGGATAACCGACAAAAGCAATTTTTCCTTTCGTTTTTCCATATTAATCTATTTTACACCAGTTAGCAATCTCCTGTCAAGACTGCTAACTTCATTATAACAAAACACGAACCCCGGTCAACCCCCACACCTATTTACCAAAAGTATTACACTAATTATCCTAAATTTTCTTTGTGTATAATTTACTTCTAAACTTATTAATCTAAAACAAAACTCCGCCTTTACGGCGGAGTCATTGGTAAATAGGTGTGGGGGTCAAGAGATTCGTGTTTTTATTTCTATATTTACTCTGAAATTATGCGGAAACTTTTCGCTACGTCTTCAAAAATAGCTGATTCCAAACATTCATACAAACTGAATTCGTAAATCTTACCTTGCGAATCAAATCTGTAAACCGGACATTGTCCTTCTCCGTAAGAGACAGTAAATTTTTTCCCGGCAATGCCATTAACTTCAACGTTTTCTTCTTTGATTATAGTGTCTGATTTTATATCATCTAACTCTCCTACTTTAATATTGATTTCCGGTAATGGCGTTTCATTCTCTGGTGTTGGCCTGCTTATAATTTGAAAAGTGTTTTCACTTGTTTTGTCGACAATATAGCCATTTGGAATTTCAAGAGAAAATTTTAAATCTTGGTTAACATATCCCGGACTTACCTGATTTTCTTCAGATACAGACGGGGCGTTTTCCAAATTACTCAATTCGGAAGATTCCTGGGTGGGCGCTTGCTGTCTTTGCCAAAGATAAACTCCGCCACCAACCACAATCGCCGTAATAATTACTGCCACAATAATCGACACTGATTGTTTTTGCATAAAATTAAATTTTAATTTACGCGTTGCCTTCTTTCTTGAATTGATGTCCGATTTCCGAGAGAAGAACGTTTTCCACGTGGATTCCCCGCGGATGGAAAATTCTGTCCAATTCGTTTGTAATCGCCACTTCAATCTGATTTCTCTGAAGCGAAACAATGTCCTGGGCGGAATAGAGCGAAGCGATCATGCGGAGCCGGCTTCTAATCGTCGGCCGGATAATTTTTTCCACAAAATCTTCGCCGATGTTTTGCCAGATGTATGGGATTTGTTCCTCATCCAGCCGCAAAAGAATTGTCCCTTCAATCGCAATATTTTTGCTGTCCAAAGTTACCGAACCAATCGGCGTGTCGCCCAAAGCCCTGATATTATCCAAATTAAAATCCTTGCTGATATTGTATTCCAAAGTTTGAGTATTAAACAATTTTGCTCTCTGCCAAAATGGAATTTTTAAATGCAAACCGGGATGCAAAACTTTTTTCAGGACTCCCCTGCCAAGGTCGTAAACGCAGGCAACATAACCCGGCGGAACAGTGATAAAAAAGCCCTTTAAGACGTCTTCCACGACAAACGAATACATTATTTTGTCTAAAGAATCAGCCATATTTTGTTTTGTTTAGATTTAAAAATTAAATCTACCCTATGGCTAATACTAACTCTGAAAAGCAATTTTGTCAACCCCGTAGTGAAATTTCGGATTTCCGTCAAAGCCGGAAAAAATAATTTGTTTTAAAAAAATTTTAAATTGTCACAAAGCTTGTTTGCATAACGCCGTTTCACATTCCGAAATTCTACTACGGGGTCAAGGTCATCGATAAAAAAGGGCGCCGTGACGAATGAATCATCACGGCGCAGTATCGCGACTTCCTCGCGCGGGATTCCGCACTTGGAAGTACTGAGCAAACTGCGACATCGCAGGCATACCACGGCGGGAAATAGCCCGGAATCATGTGTTCCTCAGGGAGGGGAACATGATTATGTCGCTTCCTGATGTCCCTTTACTGGTGTGGTTTCAGTATCGGGATTCGCCCCTTGCGGAACGACAGGAACGCCTAGACCTCTCTTATAGCGGCGGAGAGCGTCCTTTAAAGCCCTGCCCAGAACCACCTGGACAACCGCCGGGCCCCAACCCACCGTGCTGCCGAGCAAGCCCGACAAACCCGATGGGTCGTGATTAAGAGAAAGCGACACAGCAGGCCTCCCTTGGCCCGGAACCGATCTCGGCTGGAACTCCTCCTCAGGAGGATCCACCCCACCGAGTCCGATTGTGCCGCCCCCATCTCGCAGTGTGTGATGGCACCCGCGAGATTTTTATACCCGCCGCAGTCCGCCTAAGGCGGATAACGACGAGCAGGGTTCCTCCTGATTTCCCAAGTGGCGTCGGGAAACCTTAATGCCCCATGCCCAGACCACCATCCAGGCAACCACGGGGAGCAAAGATCTGCGCCATTCCGCCCACCGCATTCTGGCGGCGAGCGTTCAACGACCGCATTCTGGCAGCCGCTTTGGAACAGCGCAGGTCGCGGCCGGCAAGCGCCCAGAGCCATCGGGGGAAACCCGACACCACGCTCGTATTCGCGCTTTCAGACCGACCGCAACTTATTGCCAACGCGAGCTCGGCTCGCGGAAGCTTTGGCGCTCTCCCCTGTGGCTCGGGAGAGCACACTTCCCAATTCTAGTCCCCTTGGACTTAGCCACTGGGCTTTTTTTTAAGCCACACGCGCCAAGCGCGCTGGCCGCTGCTGACGTACCCGGCTGAGATCTTCCGCCGGCCGCCAACCTTCGTAGAGCCGCTAGGGAGGATTTGAACCTCCACAACTTCAGGGTATTGCTCCGAAACGCATACCCGTATTGCGCTACAGCGGCTTACGGCAGTTATCTGCCGCGTCATATTTCCAACGAGCGGTAGCTCGTATCTTTCAAGGCGGGCCTGTTGGAGAGGCAATCACCTACCGGTGTCTTAATCCTCCCGGATTGAATTTACGAAAGTTTGCCCGCACATATCTTTATATCATGGAATGAAAATTTTGTCAATCCCCGGCCTTCGACAGACTCAGGACATAATTATTTTCTGAGCGAGCGATAGCGAGTCAAGGGATTTAAAAAAACCGGCTTTATGGCCGGTTTCAAAAATTTATTTTTATATCTTTATTTCTTTGACTCTGCGGGCGCCGCTTCAAATCTCTTTTTAAATATCTGCCTAAAGAAAATTACAATAAAAGAAAAACAAATTGAAGTTAAAATAAAAATTGATTTAGCTATCGGCAAAATCCAGAGCGTCAGAAAAACGGCAGCGGGGAAAAAGATCATGTAAGCCACTTCGGATTTAGTGAGTCCGGTTGACTTGCCGCGGTAGTCAATAAAAATTTCTAAAAATAAAACCGCGCCGACCAGCCCACTCCAAAATAAATTTCTCACCTCTCCCAAGTCAAATCCCAAAAAATCCGTATTAATAAAATCTGGATGAGTCACCCAAGAATATAGGTCGCCGAGCTTGCCATTAATTCCGCCAATGAAAACTTGGTACAAAAGAACCAAGGTTAAAGCCTGAACGCCTAAAACCATAACTTTTGCCCAAGGGCTCACTCGATGTTCGCGCATGACCTTGCGAATCATTTCTTTTTTCTGAATCGGATCGTTTTTAAAATCTTGCCCGATTCTGTCTATCTTTTGCCCCAATCTTTCGTATAAAATTTTGCTGCGTTCGGAAACAACCGTAAAAGGCAAAAGAACAACGCGAATAATGATTGTTAAATAAATAATCGCTACGCCCAAATTTCCAAAAGCCGGAACATTATAAAGCCAAATCAAAACATTCAAAAGAGGGGTGTATAGAACATCATGCCAAACTTGATGAAACATAATAGAAATTTATAAACCTTATTTACTTACTCCAATAACCGCACCCATTCATCCACCAAGGCGTCAAATCCCGATTCCTTGGCTCTTGTTCCTTCACAAATCGTCTTGAGTTGTTTTTCCGATATGCCATATTTTGCCTCAATCACGGCCATTCTGTCGAATAATTTTTTAGCCCAAATCATAGCAGTACCTAAATCATGATTTCTTACATCGGCATGGAGAGCTAACGCCTTCATTTCCGCACATTCACTAATTGTTACCCTGCTGGCTCGATTAAACGGCCCCTCTGTTTTTTTGACAATAACTTGTGCGCATTCAGATCCCTCCGTCAAATTGAACTCAAAAATAATATTATTTTTTGAAACCACCATAGCCGTACCCGGAACTTCTATTTTATAACCGTGTTTTTTAAAAGCATCTTCCAAATCCTTGGCCGTAGGTGTATTTTCCCAAACAAAAGTAAACATTTCTCCATTCGCCGAATCTTGTTCCGTACTGTCTGTTATTTTTACCTTGCCGCCGGCCTCTTCAAAAATTTCCTTTAATTCTTTTGCAAAATCACTTGGCGACTTCATTTCTTTGGCCGAGTCGCAAAGACTTGCTGAATCACTTTCTACCGGTTCCTCGTTATCAGCAGAATTTTTATTACCGCAACCGGCACCCACGAATACCAATAACCCTACCAAAAAAATAATTTCGGAAATTTTTGTAATCATAGACTATTTTATTTAATTCCTAATTTATTTTTGGTAGCCCCATCGGGAAATTAAACGTCGCTTCGCTCCTTAAAACCCTGCGGTTTTAATATTTCCGCGAACGGAAACCTAGCGGTTTCCGACCCTTCCCTGGTTTAAATCCTTCGCAATAAATTCGCGGTAATTTCTTTTTGCTAGTTTGTATTTAATTTCTAATTTATTTTGGTAGCCCCATCGGGATTTAAACCCGAGTTTCCTCCGTGAGAGGGAGGCGTCCTAGATCAGGCTAGACGATGAGGCCTCAAATTCTAAACTGATTTTTAGTATATCAAAAAAAGAAAAAATTGTCGACAAAAAAATCAGCGGCTCGCTGTATGTATAAAAAGTGGCTCTCGGTCGTTTCGATCGAGAGCCAGTGACCCATGTAGCCGCATAGAGCGCGATCTCTGTGCGACAGACGTTGACTTGTACATCGAACAAACCTCCGTCGCCGAGCCTTTCGGGCCGGCATGCCGCCCACGGGTCTGTCAGCGGCTCTCTATTTATAAACCATGATAACGAATTTGTCAAGCATCAATGGGGGTTTCAAAAAGCGAGCCTTTCATGGCCCGCTTTAATCTTAAATCTAAAATATCACAACTTATTCTCTCTTACGCGCCCACGACGCGTCTTGCCTGACTAAAAATTCATATGCCCGCAGGGGTTCAGCCATAAGTTCTTTAACAACTTTTTCCATCCGCATTCCCTGCGATCCTTTTATCAAAACTATGTCCCCTTGTTTCATTTTTCCCTGAACAAAAATTCCTGCTTCTTCCGGTGTTGGAAAATTAGAAATTTTATCTTCACTCATTCCGGCTTCTTTTGCCGCCCGAACTATATCGCGCGACCGCTCGCCAACCGTCACGAGAAAATCTACTCCGCTCGCCGCCGCAGCCCGTCCAACTTGCTTATGCCCTTCTTCGCTGAAGCTTCCGAGTTCCAACATATCGCCCAACACGGCAAATTTTTTATCATCTTCCGCCGGAAGTTTTATTGATTGTAAAACTCCGAGCGCCGCTTCCACGGGAATTGGCGAAGCATTATAAGTATCATCAATAATCAAAGTTCTCTTGATGCCGGGGATCAAATTCATCCGGCCTTTCGGCGCTATATATCTTTTTAAACTTTCAGCAACTTCAACAAGATTCATTCCATAAGTAATTCCCACGGCCGCGCCGGCAAGCGCCGCGTAAATGTGTTGCCGCCCCAAAACTCCGGGCAAAAAAATCGGAACAACCGCGCCAGCATAACTCAATTTAAAATTCATTCCGGAAATTTCCACACCATCTCCAATCATCCCCTCTTCCCCGGCCCGAACTTCAGCCTCCGCGTTAAAACCATAAGTCAAAACTTTACCTCGCGTTTTTTCTCTCATCTCAAAAACTTTCTCATCATCACGATTTAAAACTGCGAAACCTTCCGGACGAAGATGGCTCACAACTACTCTTTTTTCTTTAATAATTTTTTCAATACTTTCAAAAAATTCCAAATGCGCCGGACCGATTCCTGTCACAACACCGACCTTGCATGGCGCGAGCTCTGTTAAATATTTTATATCACCCGGGTGATCGGCTCCCATTTCCAAAACTAAAATCTGCGGATATTCGGCGTCTCGAAATAAAATTAATTTTATGCCATGGAAAAATATCCCAAGCCATCTCAAAATGGATTTCCGCCCAGACTCCGCTCCCAAAATAGAAAGCGGCACGCCAAGTTCATTATTATAATTTTTTAAATTCTGGCGCACGCGGAATTTAGAAGACAGCACGGCAAAAATCGCCTCTTTAGTAGAAGTTTTGCCCATGCTGCCCGTAATGCCAATAACTTCGGGCTTATATTTTTTTAAAATTGATCGGGCTAAAACGTATAAAATTTTTTGAACTATTTTTTTCATAAATTAATTTATATGTAAACACAGATTACCTGCTCGGAGGCACTTTCAAGTAGTTTAGCATAAATTTGGCAATTTCGCCAAATAACGGAGCGGCCGTAGACTCTGCCCAAATCGTTGATCTTGGATGATCTATCTTTGTCAACATAACAAATCTCGGATCTTCAACCGGCGCGAAACCGATAAATGAACCAATAGTAATATCTTTTTCATAACCGCTGCCGTCTTTTTTTGCAACCTGCGCCGTACCGGTTTTTCCTGCCACATAATATCCCGGAACGCCAGCTCGCTTGCCGTGTCCATTTTCTACCACAGAAACAAGCATGCCGCCCAAAAGAGTTGAAGTTCTTGGCGTAATCACCTGGCGGATAACTTTTTGTTCTGTTTTAATTGTTTCGCCGTTACTTTTTATAACACGGTCAACGATGTAAGGCTCCATAAGTTTCCCGCCGTTCGCGATTGCTGAAAACGCGGTTACAACCTGAATCGGCGTGACGGAAATTCCTTGACCAAAAGAAGCCGTCGCGCTCCAAATTTTTCCTTTTTTATCCAAAGAACTGATACTGCCCGAATTTTCAAAATCCAACTCAATCCCTGTTGTTGTCCCAAACCCAAAATCTTCGACGTATTTTTTAAAAATTTCCGGACCAATCGTATCCGCGGCAAAAACCGCGCCGGTGTTTAATGACATTTCCAAAACTTGCGTCATCGTTTGCACGCCATACGCTTTCAAGTCGGAATTTTTAATTGTTCTATCATCAACCTTTACTTCCCCTTCGTCAACATAAGTTGTTGTTGGGCTAATTTTTCCCACATCCAACGCCGCGGCAATAGTTATGGCTTTAAAAATTGATCCCGGCTCGTACTGATTAAAAATCGCCGGATTATTATAAACATTTATATTTTCTACTTTGGAGTATTCGTTTGGATTAAAATCTGGGTAAGAACACATCGCGAGAATCGCTCCGGTTTTCGGATCCATAATTATTACTGTTCCTCCGTCGGCGTCATGACGCTCCACTGCTTCTTTCAATTTTCCGCAAGCAAAATATTCAATATTTCTATCAATTGTGATAACTATGTCCCCGCCATCCTCGGCTTTTTGCCATTCCCGTCCGGAAATCGGAATCCAGCGGCCGGCCACATCTTTTTCCGAGGAAAGAAATCCCTGAACCCCGCCCAGCTCTTTTTCAAAATAACCCTCGAGTCCGTACTGCCCTATTTTTTTATTATCTTTTGTTCCAACAAATCCCAAAAAATGGCTGCCCAAATTATTTTCCGGATAATAACGCGCTTCTTCTTCAATATAGCCAATCCCCTCTGCTTGCAAATCTTTAATTTTTGTAACCGTTGTCTCGGGCACTCCATGGCGCAAGGGTTCGTAAGGATCATTTTCTTTTTTTAATTTGGCCAAAAATTCTTCTTCCAAATTCTTTTTATCAACAAATTCTATATCTTCAATTTCTTCTGGAGTTAATTCTTCTCCCTCTTTTTCTTCCCTCACATATAAAATATCAACTAATTTTTTTGCCAACTCCTCGGCATTTTTTATTTTACGAGGATCAACATACACAAGATATAATGATTGGTTTGTGGCCAGGGGATATAATTTTTCGTCTTGCGTGGCACTGCTTCCGCCAACTTCCTGCATCAAAATTCTTCCCCGCTCGGGAAAAATCGCTTTATAAATTTCGTGTTGGCCGGCGGCGAGGGCGGAATAAAAATCATTATTTAAAATTTGTAAACTAAAAAGGCGGAGAGCAATAATCCCCGCGAATAAAAAAATAATCAGCTTAATAAGCTTTAAGCGACGGTCGCCGTCGCTCGCCTTTTCACTAAATTTTTTTCTCTCTCTGAATCTACTCATAAACTTCCCTCTAGTGTAATCTCTATCCAATCATTTTGCGCTTCATCCCATTTGTAAGCTTTAAATTTATGGCTTTTTTCCGTTTCAGAATAAAGATATTCAACCGAGGCTTGGCTGCCCATTCTTTTTGAGCCAATGGTTTTTTTACCGGTGACAACGGCCTTGGTTGTACGTTCAATTTTCATTTTTCCGAGCGGACCGTTGAAAATTACAAATTCCCGGAAGCCCCTTCCCTCTTCTTCCAATAAATCTTCCTTTCCTTCTTCCAAAACGGGAAATTTATCTTTGAGTATGGAAATTGTGTCTAACCATCTTTCATCAGTCATATGCGTCAACTTATTTTTTAAAATATTTTCTTCCTTTTAATTTTTCCGGAAAATAATCTTGCTGCACCGGCTCTTTAAAATTTGGATTATATTTATATCCTTTTCCGTAGCCCAAATCTTTCATCAAATCCGTCGGCGCGTTTCGAAGATGCAGCGGGACGGGCTCATTTTCCGTTTCCCGGATGTCGCGCTGCACTTCGCCGTAAGCCGTATAAAGTTCATTTGATTTCGGGGCGCGAGCGAGATAGGCCACAACTTGCGCCAAAATTACATTACACTCTGGCATTCCCAAATAATGGCAAGCCGTGTAGCCAGTTGTCGCCTGCACGAGCGCTTGCGGGTCAGCGAGGCCAATATCCTCCGATGCAAAACGAACTAAACGGCGAGCAACATAGAGCGGATCTTCTCCGGCCTCGAGCATTCTCCCGAGCCAATAAAGAGCGGCATCGGCATCCGAACCGCGCATTGATTTATGAAGCGCGGAAATAATATTATAATGTTCTTCTCCGGCCCGATCGTAAAGCAAATGAGTTTTTTGCAAAGCCTCGCGAATTGTTTCCTGATTTAATTGTATCATTTTTTGGCCTTCTTTTCGAGAGGCTTTAATCGCAAATTCTAGAGCATTCAAGGCAATCCGCGCGTCGCCGTTCGCCACTCCTGAGAGATAGTCAAGTGTCTTGTCAAGAATTTGCACGTCAAGCGCGCCGTAACCGCGAACTTTGTCGGAAATCGCCCGCTTTAAAATATTTTTAATATTTTCCGCGGTTAAGGATTTCAAAACAAAAACCCGCGAGCGGGATAGAAGAGCGGAATTAACTTCAAATGACGGATTTTCCGTAGTCGCGCCGATTAGAGTAATTGTTCCGTTTTCCACGTACGGCAAAAGCGAATCTTGTTGGGATTTATTCCAGCGATGAATTTCATCAATAAATAAAATCGTCCGGCGATTATTAAACTTTCGTCCGCTTTGTGCCGCGGAAACAATTTTTCGCAAATCCGCGAGGCCGGAAGCCGTCGCTGACATCTGGATAAATTCCGACTTGGTCATTTTGGCAATAATCCGCGCCAGAGTTGTTTTCCCTGATCCCGGCGGCCCCCAAAAAATCATGGAAGGAATTTCATCATTTTGAATCAAATTACGGAGCATTTTTCCCTGGCCGATCAATTCTTCCTGGCCTTCAAATTCATCAAGCGTTTCCGGCCGCAAACGATCCGCGAGCGGCGCGTTTTTTGCCAAGTCTTTATTTAATTTTCCGTCGAAGAGGTCTTGCATAAAATTATTTGAGTATATATATTTTAATCCTTTTTCTGCTTTTAGTGAAGGGGCTAACTTTTAGGGTTTACGAAAAAAAGATTATCTTGTATAATAATTTTAAGACCTTTTGCGGTCTTTTATTTCTAACGGGGTGTGCCCCGTAGTGAAACTTCGACGGTTCGCTCGCGGCGAACAAAAATATCCGTCAATGATTCGCTATGGTGCATAGTCAAAAATTGAAAAAATAGTGTAGTATTATTTCAAGTCGAAGTTCTACTACGGGGTGTGGCCCAGTAGTCTAAGGCGCACGGTTCGGGACCGTGAGATCGAGGGTGCGAATCCCTCCACCCCGACCAGAATTTTTCCATAAAAACACTAAAATGAATTTTTCCTCATACACTACCAAAACCGCCGAGGAAATTTTTAATGAGTTCGGGGTAACTTCAACGGGTCTCGGCCTTGAGGAAGCAACCCTTCGCCTTGGCAAATACGGCAAAAATGAAATTGAAGCTAAGGAAACCCACTGGTGGCAGATATTTTTTCGCCAATTGAAATCTCCTTTTATTTACATTCTTTTTGCCGCGGCGCTGATTTCTTCTTTTTTTGGCGAGCTGACTGAAGCAATAATGATTTTGGTCTTTGTGGCGCTAAACGCAACGCTTAGCTTTTTCCAAGAATATCATTCTGAAAAAAATTTAAAACTTCTTAAAAAATACATATTATCTCACGCTAAAGTTCGCCGAGCGAATGAAGAATTGACTATTGAAAGTCAAAACCTCGTTCCCGGCGATTTTGTTATTGTGGAAGCCGGCGATAAAATTCCCGCCGACGTCCGTTTTCTTGAAGAAAATAATTTAATGGTTGATGAGGAGATTTTGACTGGGGAATCCGTTCCGGTCCATAAAATTTCTGTTGCCATGGAAAAACCGGCCCAAGATTTTTATAAAGCGGAAAATTTGGGTTTTTCCGGCACAACAGTGGTTGCCGGAAAAGGACTGGGTGTTGTTATCGCCACCGGAAAAAATACGGGTCTGGGCGGGATTGCTAAATTGACAGCGGAAACAAAACGCGTAAGCAGTTTTGAAAAAGGAATCTTTGGTTTCAGCAAATTTATTTTACGTCTGATTTTAATTACTATTGTTCTTGTATTTTTAGCTAATATTATTGTCCGCGGAGACAAAGCCAATATCCCCGAACTAATTATATTTTCTATCGCTCTCGCTATCAGCGTTATTCCTGAACCATTACCGGCCGTCACGACGATCTCCCTTTCCCGCGGTGCCTTGCGTCTCGCAAAAAGTAAAGTGATTGTTAAGAGGCTTTCAGCGATTGAAGATTTGGGTAGTCTTGAGGTTCTCTGTACTGATAAAACCGGCACTCTGACCGAAAATAAACTCACCGTGGAAAAAATAAAATCTGATAGCGAAGAAGCCTGCCTCTTCTTTGCCGCCATGGCTTCTTCGTTTTTAGATACTAAAGAAAAAAAACCAACAGACGCTTTTGATGTCGCCCTTTGGGAAAAACTTTCTCCGGCCGTCCGTGAAGAAATAAACCAATATAAACATCTGGCGGAAATTCCCTTTAGCCCCGAGCGGCGGCGTAACAGCGTTCTTGTTCAAACCAAAAACGGCGCGGAACTTATCGTACGCGGCGCGCCCGAAATTATTTTTAAGTTCTGTCCAAAACTAGACGAGTCTCTGAAAAATTCACTAAAAATTTGGATGGCCGCGGAAGGAGCGCACGGTCATCGGGTTCTGGCCATAGCGCGAAAAAAAATATCCGCCAAAAATAATTCTGATTTGGAAAAAGAGGAAAACAATCTGGAATTTTTTGGTATCATTTCTTTTGTAGATCCGATTAAAAAAACCGCAGCTCATACAATCGTAGAAGCTAAAAAATTAGGAGTAAAAATAAAAATTTTGACCGGCGACAGCCGAGAAGTAGCCGGGGCCGTAGCCTACAAAATAGATCTGATTAATTCTCCTAACGAAGTAATTACTGGTGAAGAATTTGACGCGTTGACAATTGAGGAAAAACACAGCGCCGCAGAACGTTTCTTTGTTTTCGCCCGCGTTTCTCCGGAACAAAAATATAACATTATCAAATTATTGCAAGAAAAAAATGAAGTTGGTTTTTTGGGTGAAGGAATTAATGATGCTCCGGCGTTGAAAATTGCGAATGTCGCCATTGTTGTCCAAAGCGGAGCCGATATCGCGAGAGACGCCGCCGACGTTATTCTCCTAAAAAAGAGCTTATCGGTAATTATTGAAGGAATCAGAGAGGGCCGAAAAATTTTCGCCAATATTTCAAAGTATATTAAAGTGACTTTATCCTCCAATTTCGGCAATTTTTTTGCCGTAGCCACGGCATCGCTTTTGATCGACTTCTTGCCCATGCTGCCGATTCAAATTCTTCTTCTAAATTTGCTTTCCGATTTTCCCATGATTTCTATCGCGACGGACACGGTCGATCAAGATGAATTAAAAAAACCAAAAAGCTATAACATCAAAGAAATTGTTTTACTGGCAACAATCTTGGGCGTAGTAAGCACTATCTTTGATTTCATTTTCTTTGGATTATTCTACCGCATTTCGCCTGGCGTACTCCAAACAAATTGGTTTATCGGCAGCGTCCTTACGGAAATTATTCTAATTTTTTCCGTCCGGACAAAATTCTTTTTTCTCTCGGCCAAACGCGCTTCATCATTCTTGATTGGTCTTGCGGTTTTGACAATCGCGATTACCATCACTCTTCCGCTTACTTCGTTCGGACAAAAAATATTTAACTTCGTAAAGCCCAAGCCTAGCCATTTCTTGATTATTTTTGGCGTTGTTATTTGTTATTTCGCCATTACGGAAATTGTTAAATTAATCTATTTTCGTTTTTCAAACCATAATCAAAAATCCTTGGCATAAAAGTATAAATAAAAATCAGAGCGTTCATACCGCCCTGATTTTTTATCCAAATTTTTAGCAGCAATAAAGTTCTTTTGGCGTGCCATCATCTCCTATTTCGCCGAACGGATTGCCAAACTTTCTAGTATTTCCAATCATTTTTTTATTTTCATCTGTTTCTAAATTCTCCGCGTTTAATTTGCCGCGAATTTTTTTCATCATCCCAGGCAAATCAATTTTTGCCGGACAATTTTCCAGGCAAGCGGAGCATAAAGTACAAGAATAACAGCCTGATTCTTTAGCGCGTAAAAGTTCCGCCATAAACGCCGACAAAATAATTCCTTTGCTTCCCAAATATTTATCGCCGTATTTTGTGCCTAACTGGTGATAGGCCGGACAAAAATTCAAACACGCGCCGCAATTAATACAATATAAAAGTTCTTCAAATCCGTCTTTTAACATTTGACTACGGCCATTATCCAATAAAATCAAATAAACTTCTTTCGCGCCCTGTGCTCCAACCACAAGTTCATTTTGAATATCGGCGGTTTTAGACGGCCCGGAAATTATGGAAACATAAACCGGCCAGTCCTGACCCGTACCCCAAACGGAGGCGGCCCGGACGACTTTCATGGCATCTTCCACGGTCGGCACGATTTTTTCCCAGCCGGAAATTATAATATGTTTATCCGGCAGGCGGGAAACCAAAGAAATATTTCCTTCATTTTCCAAAACCACAATCCGGCCGTCGGCAGTAATAACATTCGCGCCCGTAATTCCCGCTCCTGCCTCGGCCATTTTTTTTCTCAAATATTTTCTCGCGAAAGCGGCAATGCTTTTGGCGTCAGCTGGGACATCTTCACCAAATTTTTGTTTAATAATTTCTGAGATCTGTTTTGGCGATAAATGATATGACGGAAAAACCGGATGCATGTCGCGCGCCCCGGCAATGCTCATAATAAAATCTCCCAGGTCGGTACTCACGAGTTTGTCGCCCAAAATTTTATCAATTTCTATTTCATCGGCAGCGGAAGTTTTGGATTTTATAATCACTTCCTCACTTGCGGTTAAATCTTTTAAAATTTTCTGTGCCTCGGCAATATTCTTCGCCTCAAAAACTTTAATCCCGTTTTTTTCTAAATTAACGATGGCTGTCTTTCGCAAATTTTCCATATCGCGAAAAGAATCCTCTTTCATCTTTCTAAATTCGTTACGGAATTTTTCCGGATCCAAACCTAAATTAGCCAAAGTTTTTTCCCGCTTGGCTTTATACTCAAAAACTACTTTCCAAATATTTTCTTTTGTTTCTTTCGGTAAAAATTCTTTTTGCATATTTACATTAAATGCGACAGTTCTTTAACATCTATATCTTCTCCCTCGGCGTTTTTCTTTAAGTGCATATAACAAAGCGGACAAGGCGTAACTAAAATTTTCGCGCCGGTTTTCTTCGCCATAGCAATTCTGTCTTTCGCGATTTTATCCGCTAGCTCCGATTCATTGGACTGGACTCCCCCGCCTCCGCCACAACAAAAACTTTCTTTGCCAACTAAATCCATTTCTTTAATTTCGTAGCCTAAAGATTTTATAATTTCCCGCGGCGGCTCATAAACTCCCATCTGCCGGCCAAGATGACATGGATCATGATATGTTACATCACCCTTACGGCTTTCCAACTTTTTAATTTTTTTATTTAACACTTCTGTCGCGTGTTCGACTACAATGTCCCACTTGTCACCCAAAACTTTTGGATATTCTTTTTTAAAAATCATAAAACACGCCGGGCAATGCGTGACAATTCGACCAACCGAATGATCTTTAAAAACTTGTAAATTCTTTTCCGCCAATTTTTTAAAATCATCACCATAGCCAGCCTTAAGCGCTGGCGAACCGCAACAAACTTCAAGATCCGAAAGTTCGATAAAATCAACTCCGGCTTCGCGCAAAATCCGACGATAATTTTCCACCAACTCTTTCGCCACAAACTTAGAAAGACATCCCGGATAATACAGCGTATTCCCTTTAAATATTTTTTTAAATATACTCATAAATGATTATTGTAACCTTTTATTTTATCTTTAAAACCTCATTCTTTTCTAACGCCTTTTCCGCTAAATCAAGCCTATCCTTACTTTCTGCGTACATCGTAAAGAGCACATCTCCCCTTCTTACCCGGTCGCCCATCACCTTATTTAAGTAGATTCCCGCAATTTTGCAAGTGGGCGCCCCCAAAATTCGGCAAATGGCGACAATAGCTTTATTATCAAAACTTGCTATCTGGCCGGCAGTTTTTGCCTTAACTTTTAAAATTTTATCGCTTAAAACAACTTCTTCTGAGTCAATATTTGCTCTTCCGCCTTGCGCCCGAATAATTTCCTGCATTTTTTTCCAGGCCTTGCCGCTTCGGAGAGCCTCCATCGCCCGATCATAGCCGTCTCCTTTTTTAGAAAATCCAACTAAATCCAAAAGTTCACCGGCAAGCTCCAAGGATTTTTCTTCCAAATCAAGCGGCCGATGTTCTTTTCTTTGGAGCACGCGCAAAACATCTCGCGCCTCAAGGGACGGGCCAACGCCTCGGCCGATCGGTTTTAGGGCCTCGCTCGTGTCCACTTTTATTTTTATGCCAAATCGTTTAGCCAGATATTTCATTATCCGTTCAATTTTTTTTGCGTCAGCGACGCGATGAATTTTAGCAGTCGGGCCAACCGGCAGATCAATCACTAAATATTTTATTCCCATGGCTACTTTTTTCGCCAGCACGGAAACAATCATTTTTGTATACGGCTCGAGAGACAGCGGATAAGAAACTCTGATAATCCGATCATCGGCCGGAGCAATGCGCGTTCCCCCTCCCCAAGCAATGCAAGCGCCGGTTTTTCTGACAATCTCTTTTATTTTTTTCATTGGGAAAGTTACTGGCGCCAAAACTTCCATTGTGTCAGCCGTACCCGCGGCCGAAGTAATGGCTCGCGAAGAAGTCTTCGGAATTTTAAAACCCAAGCTCGCGATAATTGGAATCACAAGCATTGTTGTTCTATTTCCCGGCAAACCGCCGACCGAATGCTTATCTACTACCGCGCCAGGCAAACGAAGTGTATCACCAGTTTCCGCGATAGATTTCGTAAGATAGTAAAGCTCACGATTAGAAAATTTTCTGGCAAAACCCGAAGCGACAAAATAAGTTATTTCCAGATCACCCAAAACATAATCCGCAATGTCTTTTACGACCGCGTGCATTTCCTTATAATTCAATTCTCCGCCTAAAAGTTTTTTCTTGATTGATTCAATAGAAACCGGCCGTTCAAGAAGAGTAAGTTCAGACATTTCGCCAGGCCGAAAAGCGCGCCCTTGCCAAATCTCTTTAAAAAGGCCCACTTCGCCCTCGCCAACCTTAGAAGTAGTATAATTAGCCGTCACTACGGTTTCCTTGCCATCCCATTTTAATTTCAACTTATCGCCCATTCTGATACCGTAGGCCTGCGCTTCCTTTTCACGTAAAACTACAATCCATCTTCCACCGGTCTTAAAATCCAATTTCTTTATTTTAAAAAAAGGCATAATAAAATATATGAGATAAATTATCTTTTGCTTTATTTTACCACAAAAAACAAAAAATTCCCACTGACCCGGGAATCTTTTGGCGAGAGACAATCCACTGCTTTGCATGCAAATTTTGATTTGCAGGTTCGCCAAAGACGAACCTCTCGCAATCGATTGCCCCTCACCTAATAATATAACAGAGAAAAATTAAAGAAAGATTAAATTAGCCTACGACGCCGCCCCTAAACCACCAAAAAAATGCCGAAAAATTAATTTTCAGCATTTTTTAGTCAAAACTATCAAATTCAACTATTTTTTTCCCAGAATTCTATACATGCCTGTTCCGCAGACCGGGCACGTGCCCTTCATGGCTCTTCGTGCCACGCCGCCTTTTCCCTTCATTTCCACCTCTTGTGGGTCTTTCATGTCTTTTTTTGCTTTGCATTTTACGCAATAAGCTACTACTGGTTCATTGGCCATAGTCTAAAAAGTTAAAAATTAGGGTGTGTATAACTTTTATCTAATTATAGCACTTTTTTAATAATTGTAAAGGAAAATCAAGGTTGCCAGATATTTTTCCCAATATCCCAAATTGATTCATCCCCCTGAGTTTTTGCCCAATACCACCACTCTACTCCCCAAATATAGGCTTTAAAGAACCTTGTTTCTTGGGCGAACTCAATTTGTCTCTTTATAAATTCATCATCCATTACGCTTTTTTGATCCTCAAGACTTCCTCTGCTTTCTTTTCCGTCCGGCATCCACGGTTCGGCTTGTAATTCGGAAATAATTACCTTTTCTGGAGATAATCCGACCATTTTAGCTTTTAATCGATAAAAGGCTGGCGCAAAAAAATGGCGGAAATACCCGAAATAGGTGCTATACACGCGCCGATAAATTGTTGTGCCAAAATAATCACCAAGATGTGCCGTTTTACGCCAGGTTGATAATTCTCCGCTGTCGGTAATTAAAATTGGACGATCATCCAGGTATTTTACAAGCGCGATTTCTCGTTTTAAAAAATTTATATCTCCCGGAGGGCATTCCCCAAAAGCATTCAAAAGCGGCTCGTTTTCCACTTGCCACATTGTCAGAACGGGCGAATCCTTATATCTCAAAACCATTGTTTTTATAAACTCAAGCGCCCTATCTTGAATTTCAACTTCAGGTGTTTCGGCAAGCCAAGAAGGAATGTGACATTCTGGCCAGCGCGGCTGGCGCTTCCCCACCGCGAGTAATACTTTAACTCCTCTCTTTTCCGCTTCGGCCATTTGCCAATCAAGCACGGAAAAATCAAAAATTCCTTCAGATAATTCCGTTTTATCCCAGTCCGACTGAAGCCGCACTGACTTGACTCCAAGATCGTCCAAAATTGCAAGGTAAGTTTCCTTCCAGTCCAATTCTAAATAATCAGCGTAAGATTTGCTAAAACTTACGCCAAATTCAATTTCTTTTGGGGAATTAAAAGACGGCAACCATAAAACTGCGAGAAACAAAACCATCGCGACTATCGTGGCGCCGATGGCAATCAATATTTTTTTAAAAAGGGAGTACATCAACCAAAAAATTAATACTGCAAAACCATCTTCATGGCCTTAACTTCCGCTATCTTGTGCTTGATAAACTTTTCAATGTTGTAAGTTCCATATTTTCCTCCCTCCATAAATCCTTGCATGGCTGCTCTAGCAAACCACCCTGAATCAATCCAGTCGAAAAACCACTGGTCAACATACTTTACATCTTCGGGTTCAATCCCAGAGCCAATAGCTATCAACCACTTTTTATTAAAATCTTCCTGCGAACCGATTGACGAAGAAATAATAATGGGCAAGCCCAAGGCGGTATAGAAAGAAAGTTCGGAAGGTTTTGTCCATAAAACATCAACTTCCCGTAAAGCCCGATTAAATTTTCTAAAATAATCATCAGTATTTTCCCCAAAAATTATTTTAATATTTTTTCCAAGATAACTCCCTAAACCAAAACGCCTGATACTTCTTTTAAAATATTGGTTCACTTCGTTTCTGATACCGGCTACAAGAACTATTTTTATTTTTTTCGCTTTAATCTTTTGCGCCAAATTTTTTACTATTTCTACCCCTAGTTCCCGCTGCGCTCCGGCACCTCCAACTGCGAACATTAAGGTCGGTGGGCCCTTTGTTTTTGGCGGCGGCCATTTTGTCCCCAAGTGTTCATCGATCGTCAGCGCGTATTTTGAAGTATAAAGTTTTTTCGGATCAAGGTGGGTAAGCCTTATCCCTAAATCGTGGCGTAAATTTCCAAGATACCTTCCTCCCGTATTTTCTTCAGGCAATGGAAAACCCGTTAAAAAAATATTTTCCGCCGGAACACCATAACACTTCAGTCTTTCGACAACTCTATAATTAGGAGCAAAATATTTTATTTTACTTTGAGTCGGATCGGGCGGCGCCCAAGCTCTGGAAATATCAGCATCGCAAATTACACAATAAATATCTCCGCTATATCCCCAGGCCTCGGCCATAAAAGCCGGAATAAAAAAGGTTGTAATCAAAGGAATTTTTTTCTTATTCAAGGTGTGGATCAGGTGCTTCCCCCATTCTCTCTTTTTGATTAAGGCCGCTGTCTGCTCAATCTGCACACTCGGATCGGAAAGATCGCGCTTGGGATAAAACGAGGGGATTGCTTGAAGTTTATTATAAATGCCGAAAGCCGCTTCACCAACTAACGGGACGCGCTTGAACCGCGACATAAATTCATAAAACTTCTTGCTTTCTCGCCAAGTTTTTCTATCGGTGCGCGGCATTCCGGTATAATTTGAGGCATTAATAATTTTTCCGCCGTAAGCCAAACTTTTTAGGGGAAAAGCGGCGCGCTGATGCCCGTAGCCCATATCCACAGTAACAACCCAGGCTTTTTTGTAACCATGATTGTGATTATTGTTATTCCCGTTTTTCATTTTAAAAATTTTCAATAAATTTTATCTAAAATCTTCGTAAGATTTATTTATAGGTTTTTTAAGAATCCACTCTCCAAAAAAATTTATAATGTATTTAATTATGAGTTTCAGCCGACCTTCTCCTTCAAACCGTCGCGGTGAAGAATAAACAAACAACTTATTGGTGTAATCTATTTTCCCAATCTTCGCCATTCTCCTCGTAAGATTTGTATCCTCACCATAAAAATCTATTTCCGTGTTAAAACCATTTATAGCCACAAGGGCTTCGCGTCTCACGGCAAAATTTCCCCCTAAAAGCATTATTCCACCCTGACGCAAAAAATATTTCCAAACAAATTCGCCGGATGGCATCACAATACAATTATAAAACCATTCAAACCCCCTCGCCCACCAAGAAATTGCTTCAAAATGATATGGACCGGAAACGCCAACAAGTTTTGGATCAGATTTCAATTTTTCTGTCGCGATTTGAAACCAATCCGAAGGAATGATTGTGTCCGCATCAAAAAAAACTAAAATATCGCCGCTCGCAGCTTGAAACCCGGCTTGCCTGGCCCTTGTAATTCCTTTGTTCAATTCTGTCACGACTTTAACTCCGGAAAAGCTCTTTGCAATTTCTTCTGTCCGATCGGTTGAAGCATTGTTTACGACAATCACTTCAAAATCTTCCGGAAGGCGGGCGGAGAAAATTGATTTTAAACACCGCGGCAATAATTTTTCTTCGTTATAGGCCGGGATGATGATTGATACTTTCATATTAGACTTTGATAAACGGCGCGCAAACGTTCTCCGATAATTTTTAAATTTTCCGACTCGGCTATTTTTTTTGCCGACACACCCAGCCGCGCTCGAAGTTCCGCATCAGAAATTAACTGATTTAAATATTTTTGAAATTCTTCTTCGCTTTTAGCAATTAAACAATTTTCGTTATGGACAAGCCATCCATGATAGGCAGGCAAATCTCTTACTAAAATCGGCAACCCCGCCGCTGCGGCTTCCAAAATAACCATACCCTGGTTTTCTTCATGTGATGGAAAAACAAAAATATCTCCGTCCCGATAAGTTGCTAAAATGTCGGACACAAATCCTTTAAATTCCAAATTCGGCGGAAAATTTTTTGGCAGTCGTTTATACAAAAAAGATTTAAAAATTTTTCCGTACCAAAAAAATTTATTATCAGGAAAAGCCTTGGCCAAATTTATAAAACTCTCTATGCCTTTTCTCGAAATCGCGTTCGCGACGTTTAAAATAACCAAATCTTTTTCGGGTTTACGATAATTTCTTTCTTTTCCGGCCAGAGAATATTTTCCGAAATCAACGCCGCAGGAGATAACCTCGATTCTTTTTTTCAAAGGATATTTTTCGAGCAAACTTTTGGTGTAAATAGTCGGGGTAATGACGATATCCGCCCGATTGTAAGCAAATCGGTAATAACGGCGCGCAAGCGGCATCAAAAAATTGCTCACCCGCCAAACGCCCCTAAAATCTTCTGCCGTAGCGTGGGCCGACATCACAATTTTTATTCCCCTTTTTCTCGCTTGCCGGACTGCCCAAAGTGACTTTAAAAATGGAATGTTAATATGTAAAATATCATAATTATCTTTCAAATTTTCCGTAATCTCCACTCCGGCCAAGTTTAACGCTTTTAAATAATTTTTAAAGGACGATAAAAAACCCGTACCCGCATTCTTATAAAAATAACCTCTTAAAAATCGCTTAAATTCAAGATACAAACAAACCTTCATACATTATATCATTTTAAACCCGCAAGAGAAACAGTGCGCCAACCCACCAAGCGAGTGCCAAAAGAACTCGATAAACCCCGAAAAAAACAAAAGAATGATTTTTGATGAAATTCAAGAAAAATTTAATCGCCGCGAGCGCCGTAAAAAATGAAAAAGCAAGACCCAGGGCGAGCAGACCAAATTCTCCCAAAGAAAAATTCCCTCCGCTTTTTAGAAAATCAAGTCCGGTAGCCGCAATCATAGTCGGAACGGCGAGCAAAAAAGAAAATTCAACAATAGTTTTTCTTTTGAGTCCGAGTAAAAGGCCGCCAATAATTGTCGCGGCGGCGCGGGAAACTCCGGGAATAATTGCTACTGACTGAAAAACGCCGATGAGGAGCGCTTGCCGCCAGGTTATTTTTTCCACCTCTTCCACGGCGTCCGGTTTTTCACTATATTTCCATTCAAATATAATCAAAAAAACGCCGCCTAAAAACAGCGCCCATAAAACAACTCCTTCACTTCCCAACAAAAACTGCTTGACAATTTTATAAAAAATTAATCCGAGCGCCGCCGTCGGCAAAAAAGCAACAATTATTTTTTTCAAAATTTCAAGTTTTACAAAAAAAGATTTCCAATAAAGAACAACTACCGCCAGTATTGCTCCAAGCTGAATAGCAATTTCAAAACTTTTTAAAAATTCAGTTGATGGCAGTTGTAAAATTTTTGACGCCAAAATCAAGTGGCCGGTGGAGGAAATCGGCAGGAATTCTGTCACACCCTCTACTATTCCCAAAATTATCGCATGAAAAAAATTCATACTTTAATAATGATAACTTTTCCCGGTAACAATCGTCGCCGCCCGATAAATTTGCTCCGACAAAACCACTCTCGCAAGCTCGTGCGGCAAGGTCATTTTTGATAAAGATACTTTAGTAAAAGTTCTTTTAGAAAAATTTTCACTGAACCCCAGGGCTCCGCCAATAACAAAAATTATGCGCCGCGCTTCGCGGTTAAAAAATTCAGAAAATTCCGGCGAAGTTAATTCTCGGCCGCGTTCATCAAGAATAATAATTTCACTGTCGGAATATTTAGACAGAGCCGCGAGCAATCTCTCCCCTTCTTTTTGTTTTGACTTTTCCTTGTCCGATTCCCTTTTAAATGGTTCCGGCTCCACTTCTTCAATAATAACTCTGGCGTACGGCTTTAACCGCGCCAAATATTCTTTCACTGCCGTCTGCCAGTGTTTTTCTTTAATCTTTCCTACGGCTAAAATAACAATATTAAACATCTGCGACTTATAAAAATTCCGCCTCCTCCCGGCGGAATTTTTTGATTTATATTTTAGAAACTAAGGCTTTCCACAACTCTTGTAAATACCGCTTCGTCTTCGGTAGTGCTGTCTTTCATGGTGTAAGCGATCCGGTATGTTTTACTATCTTTTTGAAAAAGATAAGTAATATATTTTTGATTTTCTACCATTTCATTTGAGCGCACACCTTCATACTTTGTCGCGGAAATTCCGCCGACCGTCACGGTTCGCGAAGTCAGATCAGAAAGATTTCTTTCTAAATCGGTTAAACTTCTTCTTGAAACTTCAATCACAATTCTCCCGAGATATCCCGTGCCAAGCGGCGGTAATGGATTTGGATCGGTGACAAATAGATCGTCTACTTCAGGCATCGTCTCGCCGATTTCTCTTTGGATAAGATGCTGCCAATACCATCCATCTGGCCGAACAATCTTGTAGCCCATTGTTTTATTAACAAATTCAACAAACGCCATCTCGCCAGTTTCCTCTTCTTCTTGCGGTTCAACTAACTCCACAACCGAACCGTTAACATTCGCCGTGATAACATTTGCGTTTTGATTCTCATTTTCTGCTGCCGGAGTCTTTTCTTCTCCACATCCCGCGCCAGCCAAAACTAAGGCAAAAGCCGCGGTCAAAATCAAAAATTTCTTGAACATAGTTTAAATTTTAAGATTTAAAACAAACTTTCCTTTTCCTTAATTCTAGCAGAAACTGCCTTAAAAATCAAGGGATAGCAAGGCCAACCGCGGATAATTAAAAATTACCCTCAAGAAGGTAATTTTTATAACTAAATTTATTATCACTATCCCACCAGCTCAGCTCTAATAGGTCACTTCTAATTTTCCGGCTAGCTGGCTCGTAATAGAAAAATCCAAATGCATTGTCAGGCCGATCCTTGAAACATAAAGATCTCCGCCCTCGGAACTGTCAATTTTATATCCTAAACCTTTGTAATAATTTTCAACTGTCACAACATCATCGCGCGTCACAAGGCGCGGAAAAACATAATCCTGCCACATACTGGCTAAACTATCCGTCATCTTGACCTGATTATTAAAAATCTGGTTCAAGATCGGCAATAGTTCTTCGTGGATTTCTGTAGCTCGCGCGCCATCAAGCGTATCTTCTTTAGCATTATCATAATTTATTTGGGCCCAAGTTTTGGCTGTCGGAGTCGTGCCCGATCCAGAAGAGGCTCCGCCTGAGGTTAAATATGAACAGACCGGGACAACACTGATTTTTTTATAAGATGCAATATTCCGGACAGTATTTTTGATTGTGGAAACTTTTTCGTTTACTGACTTATTTATATTTAATTTATAACTTTCTACGCTGACGTTCATGTTTTGTGTTATTAAATATGAACTTTGATCTTCCACTGTCGCTTCGTCGTACGAGCTAACGTCCACATAACCCTCCATTTCAAAACCAACAGCTCTGGGCAAAACCACATTTCCATTCACATCCGCTTTTATCAATGTCGCTTCCTTGTAAGGATACCAGCTGCCGAGATAATAATATTGTTTGCGAGTTTCAATGGTGCCGAGAATCGCCACACCCTTGTCGGAAGTCGGCTGGATATCTTCCCAGGTCAAATTCCGCTCCACATCAATTTGTTTAATCCATCTGGGATTAAAATCCGCGTCTATTTTAATTAACTCAATATTCGCCGCCCATGCTTCACTCAACAACTTAGCGGCGGCGGCTGAGCTTTCGGCAAACGGCTTAACTTCGGGAATCTCGTATTCATCGCCCGGCAATTTACAATTATATTCTTTGCATTTTTCCGTTACCAATTTTGCTTTTTCTCCGGCATCGTTGTATTTCGCCTGTAATCCAGCGCTATCGCGAACCACGCTCCGCATCATCACAAAATTAGAGTCAGTGGTTTTGGCCACCATAAAATCGTTTGAACTCAGACCGCCGATTGAGCCGCTGGTTAACTTTTTCCCCCATAAATAATTTCCTGCTGAATTAAATTTTACCGCAATAAACGACTGTGGGGAAAAAGACGTTATCCCGGTTAAATTCCCCAGGAGCCCTTGCGTTGCCAAAAGATTAGCAAAGCCGAAGGCAATAAAACCTCCGTCTGGTGCGGCCTGTACTGTTTGAAAATCTCCGCCGGAAATTCTAAGCGTTGTTGTGGTTGTAGGAGAACTGTTGATAGTGGACGGAATCATTTCTATACTTTTGGCCCAGAGAAGATTTAAATTTTTATCCAACCTGATAACGGTTGGCAAATCCCCGATCGCGGTTTCGAGTCCCATTGGATTTCCTTCTTGTTCTATCGTGGGCGGCCTAATCTCGGAGAGCGCGATAAAGCCGCCGTCCGAGAGATATTGCATCTCTATTGCCTCAAAATTTAACTTTTTAGTCCATACTACTTTTCCATTTTTATCAATTTTCATCAAAACACTGTATTTAGGGATAGCGTCAATGTCGGCGATGTCATTGCCATAACCCGTCTCCATAAATCGCGCGAGCAAAATTACTCCTGCGTCAGATGTTGGCCACATATCTTGCACCCAATCAATACTATAATCGCCGAGCATGATTGACCATTGTTTTGTGCCCTTGGAATTTAGTTTAGTAACCAAAATATCGCCGGTGACCTCCAACACTTTTTCGTAGGCGGCGTCAATAAAATCTAAAATATTATTGGCGGTAATAAAATTCCCGTCCGATGTCTCTACTGCGAGGCGCCTTATGTCATAGCCGCTGTCGGGCATGCTTTGACTACTGTATTGTTTGCTCCACGAAGCGCTGCCTTTAGAATTTGTTTTAATTGTGAAAGGATTTGGAACCGCCATGGCGTTGGCCCAAATAGTGTCGCCCGTCAGTAAATATCCGCCGTCTTTAGTGGGAAAAATTCCGTAGCCGTGCGTATCAGTACGCAAATGATGAGTATTGATGAGTGTCGTCGAACTTACGGGCGCGGTTGAGCAACTGCTCGCCGCTAATTGCACTGTCCCCTCCCCGCCATTTTCAAAATGCCAAAAAGACAAGCCCAGAACTCCGGCCGCGAGACAAAATAAAACTGGCAGATAAATTTTTGGTTTAAACATATTCTATTATTTTAGCACTTTTTTAAAATTAAATAAAATAAAAACAGAGCCGGTTTAGCAGCTCTGTTTTCTTCAAAGATTTTACGCTTTGACAACGTTCACGGCTCTCGGACCCTTTTCTGATTGCTCGACATCAAATGTCACAGCATCGCCTGATTTCAATTGTCCGAATTCGGCGCCCTGAAGGCTAGTGGCATGGAAAAAGACATCCTTTGATCCATCTTCTGGGGTGATAAAACCGAAGTTCTTTTCCACCACTAAAGTTTTGATTGTACCATTCATAGTAACGAAACGATAAATATAATTTATTTGTAGAAATTCGACGATGTTTCTACTTAACTTTTCTATGTTAATTATAACTCAAACCAATAAAAAAGTCAAATCCAGGCGGGTTATTTCTCATTTCGAGCCAAAGATTCCCCCGCCGCGCGTCCCGTAGTCCAGGCGGCCTGAAGATTAAATCCGCCAGTGAAACCGTCAATGTTTAAGATTTCTCCGGCGAAGTAAAGCCCGGGACAAATTTTTGATTCCATGGTATGTGGATTAACTTCAGATAATTCCACTCCTCCGGCTGTAACAAATTCTTCGCCTGCCCCTCCTCCAACAACATGAAGCGGCAAAAACTTAAACCATCGCCCAACTTTTCCTATTTCCGCGTTGCTTATTTCGGCATTCTTTTTTAAAGAAGGAATCCCGGCTTCCCGCGCGATTATTTCGGCGAGCGACCGCGGAACAAAATGATGCAGCGTGCTTTTAAAGCTTTTTTGGGGATTTTCCCGCGCAAAATTTTTCATATCAGTAATAATTTTTTCCGCCGACGCATCGGGAATAAGATCAATAAAAATATCAAACGGTTCGGCCGAACTAAAATTTAAAAAGGCAACAAGAGACGACATGGCAAAAATTGCCGGACCGGAGACGCCCCAATGAGTGAATAAAACCGAGCCGGCTGTCCGGTAACGCTTTTCACGTTTTACGATAACCGCCGATTTCGGAATGGTAAGGCCGGAAATTTCTTTCGGCCATTTCTCTTTCGTGACAAAAGAATATAAACTGGCCGCGAGCGGACTTATGTGATGTCCCAGAGATTCAGCAAGCGCATAGCCGTCTCCGGTTGATCCCGTGTGGCGGTACGCTTCGCCACCAAGAGCCAAAACTACGCGATCAACTTCAAGTGGCGGCTGTTCCTTAAAATTAATAATAAACCTGTTTTGATTTTTTTCAATATTTTTAACCGCGTGGCCAAAAAGTATTTTAGTCCGATGGCGGGAAAAAATTCTTTCAAAAACGCCGACCACGTCGCGGCCGTCGTTGGATTTTGGAAAAACGCGAAGATCATCGCCGCACTGCTGCGGTACGCCGTGCGAGAGAAACCAGTCGCGGACATCCGAAGGCGAAAAACGATGCATGGCGGGAGTTAAAAATTTTTCTCCCCGCGGATAATTTTTAAGCACGATTTTTATATCCGCGATTCCAGTCGTGATATTGCAGCGGCCGCCGCCGGAAATTAAAACCTTTTTTCCAAGCGATTCGTTTTTTTCAATTAAAAAAACCTCTACTTCCGGATTATTTTCATTGATTGTCGCGGCTGCCATCATGCCGGCTGCTCCGCCGCCGATAATTGCCACGCGCATATAAAAATCTTACTTAAATGCGAGCATAACTCTCGCGGCGCGCGAACGAACCAAACTCTCGGCCGCCTCCTCGCCGTTTTGGAGCGCCGCCATATTTAAAACCACCGCTTCGTTTTTGAAAATTATGATTTCCGCCGCGGGCATAACTTCCGTTTCCTCTTCCCTGGTCCCGGTCGGTTTCCACTAAATTAGCGCGGCGGGGCGGCAAAACCGGCAAACCGACAACGGGAATCGCCCGTCTGATCAACCGCTCAATCTGCCGAATATCGTATGTTTCCCCTGGAGAGGCAAAAGATATTGCCTGGCCGGAATTTCCGGCTCGGCCGGTGCGTCCGATACGATGCACGTAATCTTCCGGATTGTCAGGCAAATCAAAATTTATAACCATGGCGATGTCATTCACATCAATGCCGCGAGCGGCAATATCTGTCGCGACAAGCACTCGGTATTTACCGGATTTAAAACCGCCAAGCGCTTCCTTGCGCTGAGCTAGCGAGCGGTTAGAATGAATTTCCGCCGCGCGGTATCCTGACGCATTTAAATTCGCCGCAATCTTTTTAGCGCCAAATTTTGTGCGGGCAAAAATTAATGCTGTTCCAGAATTATCGGTTAAAACTTTATCTAACAACTGCATTTTTTGTTCTTTGCTGGCAATAAATATTTTTTGATCAATATTCTCGGCCGGCGTGCCCGACGGCGCCACTTCAATTCGCATGGGCGTTCTCATGTGCCCCTTGGCGATCTCCGCGATTGCTCCCGGCATTGTTGCCGAAAAAAGCATTGTCTGTCTCTCGCTCGGAGCGACAGATAAAATCTGTTTCAACTGCGGCGCGAAACCAATATCCAACATGCGGTCTGCTTCGTCCAAAATAATAATTTTTACGTTTCGCAACGAATAATTTTTTTGATGAAGGTGGTCAATCAAGCGGCCCGGAGTCGAAACCACGACGTGCGGATTGCGGCGTAACATCTGCAATTGCTGATGCGAAGACGCGCCTCCGATTACAACCGCGGTTTTGAGACCGATTGAACGTCCGATTTTTTGCAAAACTTCGTCAACCTGCAAGGCAAGTTCTCTTGTCGGCATTAAAATCAAAGCCTGGCCTCGGCATTTGGCCAATCGCTCAATCATTGGTAAACCGAAAGCCAGGGTCTTGCCCGTGCCGGTCTGGGCAATACCCACGATATCCCGGCCTTCCAGGGCCAAGGGAATACATTTATGCTGAATAGGAGTTGGAACGGAAAAATTCTGCCGTTCCAAAATGGAAAGCATTTTTTGCGAGAGGCCGAGATCGCTAAAGCGAACAGCCGTTTGTGTTTTAGGTGTCATAAAAAAAATTAGTGACCCGATTTCTCTAGTAGGGGCCACATAATTTAATGCATGACACAAAAGAGGTTCGAGTCTTGTCGGGACAAAAATTAGTCGCGACATTATTTAAGATTACTTAGTATAACACGGAAAAGAAACTATGTCAAGGGAACTAAACTAAAAATCGGCTTTTAGCCGATTTAACGGAAAGCGGCGAGCACAAAAGTGTTCGCCCTAAACCTTCATTTTTTTGAAAGAGTAAGTGCCGACGGCGATAGCCACAACGGTAAAGATTGCCATAATTACCAGATCGTGGGCCAAGGAAAATTGCGCCGTGCCGAGAATAACGTTTCGAAGCGCGTCAACGCAATAAGTTATCGGATTTAAAAAAGTAAATGGTGCGAGCCATGCCGGCAGATTGTTAATCGGGAAAAGCGCGCCGGAGAGGAAGAAAAGCGGGAAAATAAGAAAACTTGAAATCAGCTGAAATCCTTCCGGGCTTTCCATTTGCGATCCGACAATCAAACCAATACTAACGAGTGAAGTCGTCGTAATAAACAAAACCAAAATCGCGAGAAAAAAAGAAAATATCGTGATGTGAAGTCCGGGAATTATTCCAAAGTAGCCGAAAATCCAGCCGATCACGAGCAATATCAAAGATTGGAGAAGAGCGTCTGTCGTGCCGCCGACAACTTTTCCGATAAAAATTGAAGTCCTAGAAATTGGCGCCACCAAAACTTCTTTCAAAAAATCTACTTTCCTGTCCCAAACGATATAGACGCCGAAAAAAACTGAAGAAAAAAGCACCGCCTGAGTAAGGATTCCGGGGAAAATAAAAGCTTGATAATTTAATCCTGAGATAGAAACGCTGCTGCCCAATCCCCCGCCGAAAATCAAAAGCCAAAGAACCGGCGTGACGATTGACCCCACGATTCTTGATTTTTCCCGCAAGAAAACTTTAAACTCCCGATACCACACGGCCAAAATTCCGACTAATTCATTTTGTATATTCATATATTCTACTTTCTATTTTCTAGATTCTATTTCTTCGCCCTGAAAGCCATAACTTTTTCCGCCCATCCGCCCTCGCCCGATGCTTCCCGAATTGCCCGGCCGGTATAATGCAGGAAAACATCTTCAAGCGTTGGCAGATGGACTTCTACGGATTCCACTTTTCCAATGGCTGCTAAAATTTCCGGCAAATGTTCGCCGGCGTTTGTCACGGTAAGAGAAACTATGTCGTCTTTTGTCTGGATTTTTTTTACAAATTCCAATTTTTTAATATTTTCCAAATTTGGATTTTTGGTTTTTAAAACTACAACATCCCCGCCCACGACTTGTTTTAATTTCGCGGGCGAATCCAGAGCGGAAATTTTTCCATGATCAATAATCGCGAGCCGGTCGCAAAGTTTATCCGCCTCGTCCATATAATGAGTTGTAATAATAACTGTAATTTTTTCTTTTTGGACGAGATCGTCCACATATTTCCAAATGTGTTCGCGCGTTTGCGGATCAAGGCCGAGCGTCGGCTCGTCTAAAAATAAAATCTTCGGATGGTGCATTAAGCCGCGCGCCATTTCCAACCGCCGCCGCATTCCGCCAGAATATTTTTTTACTAAATCATTCTTTCGCTCCGTTAGTTCCACGAGTTCCAAAACTTCCTTAATTCTTTCTTCGCGCAATTTCGCCGGCATACCGTAGAGCATGCCGTGGAGTTTTAAATTTTCATAACCGGTTAAAATTTCATCAGAACTTGGATCCTGAAAAACAATGCCAATCGACCGCCGGACATCCGCCGGATTTTTTACAATATCAAATCCGCCGACGAGAGCGGTTCCCGAGGTTGGTTTCACGAGCGTGGTGAGCATCATCAAGGTTGTCGTCTTTCCCGCGCCGTTTGGTCCGAGCAAACCGAAAATCTCCCCTTCTTGAACTTCCAAATTCAAACCATCAACGGCCGTCAAGCCGTTGTATTTTTTGGTTAAGTTTTTTATTTCAATGATTGGCATAAACAATCAATTTATACCTCTGAAGACTCTGACACGCTGGGTATTACAAATTCTTCTTTTGTTAATATTGGATATACCTTGTTATCAGCAAATTTAAAAAACCATAAAATGGCAAGTCCCCAATTTTCTTTCCTTATATTTGATGCTATTTCAACGGTCATGGTCTCCGAAACAATAACCAACATTATCTTCCTGGAAATATCCATTTTAGCGAGCTTCTCTCGTATTCTTGCTATTAGATATTTAATGGCCGGGAAACTTTCCTTACTAATGTATTTAATCTCCACCACTTTCCTAATTTTATTTTTCTTTCTAATCAATCCGTCAACGACTAAAGATTGTTTACCCTTAGTAATTTTCATATTACTTTCATAATTTTTCCCAAATTCTGTGGCCAAAATTGGCTGAAGCTGTTCTTCTATTATTTTTATTTTAGCAATTCTCTCATTTACGCGATCATTTGAACCCATCTTTAATTTGTCTCCACAATGCGTAACTTCCAAACCACCTTCCTCCTCACCAAAAACTTTAACGTCCGCCCCGGCCCCTTCTTCTTCAATTTTTTTATCAATATCTTTTGTACTTGCCTTTGACGCATTCAAAGCATCTATTGTCTCTGGCACTTTATCTCCGGAAGTTTTCATAATTGCCGCAAAAAACTTCATAAAATCCTCGCTAGCAATTATTAAACCTCCTACAAATACCGATAAACTAAAAACCCATCCATTTTGGGAAATTATCGCAATAATAAATACTGACAAGCCACCTATTATTTTTTGTAGATTTTTAGATTTATTTGATCCGTCTTTGATAAACAAAAAACTGATTAAGCTAACCATCACTACTAATAAAAAACTATACACTGAGAGACTCTTCACAATTAATAAATCAGAAAAAAATTGCATAGAGTATTGCGGGGTTAAAAACCCACGTCCCTGGTTTTAAAATCAGAATTTTCCGCGTGAACGGAAGGAATCTCCGCCGAGGGCGAGAACTTAATTAATTTTAGTTTAGAATATTCTTTTTTCCTTTTCCAATAATTTTTCTACTTTTTCCCTTAATTAACACCGCCTGCTTATCAGTCAAAGCAATAACTTCATATTTGGTGTTTTTAGCCGATCTTTCGATGATAGGACGAAATCTTTCACTGAAATGTGCTGTTATCAAGAAAGGAACTAGGTTCAAACCATTTAAATTTTTTAACTTCACAAAATTTGTATCTGCATGTTTCCATCCGGCGGCTTCAATCGTGGGACAAGCAACATAACTGCCAGCGCTTAAGCCAACGTAAACTCCGCCCCTTTTGACAAAACTTTTTATCAATTTATCAAGACCCGTTTTTTTAATTCTGTATAAATACTCAAAAGTGTTTCCACCAAAAACGAAAACAACATCAATGTTTTTTAAATCTTCCTTTTTGGCCTTTCTGTCAAGTTTAAAAAACGTAACATTTTTTTCCGAAATTTTTGCCACCTTAAACTGCCTAAACAATCTTAATATGTATTTATTTCTTTTGAGATATTTTCTCGGAGTCACGACTAAAAATATTTTTACTTCCGACGGTTTTTTCCCGACAAGTTTTAAAAATTCTTTCCCTATTTCGGGATTTTTTCGCCAACCAACTGAAGTTAAAAGAAGTTTCATAAAAATTTAACTAAAACTTTTTCTTACTTTATCCTTTAACCTTTCCATATACTCATCCTTATATTTACGGTACTGGGCGTAGTCGTTTGGATACTTTTCGGCTAACTCAAATTTTAAATCACTATATTCTTTCACATCCTCTGGATGAACGCGAAGATAGTCGCGCAGCTGAAGCATTTCTTTTACGTGGGAATGATCCTTTTGGAATACGTGCAAATTTACCAGTCGAACATCATTTTTCTCCTTTACAAAAAGCTGAGCTCCCGGCATCACATATTCACCCAACACCTTGTAGCCAATATCTTCCATTTTTTTATTTAGTCCATCAATTTCAGAAACATCGTTTACTAAAACAAGAATATCTATTGTTGGTTTTCCCGCTAGACCCGGGACAGAAGTGCTTCCAATGTGTTCAATCTGTAATGCTTTACCGGCAAAAATTGGTTGAATTATTTTAACCTCGTTTTCAAAATTTTTCTTCCAATCTGGGTCGTACAACGTGATAGTATATCTTCTATTTTGATATGACAGTTTGGGCATAGTGGCGGGGACGGAAGTCGTGCCAAGGGCATATTTTATCCTTTGGCGGAAAATTATTTATTTAAACTTTCCAAATAATCATTAACCACTTTGATAAATATCTTTGGTTTTGACAAATGAACATCGTGGAAAGAATCAACATGCACATGTTTTAAATTTTTTACAATCGGGAGGATTTTTTGAACATCTTCATCTTCCAGCGCTCCGATAATTCCCCAATTTTCATCTCGTGTGCACTTTGCCTGGATTAACAAAACTGGGCATTTTATTTTTTTCAATGTTTCTTCCGGATCAAATCCTTCGGTTAACCTTCCGTCAATTGTTGCCTTGGAAAAATCAACATCGTATTCGCTCAAAAACTTGAAACCCGCTCGTCCGCTATAAGGAGCCATGGGCACGTCATATTGTTTTTTGGGACGAAATTTTTTATTGAGATAAAAAAGTCCGGTGATAAAATTGGCTATCCAAGAAGGAATCAGCAAAAGTTCTTTTCTGCCTTTAGGATGAGGAATTCCCTGCAATAAAAAATAATTTTTTATATCTCTTTCCGGTTCAAGAGTATCTATCATTGTTTTAAAAATGTGATACATGTATTTTTCTTCCTTGATTCTTGGATACATGGAAGAAAAAAGCGGCGGGTCTTCGCTGATTGCCGCGGAAACGTGTTCGGGCGCATTGGCCGCCAGCCAAAGCGAAAGAATTGCTCCTGAAGAAAGCCCGGATACAATCGCGGGTTTCCTAACGACATTTTTCAAAAATTCTTTGAAATCCTCGCCGATGATGTTATATGAATATTCTCCAGGAGTATGCGTTGATTTTCCGTGTCCCCTGACATCAACGACAAAAACATGATATTTTTTTTCGAAATACGGAATTACCAATTTATATCCCTGCCAAAATTCCGTCTGCCCCGGGATGAACAATAGCGGAGGCCCGTTATCCGGGCCTTCAATATAGTTTAAGATTACTTTTCCTGTATTAAATTTTTTCTCAGCAAATCCTTTAGGAATCTCCTCAACGGAAAGTCTGAATGGATTAAAAATTATAAAAATAAAAAGTGCCAACACTCCCAGAATTACCCAGATCATTGATATCTTAAAAATTATTATGGCTAAGACCGCGAGCACTCCGATAACATTGTAAAGAATTGCCTTTTTCATAAATTTACGTTAACTCCGCAAAGCGGCGGTTTCGGTCAAGGCGGGGGCGGAAATTTAAATCTGGGCGAATAAAATCATATAGTTATCGCCGTATTTTTTCGCGCACTTGGGGCAGTAGGCGTAATGAACATAATAATCCTTAGCTTTCTTTCCTTGCGCCGCCAAATATTCATCAATTTGTTTTATAAATTTTGGAATGGCATTATACGGGCCGGAAAAAACTTTAGCAACAAATGTGCCGGAAAGATTCACATTATTCGCATTTTCCACCGGACCGGTAACCGATAAAAATATTTCCGATTTAAAAGCGCTGGGATCGTGGAACAATAATAAAACATCCTCACCGTTAGCTTCTGCCTTTTTCGAATCTTCCATCATCTTGCACATTTTAGTAACTTTTTTACCAATCATTGAGGGAAGCGGCATGTGAAGAAACGTCGGAATAGTTTCTTTTATAAACGGCTTGTTATCCCAGGTATACGTTTTTTCGTTCCATTTTTCCGGATTAAATTTTGGGCAACATTCTTTATTTTCGTTGTTCATATTTTTAAGTTAAATTATTTTTCTACTAAGATCAGTATTTTCCACGGGGGCGGAAGGAATCGGAGGCTCCTCGGTGCAGAAACGGCCGCAACGGACTTACGGGGCGCGGCTTCTCTCCAACTCCGACCTCATTGGCCAAAATAACCGTCACGGACGGTAACTTTGGCCAAGCGGGGGCGGAAGGAATCGGACCCTCATCCCTGGTTTTGGAGACCAGTGTTCTACCACTGAACTACACCCCCGTAATTTAATACGCGTAATTGAAAACCGGAGCTAACAAATTGTCTGTCGGAACATAATCGTCGGTCAAAACAATCGCTCCCTTTTCTTCCAAAAATTTCTGCGTCTCATCTTTGCTCACAAGAAAACTCGCTTTATCCATATTGCTGTATTGCCCGCCTTGCTCAAGCACTCGCAAAATCGCCGACCAACCCTCTTCATTTATCGGCTTCTCGCCGGCCAAAACTACAAAAGTATTTCGATGCTCCTTTTTCCAATCCAGGGCAAGCGGGGCGAGATAAACATTCGGAAAAATTTTTTCCAAGGTTTTCACAAAAGAACTGACAAACTTTCCATATTTATAATCATCAATCACATTCACGGCGTAAAATCCGCCAGGCGCCAAATGCTCTTTTACCACTTTCCCAAATTCAAGGGTTGTGAGGTGATATGGAACGGAAAAATCGTTAAAAGCATCTCCAAAGATTAAATCATATTTTTTGTCAGCCGGCAATCGCTGGAGATATATTCGCGCGTCCTGGTTTATGGTCTTAATTTTTGTTTCCGGATTTAAACTTAATTTTTGATAATTAAAATTCGTCACGCCCGGATCAATTTCCGCGACTTCTAAACTCGCGCCGGAATAATTTTTTTCAAAATATCTGGGAAGCGTGTATCCCCCGCCGCCTAAAAAGAGCGATGAAAAATTATTTGTCCTATTTTCGTTCAACCAATAGTCCGTCAAAAATTTATAAAGTTTTTCGTATTCGTAAGTCAAAATTTCTTCTTGTCCCGGATAAACAAAACTATGAATCAAGTGGTCAAGTTTCAAAACATAACCTTGCGCTTCGCTCGCAGTCTCCGTCGCGGTTGCCTTGATGCAATAGTAATTTGTTTCTTTGTCGCAATTTTGCGGCAGGAAAAAACTTCCGACGAAAATTAAACTAAAAATAATATTGGCTTTGTCTTTTAAGAGTCCCCTGCCTTGCCCAAAAATTATAATTCCCAAAATTATCAAAATCGCGGAAATTCCAATGACAACATATTTTGTGGAAAAAAGTGAGATTAGAAAGAATCCCGTGGCAAAAGTTCCAAGAATACTGCCGAGCGTGCTCATGGCGTAAATTTTTCCGACTGTCCGCCCGGTTTGCTCCAGATTTTTTAAATCAAACTTTATGACCATCGGCGAGATGCAGCCCAAAAACATGCTTGCCGGAAAAAAGATGACAAGTGAAAAAAGAAAGGTTGAAAGAGCGAGCGGTAAATTCATTTTCCCCAAAACCGTTCCAAGCGTTGGGACAAGATAAAGCACGGCGGCGGAAGAAATCCCCGCCAGAAAAAATGTTGATCCCAGAATTTGCCGAGAGAGTTTCTGGTCGGCGAGACGGCCGCCCAAATAATTTCCCAAACTTATTCCGGCCAAAATTATGCCGATAATACTTGTCCAAGTATAAAGAGAAACGCCGAGATACGGCGCCATTAATCTTCCGGCCACAAGTTCCAAGACCATCAGACAAAAACTGCTCACGAAAACAATGAGGCTCGGGAGCTTTAGAACTTCCTGCTTTCCCTCTTCGGGCATAAGAAAAAATTACGCGCCCACCCTCGCGGCAGACGGGTTATTATTTCGTTTCTTTGTGCGCAACGTGTTTTTTACACCACTTGCAGTATTTTTTGAGTTCCAATCTGTTCTTCAAGGTCTTTTTATTTTTATGAGAAAAATAATTGACGCGCTTGCAGACTGTACACTCCATTTTGATTAAATTTTCCTGTGACATAAATTTATTTTAGATTTATGATTTTAGATTTTTACTTCAAAGCCGATGGCCGGGTTCGAACCGGCGACCTACGGTTTACAAAACCGTTGCTCTACCAGCTGAGCTACATCGGCAAACGGGGATAATTTAAACTCAATGGGCAGGCAAGGATTTGCACCTTGGAAGGCGTGAGCCAGCAGATTTACAGTCTGCCCCGTTTGACTACTTCGGTACCTGCCCCCTAATGTTTTTCCCCAAACTTCGTTTGGGGGCCCCGATTGTGAAAAGGAATGGAGCCGTTGGCCAGAATTGAACTGGCGACCTTCTCCTTACCATGGAGATGCTCTACCAACTGAGCTACAACGGCATAACCTAGCCAAAAACAAAAAATATTTCGGGCGATCTTCAATTTTTACACCCTTTTTAAATTGCCTTAATCCGCTCCGCGAATTCCGCCAATTTCTGATTTTCCGGATTTACCTCTCTCAACTTTTTAAGCGTCTCTTCCGCCAAATCTTTGTTCTTTACTATTATACTGATATCAATTAAAAAATCAAGGTTTTTGGGGCTCCCCGGCTCAAGCTCAACCGCTCTCTTAAAATTCGCGAGTGCCGCGTCATTTTCCCCCCGCTCTCGGTGAAGCGCTCCAAGATCAAGAATTGTTTCCGCATCATCAGGATTTAATTTAAGAATATGCTTAAAAGTTTCAAAGGCATTCTCATAATTTTTCTGTTCTAAATAAACCGCGCCCAATTTTTTGTACGCCTCAATGTTTTTATGGTCAAGCGCGATAATGCCAATACATTTTTGTTCCGCTTCTTCCAGTTTTCCCGTTTTCAAACATTCCTCTGCCTCAAAAAAAAGTGTTTTCATCTGGCTGCCGGCATCAGGAAGAGAGATCTGTTTTTCTTTTTTCTTATTACCGTATTTTTTCTCCCAATCCAAAACTTTCGCGTGAATTTTAGAAAATAATCCTTTTACTGCCCGGCCAATCGGAGAAAGCAGGACGTATAAAAATTTTCCCGCGGAAGAAATTTTCCGGCTGAGCCTTTCGGCTACAATTTTTTCTTTTTTAACCGCTTCCTGTTCGCTCTTTATGGTTTCAATATTAATGGACGCCAAAACGGGAAATTTTCTCACAACAATAAAAATCATTCCAGCCAAACAAAGAACAATAGTTCCTAAAGGAATAATATCGTAAGATGACATACTTAAAATTAAAATTATTTCTTTGCGCTGCCGAGGATCTTCATTTTCTCCGCCACGACTTTTTCTACTGCCAAGATTGCCGGGGCTAAAACTTTTCTTGGATCAAAAATATTTTTGTCGCCTGAAAGCGTCGCCCTCAAGGAATCCGTGAAGGCCAATCTTATTTCCGTATCAATATTAATTATTCTAATTCCCAATTTTATTGCCTTTTTTATTTCTTCTTCCGGAATACCCGAAGCACCGTGCAACACTAATGGAACTTTAACTTTTTTTTCAATTTCTTTCAAGCGCTCCAAGTCAAGTTTCGGCACGCCTTCTCTGATTTTTGTAATACCGTGAACATTTCCGATAGAAACCGCGAGAGTATCAACGCCGGTTTTTTTAACAAACTCCGCTGCTTCGTCCGGATGGGTCATAAAAGCTTCGTGTCCGGCAACGCGAACAACATCTTCCACTCCCGCGAGCCGCCCTATTTCTCCTTGCGCAAATACTCCGTGTTTATGTGCGTATTGTACCGCCCGGCGCGTCACTACGATGTTTTCTTTAAAAGGCAAATGCGAGGCGTCCATCATAATTGAAGAAAATCCAGCCTTGATACAATTTACAATTGATTCAAATTTCTTTCCATGATCAAGGTGCAATGCCGCCCGAGAATTCCTCATTTCTTTTTTTGCCGCGGTTTTCACAATTTCCGTAATTGATTCCAATCCAGCATAATCAATCGTCGCCTCGCTGACTTGAATTACAAACGACGCGCGATTAACTTCCGCCGCGCGCATTATCGCCAAAGTAGTTTCTAAATTTTGCGTATTAAATGCGCCGAGGGCAAATTTCCCGCGGCTCGCGTCTTTCAATAAATTTTTGATGTGGACAAGTGGCATAAAAATTATGCTATCTCTTTTATCATTTTAACAAATTCTTCAACTTTAAGCGATGCTCCTCCAACTAAAACTCCGTCAATATTTTCCCTATCAACGAAATCTCTGATATTTTTGCTGTCAACGCTCCCGCCATAAATAATCTGGAAATGTTTTTCAATAGCATCTGGCGGAAAAATCTCTAATAACGCCTCGCGAATCATCCGATGAGAATGTTCCGCGTCTTCCGGTTCTACCGCCTGGCCCGTGCCGATTACCCAGACTGGTTCGTACGCGATAATAATTTTTTTATTTCCAAAAAGCTCAATTCCTTCCACCGCCGCCGTGGTTTCCGCGGCAACCCGGACATCGCGAATCCCCTTCTGCCTTTCTTCAAAAGTTTCTCCAACGCAAACAATCGGCGTAAGGTCATTCTCCAATAAAATTTTTACTTTTTTATTTACCATTTCATCTGTCTCTCCCAAATTTTTCCGGCGCTCCGAGTGTCCGACAATAACATAACGACAATCTGCCTCTTTCAACATTTTCACTGAAACCTCTCCGGTAAAAGCGCCCTTCTCTTCCCAAAAAACATCTTGCGCGCCAATTTTCAAATCAGCCGGATTTTCTTTCCTAAGTATTAGAGAAAGATTATCCAAGGCGGGAAAAGCCGGACATAAAATTATTTCCGTTTTTTCGTTCGCAAGGCTTCGCAATCCTTGGCTCAATTTTTCCGTAAGATCTTCTGTTTCCGCCACGGTTAAATTCATTTTCCAATTGGCGACAAAAATCTTTTTTTTCATATCTTAAAATTTTTATAAATTTAGGAACTTCGCGAAAGGCGCTTCATCCTTAAACGGCCCGATCAGAGCGACAGTCATGTTTTTTTTCTGCATCACTTCTTTCGCAATTTTTTTAATATCTCCCGTTGTCACGGCAAAAACTTTTTTCAATTTTTCCTCCGGTGTCAAAATTTCTCCGGTCAAAAGATCTTGCCTGGCATACCAATCGGCTACCTGGCTTGAATCTTCAAGCGCCAAAACCAACCTGCCCTTAACACATTCTTTCGCCCGCTCCAACTCTTCTTCCGTCACACCCTTTTGAGCAACCTTATCCAATTCTTCAAAAATCGCGCCGATTGCCGAAGTAATTCTTGTTTTATCGAGTCCGGACTGAATTACTAAATTCCCCGTATCTTCGTAGACATTCGCGTATGATCTAATAAAATAGCATAATCCCCGTTTCTCGCGGATGGAAATAAAAAGACGCGAACTCATATAACCGCCCAAAATTATGCTCATGAGCTGTAGGGCGTAGAGTTTTGAATCTGAATGGGAAAACCCCGGAAAACCAAAAGCCAATTGCACCTGTTCGGTTTCTTTAAATTGAACTTTTAATTTCGGCTTCGCTTCTCCCGCGGAAAAATCAAATTTTTTAAAAATTGGTTTAGCTTTCACGCCCCCCGCGCCAAAATATTTTTCAGCAAGTCCGACCGCCCGATCATCAAATTTTCCCGCCAGAGCTAGAACCGTATTATTCGGCTGATAAAATTTATCGCGGTACTCCAACATCATTTTTCTATTAAAACTTTTGACGGTCGCCACATCGCCGCTGATTTTCCGGCCGAGTGGATGGTCGCCAAACATCGTCTGCTCCAGAAGATCTTCAATAAACATCATCGGATTATCTTCATACATTCTGATTTCCTCCGAAATCACACCCGACTCGCGTTTAATTTCTTTCTCATCAAATTTAGAATTCCAAAGCATGTCAGAGAGCATGTCCAGTGCCAATTCAATTTTATCTTGTTCAATTTTTATGTAATACCCCGTGTGGTCACGCGAAGTAAAAGCGTTGTATTCCGCGCCCACGCTGTCCAAATCCCTGGAAATATCAATCGTCTCTGGCCGGCGTTTTGTTCCCTTAAACATCATGTGTTCAATAAAATGCGAAACGCCGTTTTGCGGCAATTCTTCATAACGCGAACCAACTTTACACAAAACTAAAATTGTCGCCGCCTCAGTTCCGGAAATCGGCGCGGTAATCAAGCGCAATCCACTTTTTAATACTTTTTTTTGAAACATAAAAAATTAATTCAAATCTGCAAATGAAGTCCCAATCTACAAATATCTTAAGTACTCTTATGAACTTTCTTCAAGTCGCCATAAACTTGCCGCAAGCGCTTTTCCAATTGCTCCACCAACTCTGATTCTTTTGGCTCCAATTTTAAATCACCTTGTCGAGTAGGTGTTATCTTCCCCTCTCGATCTATAACATAATTTTCCTTTCCTAAAATGTCGTTTAACTGAGCCGCGATTTGTTCAATTTCTCGTTTCATTGTCTCTTCGGCCCACTTTATTCTTTCTTGTTCCTCGTGTTGTTCTGATGATGGACTGTTTCTAAAAACCATAATTTTACTCCTCCAACTTATTTTTTAAATAATTTTTTAATTCTTCAATTTTGATTCTCTCTTGTTTCATCGTGTCGCGGTCGCGAACCGTCACGGCTTTGTCTTCCAAAGTTTCAAAATCAACTGTCACACAATATGGCGTGCCAATTTCATCCTGGCGGCGGTAGCGCTTGCCGATTGATTGCGTTTCGTCGTATTCACAAACAAAATTTTTGACCAAATCTTCATAAAGCGGCCGCGCCACTTTTGCCAACTCTTCTTTTTTAGATAATGGCAAAATCGCGACTTTAATCGGCGCGAGCCATTTCGGAAACTTCAAAACCACTCGCGGTTCTGTTTTCCCTTCTTCCGAAGTCGGCGCTTCTTCTTCATTATACGATTCACATAAAACCGCGAGCACTGACCGGTCAACGCCAAACGTCGGCTCAATCACGTGCGGAATAAATTTTTCCTGCGTTTCCGGATCCAAATATTCTAAACTCTGGCCGCTGGCCTTTGAATGATTTCCTAAATCAAAATCCGTGCGGTAAGCCAGGCCGTAGAGTTCATCCGTGCCAAAAGGAAAATCATATTCGATATCAATCGTCCGTTTGGAATAATGCGCCCGTTCTTTTTCCGGAACTTCCAAATCATGCAAATGTTTTTTCTCTAAGCCCAGCATCCTCATCCATTCATACATTTCCTCGTGCCAATATTCAAAAGTTTTTTCCCAATCTTTTTCGCCAGCCTCGCCGAGTCTAGGCGGGCGGATAAAATATTCAATTTCCATCTGTTCAAATTCGCGCGTGCGGAAAATAAAATTTCCCGGAGTGATTTCATTTCGGAATGCCTTGCCAATCTGGGCAATGCCAAAAGGAATTCTTTTTCTTGAAGTTTCCGTGACTTGTTTAAAATCCACAAACATTGCCTGCGCCGTCTCAGGACGGAAATACGCGACGTTCGCCGACTCTTCAGCCGGACCGATAAAAGTTTTAAACATCAAATTAAATTGTTTTGCTGTAGTCAATTCCCCACCGCAAGCCGGACATTTGTCACCTGAAATTTTATCCGCTCGAAATCTTTCATGGCATTTTTTACATTCCACAAGCGGATCGGTAAAATTTTTCAAATGCCCAGACGCTTCCCAAACTTTCGGATTCATAATCAGCGCCGCGTCAATTCCAACCATGTCCGTTCGGGAATGAACAAATTTTTTCCACCACGCCTGTTTAACATTATTTTTTAGTTCTACGCCAAGCGGCCCGTAATCCCAGGAATTCGCCATGCCGCCATAAATTTCCGAACCAGGAAAAATAAAACCGCGCCGCTTGCAAAGCGAAACGATTTTATCCATTAATTCATTCTGATTTTCTTTTTTTGCCATAAAAATTAAATCGTCATTAATTCCTGTTCTTTTTTCTCACCGATTGTTTTTACTTCCTCATTTTTTTCTTTAACAAATTCTTCCAACTCTTCTTGAAATCTAAATTTTTCATCTTCACCAATTTTTTTGTCTTTTTCCGCTTTATTAATTTCATCTTTTACCGCCTCGCGGACGTTTCGTAAACTTATCCTCGCCAGCTCTAATTTTTGGCCAAGAATTTTAATCATTTCTTTCCGATTTTCCTCGGTCATCTGCGGCATGGAGAGGCGGATTTTCGTTCCCTCATTCACCGGATTAATCCCAATATTCGCCATCTGAATCGCTTTTTCCATATCTTTTATAACACTTTTGTCCCATGGCTCAATCGCCAAAGTTCTCGGATCGGGAACAGTAATATTTGCCAAACCGCGAATCGGAGTTTTGATGCCGTACGCTTCAACTAAAATATTTTCCACAAGCGACGCGTTCGCCCGCCCGGTCCGGAGCGCCGACAACTCTCCTTTCAAATGCTCCACGGTTTTTGCAAAATCTTCTTTATGTGCTTCTAAAAAATTATTCATATTTTTTCAATATAATTATTTCCCCATTTCTCTTTTATATTTTGCCTGAGATTCTTCCATGGCTCTCAACCACTCTCTAAGGGCTTCTCCTGACACCTTCATAGCTTTATCCATTTTATCTCCCCAATTTTCTAATACAACTTTTTCCGCCTCTCTTCTGTCTGGCATCGTCGCAAATATTCTATTAATTTCCTCCATTATTTTGCCCACTTCCTCTTCTGCGGCTAAAAATTCTTGATGTTTTTGTTCCTCTAAAGCTTCTCCTGATAACTCCCCCTCACCCCTAAATTCTCCTGTCATAAAATTATTTTTATTTATAAATTATTTTTGAAATCTTGTCGTGCCAAGATAAACAATACTGCCGTTTCCTGGATCAACTAATAAATACGTCGCGGCGCGGGTTGTCGGTAATTTTTTTGTCACCCATTTTGATCCGCCATCACTCGTTTTATAAAGTGTGGAAGTCGTCCCGTAATAAATTTCATTTCCATTTTGCGGATTAGCTGCGAGCGAATAAATATCCACGCTGCCCGGCGGGGTTAAAAGATTTATCGCTTGCCAAGACGAGCCGCCATCTGACGAACGGAGTAATCCATAGCGAGATGCCAAAATCAAAGAATCGCGCTTAGAAAAATCCAAGATTAAATTTTTGTAGTCACGCGCCCCGTCGAACTGATTTAATTTTTCGCTCAAGTCTGTCCAATTCGCTCCGCCGTCTGTTGTTTTCCAAACTCCCCGCCCTTGAGTTCCAACGTAAATTATTCTTGTGTCGTAAAAATTAACTAAAATTTTCATGACTTGATTTTCAAAACGCTTCGTCACCGTCCAGCTCGCCCCAGAATCGGTGGATTTCAAAAAATCTCCGCCAGAAAGCCCGGCATAGATAATGCTCGGCGTGTAAGAATCGGCCGCGAGCGCCGTCACGGCTTGGTCGGCGCGCGTATCAACATAAATATTCTGCCAGCTTCTCGTGCAGTCCGAAGTTTTAAAAATTTTATTTCCCGCGGCGGCGTAAACATTGCATTTATCTTTCGCGTCCGGTGCCACGGCATTAATTCTTCCGCCAGCAAGCGATCCGGCAGTAAACCATGATTCCGCGCCGTCGGTCGTATAAAAAAGGCCATTCTCGGCCGTAGCTAGATACATTGTTTTTGAATCCGCGGGATCAAAAACCAAAGATACAACATTAACGTTCGCCAAGCTTCCTGGCTGCACCGCCGCCACGGCAACTTTTTGCCCCCAATTTTCCGCCTTGTCAGCTGATTTAAAAATTCCCCCGTCTGTTCCGCTTGTTCCGCCGCCAGAAAAACTAATGCACCCCGCGCCCGTCAAAACTAGTCCGGCTAAAAGAAAAAAAACAAAATAGATTTTTTTCATAATTTAAAAAATTATTTAAAAAGAAAGCATTAAATTTTCTAAAACCAAACGCGGATTTAAATTTTCTCCAAAATATTTTCTAGCAAGCCGAATCTCTCGGTAGAGCTCGGGAAATTTTTCTGTGCCAAAACGGCTGGAAACTTTTTTTATCTCTTCGGAAAATCTCATATTCGCCACAAGTTCCGGACATCCCTCGCGAAGCATTACCGCGTCGCGTAAAACCGAAGTCCAAAGAGATAAAATCTGGTTTAGGGAACCAAACAAATCTTCCGTGCCCGGATCTTTTCCTAAAACCTCATCAAAAATTTTCATTTTGTCGCGCAGCGTTTCTGCTTTCATTAAATCCAAAATATTTTGCGCTTGTTCTTCATATTCCGCGACCGCCGACTCCTGCCCCTCATTTTTCCGATTTTCCCAAAAATCAAGCGCGAGGCCGGGCTTACCCCAAGAAATTCCCGCCAAATCCCTCGCTTCATCGCGGCTTGCCCCAAGCTCTAGCAATCTGTCATAAATTTTTTCTTTTGCTACTGACAAAAATTTTAAAGTCTGGCAACGAGAAACAATCGTCGCCGGCAGCGCCGAAATACTCGTAGAAATAAGAATGATTATGGTCTTAGCCGTCGGCTCCTCTAGAGTCTTCAACAAACTATTAGCCGCCTCAAGACTTAAAGTCTCCGCCTCTTCTATAATACCAATTTTGTATGAATTTAAAAAGGAGCTCAAAGATAATTTTCGCTCCAATTCGCGTACTTGCTCAATACTAATATTTTTAGCTAATTTTTCTTCTTTTTCCTTTCGCTCGCGGCGGACCTCATAAACATCCGGATGATTTAAAATCGGCTGACCGAGTACAGCCTCAGCAAAGCGGCTAGCCACGGTTTTTTTGCCCAAACGCGCCGGACCATAAAACAAATAAGCGTGGGAAACTTCCCTATTTTTCAAGCTTTTTGTCAGGAAACTTGTGATATTTTTATGGCCGATAATATTAGAAAACATTGGCTAACTTCTTATGTTTTGTCAATTGAACTTGACAAATCTTTAATACCGTGTTAAATTAGAATCAGCAATGGGGCGGGATGCCCTCGTCCCAATTCTTGAGGATTTCTGAAGTAGCGGCTTTCGGCCAACCAATCCAACCTACCCACACCAGACTAGCTGATAAGCTTCATGCCGCTAGAAAGGAGGGCGTAAATAGAGGTCGTTCGAGACCCATTCGCCTTTTGCGGCTTAGCTTTGAGGCTTTTGGCCTTGGCTTGCTGCTTTAGATAGTCCTCTCCGACAAGGAGAACCCCATGGGAGATTCAGGAGACTGAGCAACAACGCGCAAGCGTTGAACCCGCTTGTGAAGAGCAGGACACTACCCTTCTCAGGCGATCCAGCCCGAGAGTTGCGGCGATTGCCGAATCCATTAAGTGGACATAGGCACGCCAAAATAATCGGGCTGTTTTTTTATCTAAAAAATTATTTTTTCTCTTCTGATTTATATTTTTCCGCAGCTTCCCAGGATAATTCAAATATGGATCTCATGGTATCGGCGAACTCTTTACTTTCCACAATAATGCCAAATAATCTCCCTTTTAGGGAAGTTATTGCCACATTGTTGCCATACATAATAATATCGCAAAAAAGCGGGAATTTTGAGGTAGGAATTTTACATCTCGTGGCCGTTTTATCCACTAAAGTACCTTTTTCAAATGTGTAAATTGATCTAACCTTGATCCCCTTTTCCATTCTTTTTTCCACATATTCTTTTCTTTCATCATCGGTAAAAACTTGGCGAATATAATCAGCCGAATAAATTGTTTCTATTTTTTTATCATGTGTCCGTAAAAAATCCTCCTGTACCGCCCGAAGTCCTTCTTTTCCCTCGTAAAAACGAACTCTCGGTCTCTCTTCCGTGTTAGCCAAAAGTGTGTTCATGTGCGGAATTATTTCTTCTAAATTTCTCATTTTATCTTTAATTTCCGCTTCTTCTTTTCGGAGTAGAGCCAAAAGACGCAAAGGCGATTCAGCTGTGAAAAATTTCTTCTTACCTTTTTCAAAAGAACTCATCAGTCCCCGTTCAATCAGGGATTCAATCATCACATAAGTTGTGGCGCGATTAACGCCAGCCTTGCTCGCGATGCTTTGCACCGGAGATGGCCCGAGTTCCATTGAAGATAAATAAACCTTGGCTTCTTTGTCTGATAAGCCTAATTTTTGTAATTCTTTTTCCAACATAATATTACTAATTTTTATTAATTATTCACATATCATAACATAAATACGGAATAAAGAAAAGCCCTATAAAACTGGGGCTTTTTGCTTATTTTGTCAATAACCCTTGACAAAATTATAAAAATATGATAAAGTAAAACCACCGAACGTGGGGAAGCTCTGTCACGGCCTTAACCGGCTTAGGACCGAGCTAACCGCTCTGCCATCTGGCAAAAGCGGGATTCCCCGAAGCGCGTGCCGGCACGACGACGCCGGCGATGAGGCTGTTCTGAGCTGGGCCAAGGCTGCTCTAACCGATTACGCGACAGGCGACATTTCGATGTTCGCCCCCACCGCCCGGCGAGCGCCGATGGCCAACTAACCCAGGGTGTGTATTCTGGACCACACAATGTTTGGTGGCAGGCACCCACATCCAAACGGCAGGGAGGAAACGCGAATGCCCTACCCCGAAACTGCAGCGCGGGGCGCGCATTGAACACGATGGGGCAGAGGAGCGTAAAAACTCTTCTGCCCCTACTTTTTTAAAAAAATAAATCCACCGAAGAGGCGGAAATTCCTGACAATTATCCAGTTGCTTGGAAAAATTTCTAAACAACTGGATGACTATCAGGAGGAGGTCATCACTTCGCTCATCCGAGCGGAGTTGGGAAGGAGGAGTGGGTAGAATGGCTTGCCGACGTTTCGCGGAGTGCGATTTGAACCGCGGCGAACTGTCCGAAGAACTGCGCGAACTGCTGTCGCCCGACCAGCGTGGCGACGACGGAGAAGACGATCCCGCCGATCTCGTGAGGGATCCCGACGGCGTCTGGCGCCAGACCCGCGACCGCGATCGCGCGATCGCCTTGGCCTGCGACGACGACCACCTCCGGCTGCTCCACACCGGTGGACAGCTCGAGGACCCGGCCGACGACCTGTACTAGTTCGTCCCGCCCGAGTCTCGACTCTTGAGACTCTTCTATCCCACCCATTGAGGTCTGCCTGCGACTTGGACTCTAAATCCAATTTGCGGACGGACCTCTCTTTATTTTAATTTAAAATTTTTAATTCTGAATTTTTAATGAATGACTAAATTATTAAATTTATAAAATCTGTTCGTCCCTTTTTTTGCTATTTAAAGTAGAAACTATTTTTCCAAAAATTAGAGTCAGCTCTTGTGCTTCGGCCCATAAAATTCTTGCCCGTTCTCTACAGCTGGGGCAACACTCCGCGATCATTCTCAACCAATGTTTTGTTTCTTGAACTTCTTTTTTGCAAATATAAATTTTATTCTGAAAATCTTTTCTGGAGCTGGCACCGTTGGCTTCCATATAATTCGCACCGACGCTAGTCCCCGATCTCACCAACTGATTTATAAGTGGCCTTGAAACAGCATCTTGACTCAATGTTTTACTGAACCTTATTATCGCTATGCCAAATTGTGCTGTCCGCTCTTCTAGATTAAAATGATTGTTTTGTAATTCCCCCATTTAAAATTGACTCAAAATTCAAAATTTTAAATTAAAAATTATTTCAACCCCTCTAAAACTTTCCACGTTTCTCTCGCACATTTCTCCCAACTAAAATCTTTCACCCGCGCGAGTCCGCGGATTTTTAAATCTTTCCGTAAATGTTCATCAGTTAAAACTCGGTTAATTCCTTCGGCAATATTTTCCGAAAAATCCGGATCAACTAAATACGCCGCCTCCCCCGCTACTTCGCGAAGCGCGGGAATTCCCGAAGCGACGACTGGCGTACCGCAAGCCATAGCTTCCAAAACCGGAATGCCAAATCCTTCATAAAATGACGGAAAAACAAAAGCGCGCGCGCCGCTCATCAAATACGGTAAATCTTCTCGCGCAACCCAGCCGGGCATTATAATATCATTTTGCAAATCGCTTTCTGCGATGGCTTTTGTGACTTTTTCAAAACCGAAACCTGGCTGGCCGACCAAGACTAATTTTAACGGCTGATTGTAACTTTTTTTCAAAACTTTAAACGCCTCAATTAATCCTGGCGTATTTTTTTTCAGCTCCAGCCGACCGGTGTATAAAATGTATGGCTCAGTAATTTTATATTTTTCCAAAACTTTTGCCACCGCTGTCCCATCTTCAATAATTTTGTAACTCTCGCTATCATAACCATTTGGCACGACTGCAATTCGTCCAGCAGAAATTTTAAAAAAATCAATTAACTCGTTTTTAGTAAATTCTGAAACGGCAATAATTTTTGTCGCGTGGTGAATAGCAAACTTCACGGCTAGCTTCTGATAATTTAAAGATGCCCAATCGTAAACTTGCGGCAACCGAAGAAATGCCACATCGTGGCAAGTTGTCACGACTTTTTCCGGACGGATGGTTGGGAGAATATGGGCGGGAACAAAAAGCAGCTCCGGCGGCCTCTGCCACATTTCAGCGGAAAACCGCACCTGCGTCCATAATTTTCCAGGCGACCAATCGAGCACCCTGTTCTGCCAATTTGACGGCAATTCTCCCAGTTCATCGCGTAACTTTTCCCGCGAATACAAAATAAACTGATCTTTTGGATCAGTGATTTTTTTTAATTCCTGGATTAAATGGTAAGAGTACCACTCAGTACCGGTCTTTTCGGTTTTGTTGGCGCGCGAGGCGTCGATACCAATTGTCATGTGAAATTTTTATATTGGCTACTTCGTCGCTAAAATACTTTTTTTATAAGATTCGAGATTTTCAAGAGCGATGCCCGTGCCTTTGGCCACGCAAAGCAGCGGATCGTTTGCCACATAAGCAGGGATTCCCGTTGCCTGGGAAATTAATTGGTCGATATTTCTAAGCAACGACGTCCCACCAGAAAGAACAATCCCCTTGTCAATCACGTCGGCGGAAAGTTCCGGAGGGGTGTTGTACAAAACTTCTTTAACCGCAGCGACAATTCCTTCCAACTCATTTCCTAGCGCGTCAGTCACATCATCTGAAGTAACAATAATTGTTCGCGGCAAACCTGAAATCATGTCGCGCCCGCGAACTTCCATTCTTAATTTATCTTCAAGATACATCGCCGAACCGATTTCAATTTTAATTTGTTCAGCTGTTCGTTCGCCAATCGCCAAACCGTATTTTCGGCGAATAAATTCAGCCAATGCCATATCCAATTTATTTCCGCCGATTCGGACCGACGCGGAAGAAACAATGCCACCCAAAGAAATAACTGCCATTTCTGCCGTACCTCCGCCAATATCAATGATCATATGTCCCGAAGCGCTGCCGATTGGAATATTCGCGCCAATCGCCGCCACAATTGGTTCTTTAATAACATATGCCGCCTTTGCTCCGGCTGTAATCGTCGCGTCAATGACCGCTCTTTTTTCAGTTGAAGTAATCCCGGCTGGCACAGCCACCATCACCTCTGGACGGAAAAGACGCACGCCGCCCAAAGCTTTATTAATAAAATATCTAAGCATTGTTTCGGTTGTTTTATAATCAGCAATAACGCCGTCTTTTAGGGGACGCCTCGCAACAATTGTTTCCGGAGTGCGGCCGAGCATTTCCTTTGCTTCATGACCAACAGCCAAAATTTTTCTATCAGAAACAGAGAGCGCGACCACCGACGGCTCGTTGATGATAATGCCTCTTTTGGGAACATGAACCAGGACGTTCGTTGTTCCAAGATCAATGCCGATCTTTTTGCGTAGCATATCTTATTTTATTTAAAATCCGATTTCAATCGACTTGTCTTCTCGTAGTTCAGTCTGCAGTTTATATATGTTATCACCCCAATTTTTCTGCTCTTCCGCCGGAACGGCTTGTTTAATATTTTTACCAAAATTAAGGTTTAAAGTCAAGGGATGAGCAATTGTACCAGATTGTTTTTGAACTAATAATTTATACAACTTCTGATCAATCTGGTTCTTAATTTTTTCCGGCAGAGTATATTCAAAGCTGAGCGTTCTCTCTTTTCCGGGTTCAATGGAAATAAAGGCGCCAAAATAAGTTTTCCCCGCTTCTTCGCCAACATCAATTTTTCCCGGTCGCCCCGAAGGATCTAAAATTTTATCATTTTCCATCATGCCGCTGCCGCCAATCAAAACACTTCCGTCCGGAACATAGATTCTGGTATAGGTTCGATAACGCGTAGTTTTCCAAGTAAAAGTTCCGTTGTTTCTATAATTAATATCAACCTTGGCGCGGTAATTTCCCGATGAATCTTTTGACAGAGAATAATTTATTTTTTTGTCCATCACTCCGTCGGTTTTCAAGGCAGCTAAATTCGCGTCAATCACCATTAAATAATCCCCGCTAGATTCCAAAATTTTTCCACTCCATCCTTCGCGAGCAATAATCGCCTGCAATTCCTGGTCTTCGCTCCAGACAAGAAGGTGCCGCTCGGCCAAAGCCTGATCGGCTACCTTAAAAATACTTGACCAACGCGATGACGGGAGATTTGTTAGACGCTCAAAAATCTTTTCCCCCAAATCACCGACGATATCTTTTCTTTGAATTTCCGGAATACCCTTTTCATAATATTCTTTTTCCACTTTATATTGAAGAACATCCATTAAATTTTCCGGTGTGAAGGTTTCTCCGTTAATTTCAATATTCCCAATCTGGCGCAAAATATTTTCAATAAAGGTCGGGGTGACGGCGATAACCGTGTCAATCTTTTTTTCACGTCCACCTTCAGCTTTATAAAACCATTCGGCCTGGGCCGCCGCGGTTGGAAAATCCGGCGACCAGTTGGCATCGCGCAAAAACCAGGCGCCAACTCTTAAATATTTTCCGATTGGCGCGGGCGGACTAACCCGTAAAAATCTCTCAGCCGCGCCATCCAGGGCATAAACATTATCCGTATCAAAAGTTTCCACATTTCCATCTTTAACTTTAACAATTCCGTAGGTGCCGATAAATCCGCCTGTCGGACGCATCTCGTCACTATTTTGTAAAAGAAAAAGATAAGTTTTGCCTTCGGGGTAGCCGGCAATTTTTGGTAAAATTTCCGCCGCGGGAATCGCTTTGGCAAGAATACCCTGAATCTTTAATAAAGCCTCCCTTACCGGTTCTAAAATTTTTAAAATCTGGCCCGCGACATCATCTTCGTTAATCTGATCAAGCGCGAGCAAGGCCAAATCAATTTTTGCTTTCGCTCCGGCAAGACGCGGCGGCGACTCAAAAAGTTTTTGTAAAAGTTCTCGTTTTTTCTCCGGGCTTATTCCTGCGAAACTCGCCTCTCCACTAACCGACGGAATTCCCTGCACTACTGCTTGCGCATCGCCCATAACGCTTATAACCTCCCCTGCCACGCCCACGAGATCGTGAAGGGCGGACGAAGTCTGGACTCCCGACCGAAGCAGGCTTGAGGCGGCGTCGTACTGATTGCCAATCCAGGGAAGCTTACTCAAAAAACTTAACTTATTAAAACTCTCCGCTGCCTCGCTAAAATTATTTTCCGCCTCTGTCAGATACGTGCCTGCTTTTTCTAAATTAAGCGCGGAGATTTCATTTGAAGCCAACTCCAAATTTTGTTTTCCTTTTTCCGACAACCCGTAAACCTTGCGGGCAGTCCCAAAATAAATTCCTACTAAAATTAAGCTTATCGCCACTACGGCGGCAAAAGTGTAAAGCAAAATTTTAACGAACAAAATTGCTCTCCGTCGCTCTGCCTTCGCCGGACGAACTAAATCCAAAAAATTTGTCCCCCTAAATTTCATAAGATTATATAATCATTTATATTATCTGCCAGTTGCCATTGTTTCTCTTCCCCATTTTTTAAAATATTTTAACCAACTTGAGAGGTGAATCCGCGTAACTTTTTTAAAAATTGCGCTCCACCAATTCCCTTCGGCCGACTCACGGCGGTGAAAATGAATCACGGAAATTTCTGGATCATAAACTACCTTCCATTTTTTCTCCCACATACTTCGGCATAAATCAACGTCGTCAAAATAAGCAAAATATCTTTCATCTAAAAGGCGGACATCGTCCAAGGATTTTTTTCTGATAAGAAGGCATCCGCCCAAAAGCCAATCAACTTCTTTTACAGAATTATGATCAAAATCTTTCATAAAATAATGATCCAATTTCTTTTTGGCAAAACCAAGGCGACCAAGCGGCGTCCGGCGGTAAACCGGTTCCCAAAAATCCGGGTAACGATAGCACGAATATTGCAAAGATTTGTCGGGATTCAAAAGTTTCGGTCCGACAATTCCCACATCTTGTCTCTCGTCTAAAAATTTAACTAACTTTTCCAAAACATCGGAAAAAACAATAATGTCGGGATTCATAATCATTATGTAGCGCCCGCTAGCCGCTTTAATTCCCAAATTATTTCCCCTGGCGTAACCTAAATTTTTTTCCGAAGCGATAAATTTAATTTCCGGAAAATTTTCGCGCATCATTTGCGCAGTCCCATCGCCCGAAGCATTATCAACCACAATAATTTCGTAATCCAATTTTGGCTGAACCATCTTAATGCCCTTCAGACATTCTTTGAGGAGCCCGCGCGCCCTATAATTTAAAATAATAATTGATAAATCCATATTTTAAGAAAACCATTTTTTGATTTCCGCTATATCCGCCTTTTTATTTTTCATAATCCACTTTCTTTTTCTCCACATTTTGGGAAATTTTTTAAAAAATTCTCCTAAACTTCCGAGCGTCCTTGGCTCCAAAAATAAAAGATAAATAAATTTTTTAAATTCATACCATTTTATCCGATAACCCCAGCGCCAGCAAACTCCCGCTGAAACATTTTTCAAAAGAAAAAATAAATGATTTTTATAAGAATGATAATTAACAAAAGCTGATTTATTTTTTCGCGCTCTCGCCACCGCGGAATCAGTTTGGGCCATGCTTCTTGCCGATCTGTCGTGGTAGCCTCTAGCCCCGGGCAAAAACCATGCCTTAAACCCAGCAAGGCGCAAACGGTAAGCAAGATCCACGTCTTCTTTATAACTAAAAAAATCTTCATCAAAAACTTCCCCATTAATAGCGACATCATTTAAAGCCGCCCGCCGATAAACCGCCGCGGCTCCTGAAACGCCAAACACTTCCCGCGGCGCGCTCCATTCTTCCAAATCCATCTCCCCCGCCCCAAATTCAATTGCCCGATGGTTCTTGAAAATTTTAATTCCGGCGGAATCAATCAAATCTGTTTTTTGATTATTGGGAAAATCCCAATGCAAAAGTTTTCCCGTTACTGCCGCGACTTCATTTTTGCCATCTAAAAATTTAATAATTTCTTCCAAAAAGTTTGGCTCTAAAATTATATCCTGGTTCAACATTAAAACATAATCACTGTCCGTTTCCCGAAGCGCTTGATTTTGGCCGGCGGCAAAACCGATATTTTCTTCATTAAACTCCAGCCGGCAATTAGCGACTGGCAGCAAAGAATTTTTTAAATACTCAACCGTGCCGTCAGTTGATCCATTATCCAAAATAAACAAAGAAAAATCGCGAAATGTTTGTTTGGCAATTGAATCTAAACAATATGGCAAATATTTTTTTCCGTTCCAAGTTACTAAATTTATGGAAACCTTCATAATTATTTTCTTGCTTTTTCCGTTACCCAAAAACCTAAATATTTTCCAAGCATCAATCTTGTTTGCGCTTCCACTGCCGGAATTGCACCAAATATAATTAAAGACACCGGAAGCAATGCCCACTGCGCAAGCATAATCACAAACTTAAACGGACTCTTATTTTTTGGTCGAGGCGGCAATAAAAATAAAAATAAAATCGCCGAAACAACCATACCAAGCATGGCGGCTGTAAGAAGCCACTTTAAAACAAGCGGCGCGGTTTGGAAAAATGCCATCGTTCCAATTTCATCCTTTCCAACCCAAAGAGGCAATTTACTTAAAACAAACATCAAGATCGGCGCTGTCGCCCAGGAATACATTCCTTCTCCCAAGTTCCAAAGATATTTAAATCTTTTCCAAAAAGGAATTTTTGGTACTTTGATTTCGCCACTATCCGTCTTCAACGTGCCGCGGGAAAAATGCCAAACCATGTAAGGAAAATGTTCTACTCCCCAAGCCCAACGCCGCTGTTGTTTGTAAAGATTAACCATGCTTCGCCACGGCGTTTCCGCCATGACAGTATCCATAGACACAGGAACATATATTGGCACGACTTCAAACTCTCCGCCATAACGGATAAAACATTGCAAAAAAATTCTTGAATCGTCGGTCACAACATCCTTCTGCCAAAAATCAACATCAACAAGCGCCTTGAAGGCAATGCTATGCGAAGAAAAAGTAAAAAGCCGATCGGGTTTCGCGAGTTCTGTTAAAAGCCAAAAGGTTGTGCCAAAAGCCGCGACGCGCATCAGAGACATTGAATCCCAAATATTGTTATTATAAAGCGCCACCGGCTGAAAAGCCGCGCGCTCGCGTCTTGGATGAGTAATATATTTATACGCCAAGCAAGCAAAATATTCCGGATGTACGCAGGTATCGCTGTCAAAATAAGAAACAATAATATTTCCGTAAGGAATTTTAAGTTCGTCAATCAATTCTTTGGCTTTAAAACCCGCCCAATGAGCGTTCGCTCCCTTACCCTTAATTTCACCAACCAAATTATCCGGATGCATGGTGATAAGAAGCTTGTAAAATTTATCACCAAATTCTTTTTTAATCTCTTCAGCGTTTTTTAAAAAATTTTCCTTATTTCTTTCTTCTCCTGACAAAACGACAATCATTTTATCCAGAGGATAATGAGACGTCGATAAGTTTTGAAAAGTAGAACGCAAAACTTCAAGCGGTTCTTTCGAAGTCGGAAAGACTATCAAATGATAAAAATTTTGCCAATCGGGTAAGGCGTAAACTTTTTCCAACCAGTTTGTCTTGATATCTTTTTTAAAACGCCGCCAAGAAATTGCCATGTAAAAAACAAAGTAGAGTACGCGAAAAAGCCAATAGATACAAAAAACTATAATAAAATAAATCACCCAGAGTGGTTTCCAAAAAGAAAGTAAAATCGCCAAAATAAAAGTAACCCAGACGAGCGCGCCTGGAATAATTTCGAGAATTCTATATTTTGTCTTATCTGAAATCTTCATAAAAACGGTTTCTTGAAAATTCAAAATAAAGCTTATTTTTAGCCCTATTTTCTGTTTAAAGTGTATATCTTTTTGTCATTTTTGTCAACCCCTCCCAAAGTCAAGGGCAGGCTTATTTCTGCTTGAAATATAATAAAAAGCCGGCCGGATTATAGTAAAGCCGGCCGGGGACGGAACCTTCCTTGTCTAGCACTCGCCTCGCGCGCGTTTCTCGCCGCGCAGCCGCCGCAAGAGACGCCAGGCAAGCCAGCGGAAAATGGTGACCAAAGTGTAGCGCGTCTTGCCGATCGTATCAACACCCTCGCGCACTACAGCGCGTGGCGTCTCGTCTTTATCGCAGATTATCTTGAAGGTAACTTGAACATGATGGCTCTGCTTGTAATCGGCCGTGAAGGCGCAGTAGCTCACGATTTCTACTTTTTCAAGATATTGCCTAATCTCTGGCCAGCGCTCTTGGAGTGCCCGGCGCAGAGCACATTCCATCACGTCAATTGAACCGAGTCGGCCGTCGAAGGCAGCCCCATTCTTGGGACGCTCCTCAATTACCCGTTCGTCCAAGACCTGAACCAACTGGCCATCCAAAATCAGAGCAAGATCGATTTTTATCCGGCTGCTGCTCTCGTCTACCCAACCGTTGTTCGCCTCAAACCTGACTACTTCGAACTGAGGCGCCTTGCCGGCGGCCATTGCCCCCGCCAATTCTCTGCTAATGGCGTCGTTCTGCCCTTCCTTGACCCAACCTCCCTGGCACCCTTCCTTTTCCTCCGTCACGCCCGTGCTCCTCCTCCCTCCCCCGGCTAAAAAAACGGATCCGTCAATCCGTTAAAAACAAATTTAACATAAATAAAAAAACAAGTCCAATGTTTATTTTAGACTTGTTTTTTAAAAATTTTATTTCATGTGCTTTTGAATATCGCTCCACTTGCTTTTCAATTCTGCCATTATTTCCTTGATCTGCGCTCCGGCCATTTTCTTTTTTTTGCCGTATTCCACGACTACCTTCTCCACCACCTCTTCATATTTTTCTTTACTCATCACTTTCATTTTTCCAACCGCTTCCAAAATTTTAGCGGAAAGTTCCGGATGAGCTTTTTTAAATTCTTCTTGCCTTTGTTTGCCAGTTTTTTTAGTTGTAAGAAGCGCAACGGCCGTGCCAATTAGTGCGCCGAGCAGCGCACCCTTCATAAATGTGTTTTTTCCCATAAAATTTTAACTTAATTATTATAAAAATTATTTTTTGCAATGACTCTTTTTATTATTGTACCACAAATTAATAAAAGAAAAAATCCCGCACCCCGTCCGAAGACAAAATGCGGGACGAACCGCCCGGATTCTCCTTATCCGGCGGCTGGCTGACTTCGCGCGAAAATGTCGCGAAGATGGAAAGCGACGCTCAAACTGGCGAAGACGAGCGCGGACCACAAAGTAACATTGGCAACGACGAGCGTCCAGCTAGCGTGCGCCGCAAGTCCGATGACAGCCGCGCTCTGCAGCCACATCTTGATCTTGCCGAAAACGTTTGCCTTGCCCGACTTACCGAGCCAGATCTTGATCGGCCGGCCGAGGCAAAGAACCACCTCAACCGCGAAAATAACCCAGATGAGCGCGGCCGGGAAATGATCCCAGCCATAGATCAGAAGTAGTCCAACAATGAGCAGCTTGTCGGCATAAGCATCCAGCCATTCGCCGTTTGAAGTCTGATGGTTTCGGATTCGCGCCATGGCGCCGTCCAACATATCCAGCAGTACGGCAACTGAAAGAAAAACCACTGCCAGAATGTTTGAGCCATGCCAAAGACACGCTGCCACGGGTACTACCAGCGCGGCCCGGGTGTAGGTCAGATGGTTGGGTTTGACCCACGGCGGAAACACTTCCACGATAGGCTTCAATGCCTGATCTCGCCAGTTGATCTTCCTCTCCTCCATCACTCCCTCCTTATCTCCCCTTCTGTTTGTCCTATCATAAATAAAAATTTAGCGCAAACAAAATACCCACCCCAAAGGTGAGTATTTTAGTCGCGACTAAAATAAAAATTATGGCATGGGCGGAGATACTGCTGATTCCTTTTTAACTCTTAAAAGAACCGCCAAGACGGCAAGGCCGTAGCCGAGCCAAAGTGTCCAAGCCGTAAAGATTGCCGGATTAAACCGCGTCGTGATAATGGCGTCCAAAATTACGCCGACCACGAGCCAGGAAACACCATAACCGAGCGCCATACCATAACTTTTTGGCTTAACATAACCGGCCAAAACGAAAGAGATGATACCGGCAACAATGGCATATCCAACGTTTAGCCAAGTTGATTCAGGAACTTTAAAACCAATAAAAATGCAAACTATAATAAACATTAGTCCCCAAAGCAGAGCGCCAAAACCAATAGCTTTTTTCCAATTCATAAATTCACCTCCCCTCGTTTAAGGATGATAAGTTATTTTATAAATCACGCCGGCTTTATCGTCGGAAACATAAGCCGCGCCGTCAAAAAATAAAATTCCCGCCGGACGGCCGAGGACTTCTCCGCCCGCGAGCCAACCGAAAATAAAATCTTCTTCGCCAAGATATTTTCCTTCCGCATCCAGTTTATAACGAACAATTTTGTATCCGGCCGGAACACTTCTATTCCAAGAACCGTGATACGCAACCAATAAATTATTTTCATAGTCTTTCGGCCAACCGCTTCCTTCCGCGACAAAAGCCAAACCGAGCGGCGCCGAGTGCGCCGGAATATCAATATAAGACGGCGTTTCAAATGGCTCCATGCACGGATTTCTAATGTAAACATTTTTATCAAAAACCGTGTCGTGAATATTTTTTCCGTAACAAATAGGCCAGCCATAATTTTTTTCATCCTCAATAATATTAATTTCATCCGGCGGCAGATTGTCGCCTAAAAAATCTCGACCCATTTCCGTCGCCCAAATTTTTCCCGTTACCGGATGTTCAGCCATAAAAACTGAATTACGCAAACCTGAGGAAAAAACTTTGAGCTCGCCGGTTTTAATATCAACAACTAAAACTTTTGCCCGCTGCCAATCGCTTTCATTACAAACATCACAAGACGAACCAACAGAAATTAAAATTTTATCGGGATTATTTGGTAAAAATTGCAGTGTCCGCGTAAAGTGCCTACCTCCACCCGGCAAATCAACAATTTTCTTTCCATTTGTCGCGGCGGCTTTTTCTTTATCATAATCATAAACTGATAATTTGTCCGATTCCGCGACATACAAACTGCATTTTTCATTTTCACACCACAAGGCCAGGCCGTGCGGATTATTTAAACCGCTAAGCACTTCGATAGTTTCATCGGCTGCGCCGTCCTGATTTTTGTCTGGCAAAGCAAAAATTTTCCCGGCGCTGGGAACGCTCGCAAGCAGCCGTCCAGCTTCATCAGAAATAACAACGCGCGGCGCGCCAAGATTTTTTGCAAAAATGGAAATAGAAAATCCGTTTGGCAAGGTCAGCGGAATTTTGGTGGAGTTCGGCGGCAGTGGGCTAATATTTTGGTTTTCCAGCGAATTCACGATATTTACTGATGGCTCTTCAATATTTCTCAAAAACCCGCCATAGTTTTTCCACAAATAAATTCCCGCCCAGCCGATGGCAACTAAAAAAATGACTGCGACTATTACCAAAATAATTTTTTTCATAATTTAAAACCAAAACCCCGGAATTAAATCCGGGGTTAAATTTTTTATTGCGCTAACGGAAGCGCGGTCAGATTTGTATTGCTGATGCCCAGGCCTAAACTCCGCATAATACTGTAGGCATCGTCTGGCCGGCCAAGATAATATTTTTTCCTGTCCTTTGGATAAATGTAATAGGCTTCGCCGTGCGACTGGACATCGAGCAGAATTCTCCCAACCACGCTCGTCGGAAAATAAGTGGTGTTCGTGATAAAATCGTGCGTCGCGCCAAGGCCCAAAGTTCGCATTACATTAAATGCGTCTGCCGGTCGGCCAAGATAATATCCTTTTTTATCCACCGGATAATAGTAGTACGCCTCGCCGTGTTTTTCCACCGCTAAAAAAATGTAACCAAGATATTTTGTTAAACTCGTCGCAGAAGTCCCGGTGCCACTCGTTGTGCCGGAAGTATTTGTTAAGGCCTTGTCAGTGAGCTGCATTAAAACCTGGCCGACCCAACCAACTGTTCCGTCAGCCAATTGCACTTTATACCAGCCGTCCGTTTCGCCGATAACTTTAATGACCGATCCCTTGACCACGGTTTTTAAAATTGTGGAATTCACCGTGCATGGCTCGTTTCGGACGTAAGCGCTGATAATCACTTCACCCCGCAAATCGCGGTCGTAAATCGGATCGCAGCCGCAGCACTCTTCAGCTTTAACTTCGCCGCTTGGCCAAAAAATAACGGCCAAAATAGCTAAAACTACAATGGAAAATGCCTGTTTTCTCATAACGCATTAAGATTATTATTTAGGCGGACACCGATTAAATTTTATCATTTTTTAAAACCGGCGTCCATTTCCATTATAACGTTAGTACACCCGTTTAAATTTCACGACAAAAACCGGTTCGTATTTATTTTCGTATTCATCAGTCACCTGAACTGTCTCGCCTTTCACAAAAGTATTTAAGGCGAGATCTGAAAGCATTTCCGCGTCAGTTTCCGTGTCCGCTTTTAGGGTTTCCAATTCATTAAATTCGGAAGTAAAATCTCCCCGCACATCCGTTTCAATTTTTTTCTTTTTTTCGCGAAGAGTTTTTAAATCTTCCACGATTTTTCCGTAATCAGCGCTATTCACGAGCGCATCTTTATACGCCGACCTGATTTCTTTTTGTTTCTTTTTTGTTTTTTGCATCCGTAGCCAAACTTCTTGGAGATTTGCCATACTTCGTAATGTTAAATTTTTAATCAAAAAACCGGTCGGAAAAACTCTTTTTCGCGAAGCCGGATTAATTTAAATATTTTTCCCAAACTTTTGGCCAAGGCAATTCAATTGTTTCTGATTTGCCGCCGGTGGCCGAGAGAAAAGTAAGTGAAGCAGAAAAAAGAGCAATTGATTTATCAGGCAAGGGCTCATCCGCGCCATATTTTACGTCGCCTAAAACCGGATAGCCGACTGAAGCGAGCTGCGCCCGGATTTGGTGCGCCCGGCCCGTTCCTAATTTTATTTTTAACAAAGTATTTTTCGCGCCCGCTTTTTCTACCTCCCAAAAAAGTTCCGCCTGTTTGGCGCCCACAACTTCACGATCAAAAACTTCTACTATATTTTTATTTTCGTCTTTTTTTAAAAAACTTACAATCGTGCCATTCACCTCTTTCATTTTTCCGAGAACAACCGCGTAATAATATTTTTCCACCGCTCGTTCGCGAAATTGCGCCGAAAGTCTTGACGCGCCTTTGCTTGTTTTCGCGAAAAGCACGACCCCGCCAACCGGACGATCCAACCGATGAACTAATCCCAAAAAAACATTGCCTGGCTTTTTATATTTTTCTTTCAAATATTTCTTCACTTCATCCATTAAACAAGGGTCGCCAGTTTTATCTCCTTGCACAAGCATTCCCGCTGGTTTTTCTACCACGATTAAATGATTATCTTCGTATAAAACATTAAGCTTCATATTATGCGTTCCAGCGAGCAAAAATTCCGCAGGGCAAAAGCCGGCCGCTCTTCTCTTCAATTGTTAATTCCCCCGCTTCAAGCGTTCCGCCGTTTTTTTCTAGCATCAGCAATAAATTATTTTTATAAGCCGTGGCGGAATATCCCGAGGCATACCCATTGATCAGAAAAAATAATGGCTTATCGGACAATAATTTAAAACACAAAGTCATTAATTCCAAAAAATTATCTTCAATTTTCCAAAGTTCACCGCCCGGCCCGTGGCCAAACGCCGGCGGATCCAAAACAATTCCCTCATAGTGATGGCCGCGTTTTATTTCCCGTTTTACAAATGTTACCGCGTCTTCCAAAATCCAGCGAATCGGTTTTTTATCTAATTTTGATAATGCCGCATTGTCGCGCGCCCAGGTGATGGCGACTTTTGATCCGTCAACATGGCAAACTTCCGCTCCGGCCGAGGCCGCCGCGAGCGTTGCTCCGCCCGTGTAGCCAAAAAGATTTAAGACGGAAACTTTTCTTTTTGCTCCGCTAACTGAATTTTTAATCCATTCCCAATTTCCAACTTGCTCCGGAAAAATTCCCAAATGTTTGAAAGTCGTGGGTTTTATCCAAAAACCCAAACCACCTAAATTTATCTGCCAGCGGCCGGGCACTTCTTTTTTAATTTTCCATTCAGCCTTTTCCGCGCTCCGCGTAAATTCTCCGTCAACTTTTTTCCACGCGGCCAAATTTAATTTCGGCCAAAGCGCCTGCGGATCCGGGCGCGAAAAAACAAACCGCCCGTAGCGTTCCAATTTTTCTCCCTCGCCAGAATCAATCAATTCATAATCCGCCGAGGGTTTGGTTTTTAAAATCAAGGAATCAGACATTTTAATTAAATTATTGTCGAGGATAGTGAGCGGAATGCGAGCACTCGCATTCCCGAGCGCCGCAGACAACAAAGGGTATTTGCCCTTTATTGCTTAGTACCCGAGCCAGTTAAAGTACAGCTGGCATAATCAACAGTGCCATCTTCAAAAACACCAGTTGCATCCATTGACCCACTGCCAGAAAAACCATTCTGATTAAAGCCAAAATAGAAAATACCGGAAACGTAAGCGGTTCCGTTCGTAACAGCCACTGAGGTTTGAAAAGTTTCAATAGCAAATCCCCCCTCGTCAATTGAAACATATACATTCACAGTACTATCATAAGTGACATTATTGACCACAGCAAAATCCATGCCAACCGTATCCGCGTAAGTCCTGCCTGAAGTTGACGCGCAAGTGCCGGACAAGGGGCCAACATAATGTCCGTCCCAGCGGCCGCCAACTTTTTTATCGGCCTCTTCTTTGCCAGTATCGGGCAAAAGATTTTTTTCTTCGCAACCGGGATTGCCTCCCATATATGCCCCACCCGAATAAGTTAAGAATGCCCAACACCCTGTACTACTATCTTTTTTGTAATCGCAAGTGTAACCAAACTCAGTGGTCGGAAGACGGACTTTGGCCATTCCCGCGCCGCCGACGGTCCCGCCCCGAGCCGTACATTCATCGTAAAATTTCTGCACGGTCGGACTATTACCTTGCGCTGACGGCTCGCCGGTTGAAATAACTCCCAACCCCTCCAAATTATGCCAACCGTTTTCCCAATCTTTCCCTGAATTCTTTTCGCCTTTGGCAAAACCAATAGCTGAAGCGTCAATGCCATTTGTTGATTGTAAAACATCTTCGACGCAATAAACGTTAGTCGGTCCGCCTGAACCAGTGCTCGTCCCGCCGCGGCCAATACAAATTCGGCGAGTCGGTGTTTGATAATCACCGCTCCCAGCTGTTCCGCCCGTCATGCCACCAGCTGTTCCGCCCGTCGTTCCTCCGGTTTGTCCGCTATTTGTTCCGCCGACCGTTCCACCAGTTGTTTGCCCACCGACCGTTCCACCACCCTGGCTCTGCCCTTGCTGCCCTGACGGATTACATTTCAAATCACAGTTATACATTTTTCTCTGATAATCAGTCATCTTAACGCTCGGATTGCCGCAAACTTGGCAGGTAACATCCATTCCTGGACCAACCTCCGGCACGGCCGGCAGAGCAGCCTCGGCCGAAGAAATAAAATTAAACCCAAGTAAACTCGCTTTTTCGGAATGAGTAATGCCATTTAACCAGTGTCTCTCCACTCTTAACTTAGCACCAATATAAAGCATCGACACATTGTTTTTCATTTTAATAGAGTTGTCACCAAATTCTTTGAACTCGGAAATTTTTTGAACACTTTTTTCAAATAATTGTTCTGCTCTTTTGTCTCTCAATTTTAAATCAAAATTTCCCGGATCATCCGCTACGTCTTTCCAAACTTTGGGATCCAAAGAAGCAATCCCTACTTCATCAGTCCAGGCAATAGCCGCCTCTTTGTAACTCTCCAATTCTTTGGGCACATTGAGAGCTTTTAATCTGCCCGAAACCATTTGGGTTTCAATGCCAACTCTCTGCCAGGACGCAGTAATGAGCGGTTTTTTTGCCACAAGAGAGTCTCCCATTATTTTAGCCACTGTTGCTTCGGCCAAATTATCCTGGATTAAATAAAGTGAATCAGAAAAGTCTTTTTCATTTTTATCAGCCAGGTAAGCATATGCCCCGAAACCTACCAAAATTAAAACTGCGCCAAGAACAACTGAACTAACAATCGGATGGATAATAAAAAAACGAACGATGGAATAAATTATAAGATAAATGAGATAAAGAACGCAGGCCGTCAAAAAAGCGACGAGCGCGACCGCCCCAAAAATCTCCAAATTGCTATGGTCCTCCAGACTCCCCGACTTCACAGAGAGATAATAAAACACCGGAATTAAAATTAAAAAAACCGCCAGCCAGACAACAAAGGTGATTAAACTTTTCTTTTTTTGTCCGGCAGTAACCTCTGTACCGCACTTAGGGCAAAACTTCGCGATCATCCCCAAGGAACGGCCGCACTTTGAGCAGCGCATAGAGTTTTGTTTAAGAGTAAAACCATTATCAGCTTATCACCTTTTTCGGTGTCGGCATAGTTTTTCATCCACAAACAAAAAACCGCCAAAAGCGATTTTATATTCTTAATAATCCTAAATCACAACTCCGGAACTTATATTCATTTGAAAACTCCTCGTTAGTTAGAAATTTTCTTCTTGCTCTTTATAATGCCCACCATGCCAATGACAACTGCTACGAGTCCGAGCATTTGCCCTCCGGGACTATCATCGAATTCACCATACACAAACATAAAAATACCGAACAATATGGCAAGAACAAAACATAATATTTTAATTCTTTTTCTATTCATATTTAATTGGCTCCGAACACTGAACGAAATCCGAATCTTTTTAGTGAAAATCCTGACGCTGAATTTTAATCCCGCCTTGGCGGGATTAAGCTCGGGCGGACGATCGCTTTAACTTCAAACGAAGTGTCTTTGCAATCAAGGATCGCTCGACTAACATCTCTCGTTTAATTTCCTATCGCATACAAATAGCCGTCTTGAGAAGTAAAATAAAGCGTGCCGTCCGAATCAAAAGCGGGCGAAGCTTCGGAAATTTTTCCGCCGGTTTGATATTTCCACAAAAGTTTTCCTTTTTTATCAACCGCGTACATTTTACCGTCGACCGAACCGATATAGACTGTTCCATTTTTATCAACAAGCGGAAAACTCGGCAAACCGTAAAAGCCTGCCTGATTCGGGTCGGCGTCCGTTTGATAAGTCCACTTTATTTCTTGAGTTTTGGAATCAATGGCGGATAAAATTCCTTGAGCGTTGCCGATATAAATTATCCCGTCGGAAGAAAGCGCCGGGGTGATAATTCCCGCAATATCATCTTTGTTTGAAGGCGGCTGAACTATGCTCCCGTTTTGTGGCTGGGATATACTTCCGTTTTGCGGCAGACTGCCGCCATTGCAAGGAGGAAGAGGCGGAGCACCGCATCCAGATGATGAGGATGGCGGTGTATTTCCGTCAGCGGGGCGGATTCCGTTACAAGCCGGGAGGGGCGGAGCACCGCACCCTGCTTCATTATTTGTTTGGATATTATTATTGGAAATGAAATCGGAACCTTTTTTCCATTTTAAATTTCCCGAAGAATCCAAAACAATCAAATAGGGAGCGGCTGGAAGATAAATCAATCCGTCGGAACCGATTGCCGGCGAACCGACCCGCAGGGCTTTTGTATCATATTTCCATTTTAAATTTCCATCGAAATCAAAAGCGTAAAGATTGCTGTCGGGACCGGCATGCGCATCGCCACCTCCTAAATAAATCGTTCCGTTTTGGCCGATACTGGCGGGATAAGAGATCGTTCCCGCCGTTTTGTATTTCCATTTTAAAGTCCCGTCTTTATTTATCGCGTAAAAATATTTATCCCAACTGCCTTGATAAACAGTTCCGTCCGGTCCTATGGTTGGGCCAAAGCCCGTATTTCCATTGGTTTTGAATTTCCATTTTTCATTTCCATTTTTATCCAAAGCAATGATTGTGTCCTGCGCCAAAAAATAGATAGTTCCGTCTTCCGCCAAAGCCGGCCCCTGAGTGCCTTGATAACTTTTTGACCAAATTTTTTTCCCATTTTTATCCAAAGCGAAAATTTCCGAGGCTCCGGCGACATAAATTGTTCCGTCGGAAGAAATCGCGACACTGTTCGGATCGCCGCCTTCCATTTTTCCCAACTGAAACTTCCACTTCAAAATAGCTTTTTCCGGACCTTTAACGTTGGCATATCCGGTATGAAAATAACTTCCGTGGAACTGCGGCCACTGGTGCTTGCTGGTTGATTCTTCTTTTACGATTTCAGACGGTGAGGGAGATTGGTTAAATTCAATTTTTATTTTTTGCCAAACGAAATAACCGGCTCCGGCAAAAATAATCACAATTACTAAAATAATTAAAACTTTTTTCATTTTCTTCTTATTATTTTTATATTAGGCTCCGGGACTTGGATTCGAAGGCGCCTCGGTGCCGGAGCGGCCGCAACGGACGGAATGGGGTTCGGCCAAATCTTCGCCCACGAACAGAGAAAAGTACAGAATTAATTCTGTACTTTTCTCTGGCTCCGGGACTTGGATTCGAACCAAGATAAACAGCTTCAAAGGCTGCTGTCCTGCCATTAGACGATCCCGGAATGAAATAAAAAATACAGACTTTTTGACTTGTCTGTATTTTATCTTTTTTCTTTTAAACTTTCAAGTACCGGCCGACGGCCAAGGTGCTGGTTACCATGTTTAGAAGAACCACCCCGACAAACTGCCATCCAAAAATTTGTAAAAAATTATTTGAAAAATACCCAAGCAAGTTAAATTCCGAACCACCGAAAAATCCGGCAAGATACGGCTCGGCAAAACCGATCGCGGGGAAAGTAATTAAAACCGTGAAAAGAATAGCAAAAATTCCGTAAAGAATTCCACTCGCGACGTAAGGCGCCCGGACAAACCAATTTGCCGCGCCGACTAATTTCATAACTCCAATTTCTTCGCGATGGGTGTAAATCGTCATTCTGACCGTGTTAAACCCAATCAAAACCGCGACGACAGCAAAAAGTCCGGCAATGCCAAAACCCGTTGTTGTCGCTTTTTCCGAAATTGAATCAATTTTTTTAATAACCACCTCATGATCCTCAAAATTCTTCTCCTGAATAATATTGGCGTATTGCGCGTCGTCAAAAACTTTTAAAATTTCCGGGTAATCCGCCGCGTCATGCGCTTTAATGACTAAAGTCGCCCCCAGGGGATTTTCTCCAACTTCTTCAAGCGATTCTTTAATTACTGCGTCTGTCGCGTGTTTTTTCTCAAATTCTCGGAGCGCTTCTTCCGGCGAAACATATGCCACGGCCTTCACCGTAGACAGACTCAAAAGGTATGATTTTATGTTTCCAATCTCACTTTCCGCGACTCCTTTTTTAAAATAAACACTAACGTCAATTTTATTTTCCACTTCGGCAACCGCCGTTTTGGTTAGAAAATTTAAAGTAATCAAAAAATTTATTGAAACTAGGGTCAAAACTAAAACCACTATCGTGGCCGTGGAAAGCCAGAAATTTCTCCAGAAATCTTGTGAAGAAAATTTTAAAATTCTAAGTAGAGCAGAAAACATAAATTTATAATACGTATTTTCCTACTTCTTGATCACTAATCACCGTCCCCTGCTCGAGCGTCACGACTCGCCGGCGCAGAGAATTAATTAATTCCCGATTATGTGAAACCAAAATAACTGTTGTGCCAAACTCATTAATTTTTAAAAGCAGGTCGGCGATCTCCCTGGTATTAATGGAATCAAGATTTCCCGTCGGCTCGTCAGCCACCAAAATTTTTGGCCGATGAATCAGGGCGCGGGCAATAGCTACTCTCTGCTGCTCGCCGCCTGAGACTTGGCGCGGATAGCGCTCGGCTTTCTCTCCTAAACCGACGATCCTCAAAACCTGCGGCACAATTGTCTTTATTTTCCCCGACGAAGTGCCGCAAACTTCAAGGGCAAAAGCAACATTTTCAAAAATAGTTTTCTTGGGTAAAAGTTTGAAATCCTGAAAAATAACTCCAATCTGCCGACGGAGCGTTGGAATTTCTGAGCGCCTAATTTTTGTAATATCCCAATCGGAAATAGTTATTTTCCCGCGCGTCGGTCGTTCTTCCGCGGTCAAAAGTTTTATAAGCGTTGTCTTGCCTGTTCCCGACTGGCCAACAATAGAAACAAACTCTCCAGCGTTAATTTTTAAATTAACACCCTGAAGAGCAGTGATGTTTGGAGGATAAATTTTTTCTATGCCTCGAAACTCAATCATATTAAATCATTATACGTGATTCTTTTTAAAATGCCAACCTTAAAACCCCAGACTTGATTTTTCTTCCAAAATATCCTAGAATTAGATTAATATTTACAAAAAAGCGCGGGATTAGTATAGTGGCAGTATGCGACCTTCCTGGGCCCCCACACCAAATTCGCGAGAGTAGTTCAATGGTAGAATGCGTGCTTCCCAAGCACGAGACGGGGGTTCGATTCCCCTTTCTCGCTGATTTGGTGTGGGGGCAAGTTGAGGCAAAATATCCCGCTTTGCCGACGTAGCTCAGCCAGCAGAGCAATGCTTTCGTAAAGCAGAGGTCGTGGGTGCAAATCCCACCGTCGGCTTAGGAAAAACGGACTTTTTCAGAAAGGCCGTTTTTCTTTTTCTAAAATTTAACGCATCGCCAAATCTTTGCCTTTGCCGTCTCTTCTTTCAAAAAATCATCTAAACTCTTCGTCTTAATTAAAATATGACTAGCGCGCACTTCGGTCACTTCCCCATTATCGTCTTTTATCTGTTCTGTAACTTTGATAATGTGGTACCCATACTCTGTTAAAACCAGGCCGCTTGTTTCGCCAACCCCCAAAGAGAATGCTGCTGTTTCAAATTCCGGGACCATGGTCCCCTTTCCAAAATAACTCAAATCTCCGCCGTCTTCCGCCGACGTATCTTCGCTGTATTCTTTAGCTAAATCTTCAAAACTCTTTTCTCCTTTTTGAATTTGAGCCAAAACATCCTCTGCCTTTTTCTTTGCTTCCTGGTTTAGCGCTTCGTCCTTGGAAATAGCTTCCTGCAATTTTTGTTGCACAAGAAATGGCTTTAAAACTTTTTCTTTAAATTCTTCAATCCCCCACCCATACTGCTCCTTCAGGGCTTGCTCAACACTTTCTTGCGATTCACTTTGATCCACGATTTTTTTAACTTCCCCGTCTAAATCTTCATCTGAAATTTTTATACCGTATTTTTTCGCCAGTTGGTACGAAAGTTCATTATTAATAAGCCTATCTAAAACTTGTGTCTTCATTTCCTTCTCGTCCGGAGCGGCCGCGCCGAGCTCCTCTCCTTGGCTCGCGAAAAAAGTTTTCAATGTTTCCACATCGTCAACGTAGTCGGAATACCTGACCATGTTCCAATTTACAATCGCCGCCGGATATGGCGCTACTTTTGTAATTTTTGAGACAATTTCCCCGCTCCATCCGAAACGATAAATTCCAACGCCAAAAATTACCGCGGCTAAAACTAAAACAATCAACACGCCCAAACCAAGTCCTAAAAAAAATCTTCGGAGCGCTCCGCCTCTTACGGAGGCCTTCTCTCCCGCGCCAGACGCGCTGGGATTGGTTTCTAAAATGTCTGTTTCTTTTTCCTGTTTCTCATTGAAAGATGATTCCATATAAATTTTACCTAGAAGAATTAATATTTAAATTTTAAAAAAATAATTCCACCACTTTTTCGGATTACTTAGAATCTTATTTTCTCCTTCCATCCCCGCCGCGTTCTCACCAAGCTCTCGCTCTCCGCCTGCTCCCGGAATAATAACAACCGACTCGCCGGGTTTTTGTAAATTAAATTTCAGCCGAGCCTCTTGTTCCAAAAAAGCATCCGTATTTAGAAAATCCAAAAAATCCTGAAGCTCTTCATCTTTTTCCTCTAATCTCGCTATTTCCTCCCCCGTTGTTTTAATTTCCTCATCAATTTCCCCACTCTCTAAAAATTTCTTTCCAAAAGAAAAAATCAAAAATCCTAAAACAATAATACCCAAAAATAAAAAAAGTTTTGAAGAAAGAACTCGCCTGGCGTTTAATTCTTTTTTCATACTTCAAAAGAATTTACTCCCTAATTATACCAGATTTCGGGGATTGGGTCGAATGTTCTCTATCCTGGCCAATATTCTTTATTTCTTCAAGTCTTTTCAATTTAATCTGCCGAATTTTATCTCTAACCAAGCTGTCAAGCTCTTCTAACTGCCTTTCGTTTAAATCGGCGACATTTTCTTTAATGATTTTAAATTCCTCATCGTTTGGCGGAGCAATCGACAAATCCGGCGTCCCATCTGGTTTTCGCCGCGCGGGATGGAGCAGATCGGAAATAAGTTGCTGCGTCTCTTCCGGCGCGCGGACATTTTTTATTTCAAGACCCGTATCCGTATCAGCAATTTGAATTCTAACGTCACCGTAACGGAAGATCGTCTGCCAAATTCCCTTACGACGATGGGAAACATCCTGAACTGTTTCAATGGCCGCTTCGGAAACAATCCGTTCAAAAAATCCTCTTTGGTCAAGATCAATAACCCGCCGGTTTGTAATAATAAAAGCGTTGTAATACCAAACAACAAAAGTTTTGAGGGCAAAAATTACGCCGAGTAAAATTGGAAAAAGAAAAAGTACCACCCCCCAATATCCCCATTTGAAAAGAGGAAAAATAAAAAAGAAGGGCAAAACTAAAAGCAAAAGCACGGCCAAAATTTTCGGCCAAAGCGTCAAGCCGAAGTGGCGAATAACCGCGATCACTTCTTCACCGGCTTTGAGATTTATTTTCCCGATAATAGATCCATCCATGCTTCTACTCCATAATTATAAAATCTTCCCATTCTCTCGAGTTCTTCCGCACTATAATCGTCCTCATATGGGATATTATGCAATTTGCAGAAAGCGATTAAACTTACAGCTTCTCGATCGGCAGAATGGACGGCGACCATACGTTTCAACACCTTACGGACAACTTGACCAACATCTGGATTAACTCCTTCATTTTTAAGGTTGCGGAAGACCCGCTCTATTTCTTCGGGCGTTAAAGGATCGCTGGCAAATCCAGCCATTAAAGTTCCCTCGGCTATCTCTTCCGGCGTTCTTTTTCTTTCTCCTTCTCTTCGTATATTTTCTGCCATAAAATTAAAATTTATTGACAAGCGAGCGAGAGAAATGAAAATTTTATTTTCACTTCCGAGCGAGCGCAGTCAACATGGGGCTTAATGCCCCCTATTTTTCAAAATTTCCCTAATCTTTTCCCGGTCATCCCAGGGAATTTTTTTATTGTTGGCTACGCAAATCGCCTGCTCTGATCCCTTGCCGGTGATGATCACTAAATCATTTTCGCGAGCGAGATTCAAGGCTTTGGCGATTGCCTCGCCACGATCTAAAATTTTGAATAAATTTACATTTTCTTCTTTTCCCGCCGCCCCAGCTGCCACCTGATTTATAATTTCTTCCGGATTTTCATCATAAGGATCTTCGTTCGTAATTATAACATAATCGGCATTCTCACCGGCGATTCTTCCCAAAATCGGCCGACGAGATTTATCGCGCCCGCCACCGGCTGAACCTAACACATGAATAATTTTTCCGCCGGAAGTTATAAACCCTGAGCCGCGAACTGTTTCATAAAGTTTTTTCATTGATGCCGGCTCTGGCGCATAATCAACTAAAACTTTAAAATTTTGTCCTTCATTAATAAATTCCATTCTGCCCGGAACTCCGCCAATTTTTTCCAACGATTTTGAAATATTTTCCAGTGGCAATCCTTGCGACAACCCGACCGCCACGGCCGCTAGCGCATTATAAACATTGAATTCCCCCAACAAATTTAAATGAAACGGTATACCGCGAACCGTAAAATCCGCGCCACTATTTTTTAACACCACATTTTCCGCCCGGACATCCACCTGATTTTTTATGCTGTAACCAATTTTTTCATCCGCCGGAAATTCCGCGAAATATTTTGCGTGCTCGTCGTCAAGATTTACTACGCTAACTTTCGGCACTGCTTTCCCGTCGATCACTTTACGCGGCTTGGCCGTAAGATGCGCGAAAAACTTTCCTTTGGCTTTTTTGTAATTTTCAAAGCCGCCGTGCGCTTCAATGTGTTCCGGCGTTAAATTGGTAAAAACCGCCACGTCATAATTTACGCCCAAGTGGCGAAACTGTTCCACCCCCTGCGACGAAGTTTCAATCACGGCGTACCGGCAACCGGCCGCGACCATTTTCCGCAATAATTTTTGCAAAGCAAACCGGCCGAGCATAGTCATCTTTTTCTTATTCAAACATTCCTCAGTCGCAATTTTAAAACCAACCGTGGAAGTCGCGCCGACTTTGTATCCCGCGCCTTCAAACATTTTGGAAATCAGATGCACGGTCGTTGATTTTCCATTTGTTCCCGTCACGCCAATCACTATTAATTTATTTGACGGAAAACCATAAAAAATATTTGCCGCCAACGCGAGAGTTTTATGATACCACCGGAGTAAAAATCCCGGAATAAATTTTTTGATTATTTCTTTTGGATTCATTTTATTTTTCTACCGACTTTAACCTAATCCCATATTTCTTTAGCTCAAGCCACAATATTGAAGACCGATGTACCGCAGGCACGGGCTTGGGCGACTCATAAATTATATCCCCGCTTTGTCTAATGCCAATATTGATTATTTTATCCCAAACGGCAAGAACCATGTCACGCACGCTTTCAGGGGCATCGGCTACTATCTTCTCGGCATTTTCAATAGTTAAAAATCCAACATCCTGATTTTGATAAATGATACGATATTTTTCAGTCATATTTATAATTAATTTTCTTCAAAGAGCGCCCCAAATGATTTAATAAATTTTTAGACGAAAGCCTACCTTTTCGGTCGTACTCGTAAGTGCGTTCCAAAATAACTTGATTCTTGATCATACCGCGCACAGAACTGATTTTTTTACTTTTATCAAATTTGTAAACGCTTTTGCTCTCACCGCCACCCTCTAATACAAACCTCTCTATTAATTTCCCTTTTGATTGTTGGTAAGTGACAACTCCAACGCGTTTGCCGGTTTCCGGCTTAATTATCTCTATCTCGGATGGAAGAGACTCATTATCCCTATATGATAACTGCACTAATAACACTTCGCCCGTCCATGAATCTGTTGTTTTATAAGAGCGAAGCGTGTTTCTTCTTTTGTCATATTTTGGCTCAAAAAATACTTCTGTCCGACGCCCTCCTTCTTCTATTATTTCTTCTCTCAATTCACCATCCTCTCCGTAATGAGCGCTTATAGTTATCCCTATCCCCGCTTCTGTCCGCCTCTGCACAATTGATTTCGGACTGCCTCGCGATTGCAAAAAATCTAAAAATCTAAAATCAAAAGTTGGAAATAATTTAACGCCTTCGGCGAGGGCTGCGTTATTGCTAACTTCTTCAAAAAAAGTACGACAAATTTTTGGTGATTGTTTTTCTCTCGCCTGACGCTCCCGCTCCCTTTGTTTTGTTGCCATACGGGCACCCTCGACGTCAAGGCTGGGGAACAATTCGTTAATTATTTGGCTCATCGCCTGAAAACGCTCAGGATTTTTTTCTTTTAATAATTCCGGATCTGTAAAAAAGAAATTAAACGTCTCAGCAAAATCCTCATGCAAGCCTATTGCAGCTCCCTCTTCCCGGTAAGTGTCCATCGCATAAGTTGATAAAAAATTTGTTGATTGTTGCCTTACTGCATCAAAAAATTTTCTGTGTAATTCCCCCGCCTCTTTTTCAATTCCTTCCCCAAACATTACGGCATGGCCAAACTCGTGCCATAACACTGTTTCAAGATGACCACCGTTTTCCACATAAAGCGAGATTGTCCCCTGGTGTATATCATAACTTCCTGACGCGCTAATCCTTCTGCCGTCCGACCAAACCCTTTCATCTGCCTTCTTTTTCTTAATAAAGACTTGTCTGACCAAGTTGTTAATTTCTTTAGGAATCAACCCCTCAACATGCTGCGCAATCTTTTCTTTATCTGCCCCGCCAAAATAAGCCTCTAAAAATTCTCTATCAATCCCTGAATCAATTTGGACCTCCAAGGTGTCTCTCTTCTCTATTTCCGGCAAACCAAAAGATTTTTTTGTTTCAGTATCATCCGCGCGACCTATTTGCAGCAGTCTTTTTATCGCTTTCGTAACTTTCAAAGGAATGTTTTTATTTTCCGCCAAGTCTACTACTTCTTTAAGTCTGCCGATATCGTTGCTTGAATCCAAAAATTTTTGGAGGGCAGAAACTATTGCTGGTTTAGAAAAATCCAAAGGAATGTTTTTTCTTTCCGCCAAGCCGATATTCAGTACGGCAATATAAACTGCGCCCCTAACCAATTCGCCTTCTACTACTTTCTGGAGAGCAGCGACAATTTCTGGTTTAGAAAAATCCAAAGGAATGTTTTTTCTTTCTGCCATACTAACAATCTGATCGAAAAAGGCACCATTGTGCTCTAATAAACAAACTTCTAGTCCTTTCTGGAGAGCAGCGGCAATTTCTGGTTTAGAAAAATCCAAAGGAATGTTTTTCCTTTCCGCCAAACTAATGATGTCTCGTACTTCGAAAATCTTATCCGCTGACAAGCTGGCTTCTAGTTTCTTTTGAACTCTTCTTTGCTTCGCCTGTTCTTTCGGCCCCAAAGCTCCTTCTTCTTTTGACTCGGTAATTTCTTGCGGACAGATCCCGGGTTCATGACCCCCTCCACATTTTGGGCACTCAAATTGTGGCATTCGTTCTGGCATATTATTAAAAAAATAATTGATAGTGCTTAAGCTAATTTTTCCACTTCCTTCAAAAATTGATCCCCCCTGTCAAACTCATTTTTAAACATTCCGAAACTCGCGGCGGCCGGAGAAAGTAAAATTACATCGCCGCGCGTGGCGAATTTCCGCGCCGTCTTAACGGCTTCGGACATACTCTTCGTAAGAGTGACCGGTAACTTGTAATTTACAACGCGTAATTGTTGCTGCATTTTTTGTGTCGCGGTGCCGGACAAAAGCACAACGGCTTTTGTATATTTTTTAATCGCTGGCGCCAAATTTTTAAAATTCAAATTCTTGTCCGCGCCACCGGCGATCAAAATAATATTTTTTCCACGGAGAGCGCGAAGCGCCGCAATCGTCGCTTCGGGCATAGTTGATGTCGTATCATTATAATATTTCACACCATGAACTTCGCGCACAAATTCCAATCGGCCAGGCACACCGCGAAAATTTTCCACGGCTTTTTTAATCCGCGCCATGGGTAATCCTAAAATTTTTCCGACAGCCATGGCCGCAGAAATATTTTCTAAATTATGCTCACCTAAAATTTTTAAATTCCATCCACGAGGAACATCGTTTGCGGAAAACCAAATTATTTTTCCCGGAGCTCGCCTTACCATTTTTTGACACCACGCGCAATTTTTATTCAAAACCAAAAAATCATTTTTTTTCTGATTGGCAAAAATCGCTTCTTTGTCGTGAATATATTTTGCCATGCTGTTTTTATAATAATTCTGATGGTCGGGATAGATATTTGTCACAACGGAAATTTGCGGACTGATTTTTAAATCTCGCCAGCCCTGAAGTTGCCAGCTTGAAAGTTCCAAAACCACAAGGTCATTTTTTTTAACTTTTTCCAAAAACGGAAGTGTGGCCATTCCCCGGACGTTTCCGCCAAAATATGTTTTTTTATCAGTTGCCCTAGCAATTTCATAAATTAAACTTGAAGTCGTTGTTTTCCCGCGTGTTCCGGTAATGCCAATTATTTTGCACTCTGCCTCGCGGCCGAATAACGCATCATCCATAAAAACCGGCACGCCATTTTTTTTCGCCTCTGCTATATACACTGAATCCAGCGGCACGCCCGCGGCTTTAAAAACCATGTCAACACCACGAAAATCTTCTAACCGATGTTTGCCTAAAATAAATTTTACCGGATACGCACCTTTTCTATTCTTTAAAAACTTTTTTATTTCATGAACTGACGGCGCTAAATCTTTTGCGCTCTTTAAATCCGTCACGGTCACCTTCGCGCCTTTTCCAACTAAAAATTTTACAACACCAACTCCCCGACCCAAAAGGCCAAGCCCCATTACGGTTATTTTTTTATCGCGAAAATTAATCATGTTTTAAATAAATAAATGCCACCGCCAGTTATTAACCCAACAATAATTCCCGCTATTATAACGCCAATCGTGATTAAAATCAAGGCGCGCCGCGGCGGAATGCCAAATAGATATGCAGCCACGGCTCCGGACCAGGCGCCGGTCAAAGGCAGAGGAATCGCAACAAAAACTACAAGCGCCAAATTTATTCCATATTTTAAAATTCCTCCCTCAAATTTTTTGCGCACGCGAGTAAACCACCAATCAAAAAATCTTTTCGCCAGCCCCCAATGCTTCATTAAAAAATCCGCGGCCGGGCGCAGAAGAAAAACAATCAAAAAAATCGGCAGCATATTTCCGAGTACCGACCAAAGCATCGCCGACCAAAAAGACATTTTATAAACTAAAAGCGCAACCGGCATTGCCACGCGCAGTTCAGCGATCGGGATCATGGCAATTAAGGCTGTTGCCGCCTCGGGAGGAAAACTTTTAAATATTTCGGCGTAATTTATTCCAAACATACCCCGTAGTAGAATTTCGACTTATTAAATATCCGAGTCAGTTGCTCGGTTTATACCACATAGCAAACTCCAACGTCCTCTGTCGTCTTTTAACGCTGCGCCGAAAGGCGCCGTCGAAATTTCACTACGGGGCATAATTTATAATTTTAACAAAAACTCATTTGCTTTCTCTAAAACCTTTTTTCCATTTAGAAAAGTAATTTGTTCCATCGCCTCCGCGTAAGGCAACCACCTAAAATCAATATGCTCATCGGAAAGTTTTACTTCACGAGTTTTTGTCTCAGCTAAATAAAAAATCGCTTCTTTATAAATTGTTCTCCCCTCCTTTTTATAAAACCAAAAAATTTTCTCCCTAAAATTGGGGAGAAAAATCAGATCAGCAATTCCTGTTTCTTCTTTTGCTTCGCGCACGACCGTTTCTTCTTCTTTTTCCCCGAGCTCAATCGCTCCTCGGGGAAAATCCCAATGTCCGGATTCATAACGCAAAAGCAAATATTTTATTTCGCCGTCTCGCCTAAAAATTACGGCGCCGGCGGAAACTTCTTTCGGCATATGTTTAGAATCTCTTTATACTTTTACTCCCTCATTTTTACATCATACAAAACTTCCTCCGCCCGCCGTAAATTCTGTTTGGCCTGATCATACTTTGTCCGCAAATACCCGGTCAAATTCATTTTAATTAATTCTCCGATAACATCGCGGACGCCGGCCACAAACTCTTCAACTTTTTTAAATTTTTTATCCGTAGCCGCGAGAACTGCCTTTCGAACAAGTTCCCCGGTAAAATCGCAGAGACCACCCAGGTAACTATCGGCGTCAATTTCCATCCCTTTTATAAAATCTATTTTCCCATCTTCCAAAAATCTTCCAAAAAATTTTGCTTCCACGTATTCTTCAAGCGCCGCATGATACGCTCCTTCGTAGCGCAACTCCGGCTCTTGTTTAAATTTCTTTTCCAAATCTTGAAAAATCTTTTCCACTTCGGCGAGCAGCGCGTTGCCACCTTTTAAGTCATCTCTGTGAAAAGCAAAAATCGCCTGCTTCGCCCTCATCAGTGCTTCATTAGAAACACCGATTAACTTTCTTCTTTCTTCTCCGTAAAATTCAAAATCTTTTTTTAACTGTTGAAATAATTTTTGATTAGTCATATTTATTTTAAATTTTAAACGCATTTATCACACTTCACGGCCAAAAGTAAAATAATAGAATTTCTGGTCACGAGCCCAACCACTTTATTGTTTTCCACAACCGGCAAACGGCCAAACTCGTTACTAGCCATTTTCAAGAAGGCATCGTAGGCCGTGTCGTCCGGCCGAAGCGTTAAAAGTTTTTCCGCTCCAGTCATTATTTCCCCCACTTTAATTTTCGACCACTTTGTCCGAGGCGTTCGCCTCAAATCTTCAATCGTAACAATACCAATTAAGTGATCGTTTTCCTCAACGGGAAAACCTCCTTGTTTATAATCCAGAAATGCTTTAGCTAAATCTTTAAGCAATGTATCGGACGTAACACTCTTAAAATCTTTTTCCATGATATGCCCAATATTGAAACGCGAAAGCACCTCTTCCATCCTCTGCTGCCTTAAACTTGATCCGGCCGCCTGGAGTAAAAACCAACTAATCAAAATTATCCAAATCCCGCTCAAAAAATTATTTTCAAGAAGCATTTTTATCCCCCAAAGAGTAAAGAGAAAAGCGATGAAACGGCTTACGCCTACCGCCCGACGAGTGGCTCGTTCGATGTCTTTATATTTTGCCCAAAGCGCTGAACGAAAAACTCTCCCTCCATCCAAGGGGAACGCGGGTACTAAATTAAAAACTGCTAAAATACCATTGATCAAAAAAAGGTAATTAGCAATGGCTGCGCCAGCGATGCCGATTTCAAAACTCGCGATGCCCCAAAAAATACCGGCTAAAACAACGCTCGCAACCGGTCCGGCGATCGCCATATCAAATTCGTCGGCTGGTTTTTTAGGTTCGCTCACCATTTCTGCCACGCCGCCAAAAACAAACAAAGTTATGCTCTTAACAATAATATTTTTTCTTTTGCCCACTAGCGAATGGGAAAGTTCGTGTAGCAATACCGATACAAAAAGTAAAAATGCTGCCACTCCGCCGGAGAGCCAATAGGCGGTATCTGTCCAGCCAGGATAGTTTGCGGGGAAATAAAAATCAGCCAGCGACCAAACAATCAAGAATAAAATTAAAAACCAGGAAAAGTGTATTTTTATTTCTATGTTTTTTATTCTTCCGAGCGAAAACGAATTGTGCATAAATATTTTTTAAAATCTTTATTTAATTTTATAAACCCTTTCCGTTTCCTCGACAATTTTCTCCCAATTAAAATTTTTCTTAATAAATTCTTTTCCTCGCTCACCCCGCACCGTTACAATTTCCGGAACGTTAAGAAGATAAATTAATTTTTCATAAAGATCATCAATATTTTTTGTCTCAAAAGAAAATCCCGAATGGTCAATTGTTTCTAAATTTTCCGGGATGTTGCTGATTAAAACGCATGTTCCGTAAGACATTGCCTCCAAAATTGTAATGGAAAGTCCCTCGGCTTCAGAAGGGTGAACATAAAGATAGGTGTTTGCAAAAAGTTGTTTTAAGGGTTCGCCCGTTTGAAATCCGGTAAAAATAATATTTGGACTTTGCTCGGCAAGTTTATTCAAATAAGCGGAGTAATCGTCCGTAAAACTCGGCGCCCCAACAATCACCAATTTTTTTATTTTTCCACCGGGCCAATTTTTTGGATCATCGCCAAAAGTTTTCTCTATTTTACGATAAGCCTGAATTAAATAATGAATCCCCTTGTGTTTGATAAGCCGCGCCACCGTTAAAATATAAGAATTTTTTTCTAAACCTAATTTTTTTATTTCTTCCGTCCCGCTAATTTTTTCTGCCATAACACCATTCGGTATATAAACTACGTCTTTTTTAAATTTATCTTTACAATATTTTTTTATGGATTCTGAGACGGCGATAGTTTTATGCGCGAAGTGAACCGCTGTCCACTCACCCCAGCTAAGATAAAATCTGGCGAACTGTCCCCATTTTTTATGAAATCGATCAATACTATGAAATGTCACGACAATTTTCGCGCGCGGTTTAAAAATTCTGGGGATCCAGGCCAAGGTTGATGGACCGACGCCGTGATAATGAATAACATCAACTTTTTTGAAAAGAACATTTATTGTCGCCAAAAAAGTATGGGTAATGGTATCCAGGTTCTTCGTGGGAATTGAGGGAAGGGAAATCAGCTGGACGCCCTTATAATTTTTTTGACCATTTATAATAAACCGGGGTCGAACATAAGCGTAAACCTCGTGGCCCCCCGCGACAAGCCGAATTGATAGTTCTTCCACGTGGCGCTCTACTCCCCCGTCCCGAATAAATGGGATGCCCTTTTGGCCGATCATGGCAATTTTCATAAAACCCTTGCCAAAAATAAAATGCCTTGGTATTATTATATCAAATTAAGACTAAAACGGCTATTAACGACTTCCTCGTTCTTTTTTTAAAATTTGATTATGACCCGGTAGCTCAGCTGGTAGAGCATCTGCCTTTTAAGCAGAGGGTCCTGGGTTCGAGCCCCAGCCGGGTCATTTTTTATTATCAAGCGAGCGAGAGAAATGAAATTTATTTCATTTCCGAACGAGCGATGATAACACGCAGTATTTGCTAATTTTTGGCTGGGCTCGAATAGGGAAGGGGTCGGGAAACGGGAGTTTCCTGATTTGCGGAAATATTAAAACCGATGGGTTTTAAAGCGCAGAGAGCAAAAGCGAACGAGCAGTGAGAGCCCCAGCCGGGTCATTTTTTATTTCTATAGTTTTATAAAAACCTTCAAACGAAGGTTTTTTGTTATATTTTTCAGTCTTGACAAAATTGACGTTTTAACATAAAATCTAAGGTCGCGATAGATAACAACTCTCCGGATCACAGAAGGAGGTTTCCATGGCAAAAAGGCGGGTTTCCAAGAAGGTGCGAGATCTTCCCGTGCGACAACTACGGATCGCGCTCGCGGCGGCCTACGAGGAGCGGGCAGACAGCGAAACGCGGATCAGGGCTCTCGGGGCAGAAATTGTGAGGCTCACCGCCAAGAATGACGAACTGCAAGAATTGGCTAGGGTCGATCCCTTGACCGGTGCGCTGAATCGCGCCGGAGTCGAGTTAGCAGTTGTAAATGAGCTCGCTTTCTCCAAACGCTTCACTTCACCACTTAGCGTGATCGCAATTGACGTCGACATCTTCAAGGGAATCAACGACACATACGGACACCCGGCCGGAGATGAGATCCTAAAGGAGATCATCAGACGTTTCCGCACAGCTCTTCGCCCGTATGACGTGATCGGACGAATGGGTGGGGACGAATTCGTCATCATTCTCCGGGGAGCAACTCCAGAGAACGCGGCTTTGGTCGCCGAACGGCTCCGCAAGGCTGTGGCGGCAGTGCCCTTTTCCTTCGGCAAATCGACTTTCTCGGTGACGATCAGTCTCGGCGTGACTGAGGCAAAAACCAAAGAAGGACTCGAAGAGGCCGACAGGGCGCTTTACGAGGCCAAATGCGCGGGACGCAACTGTGTGGTCGCCGACAAGCGATAGTACGCATCAAGGACAGAAAACCCTCCCGAGGAGGAAGGGTTTAAAAAATTCTGTCCTTGTTTTTTTTATCTCAAAATTTCGTCAGCGATCCTTTGTGCCGCATCGGCAGACATTATCTCTTTAATATTTCTGCCTAAATTCTCTAATTCCACTTTATTATTCAATAACTCACCAATCGCCGAAGAAAAGTTTTCTGGCGTCAAATTTTTTTCATCCCAAAAAACAACAGCGTTTTGTTTTTTAAAATAATAAGCATTGTCTTCTTGGTGACTGCCAGAAATCGGAATTAAAACCGTCGATTTGCCGAGCAACGCGAGCTCCGTAAGCGTCCCCATGCCGGCGCGGGAAATAACAAGATCCGCCGCGGCAAGGGTATTGGAATAATCTTCCATTAAAAATTCTACTGAATGGTAATACGGCGTTTCTCTTTTTATTGTTTCGATCTCCGATTTCAGCGACGCATCAACTCTTCCTCCGGTCATATGAATAACTTGACAAAATTCAGTGAGACGAAGCGCGGCAGCCACAACAATTTTATTTAATCCAAGCGCACCCGTCCCTCCTCCTAAGATTAAAATTACCGGAAGATTTTTTTCTAAATTAAAAATTTCTGCGGCGCGATCTTTGTTCCCGGAAAAAATTTCCGCACGCACCGGATTTCCCGTCACAATGGCGCGGGGGAAATATTTTAAAGATTCTAGAAATGTTACTGTAATAATTTTTGCAAATCGCGCCGTAAGTTTATTCGCCAAACCCGGCCGCAAATCTTCCTGATGAACCAAACTTGGCACGCGTAAAATCCATCCCGCCCAAATCACGGGCACGGCGACAAATCCCCCGGCCGACAAAATCATCTGCGGTTTGAATCTAAAAATCAGCCAGAGCGATTTAAAAAATCCTGCCGCGAGTACAAATGGCATTAAAAAATTCCAACCGGAAAAATATCGGCGTAGCTTCCCTGCCGGCACGCTCATAAATTTAATGCTAGATAATTCGACCATTTTTTTCTCCGGACCATTTTTTGTCCCAATCCACAAAAACTCCGCGCCAGATTCGCGTTTTTTTAATTCCTCGGCCACGGCCAGTAGCGGCGTCACCGATCCCATTGTCCCTCCGCCCGTCAAGATTATTTTCATAAAATTATTCTCTAGAATATTTTGAAATGTTTGCCATTATTCCCGCCGCGGCAAGACAAACCGTAAGAGCCGTGCCACCGTAACTTACAAAAGGCAAAGGAATTCCAGTCAAAGGCAAAATCCCAATCATGGCTCCAATATTTATAAATGACTGCAGAACAAACCAGCTCGTGATGCCAACGGCGAGCAAGCGGCCAAAACCGTCCGGAGCATTTTTGGCGATTTTAAATCCGCGGATTGCTAAGCCCACCAACGCCGCGATAAATAAAATCATAAAAATAAAACCCAGCTCTTCCGCCATGACAGCAAAAATTGAATCGCCAGCGACTTCGGGCAAATATTGAAATTTTTGCCGTGAAAGACCGAGACCCAATCCAAAAAATCCGCCCGAGCCGATCGCCAAAAGCGCCTGGTTGATATGGTAGCCAACTCCCTGCGGGTCAAGTTCTGGATGCAAAAAAGTCATCAACCGCGCCGTTCGATAAGGAGCAAATTTTACCAAAAGAAAAAACAAAAACACTCCGGCTCCGGAAATCCATCCGAGATGTGAAAGCGGCGCTCCCGCAGAAAAATAAACAATTACTGAAATTATCGCGATAATAGAAAGCGTCCCAATATCTGGTTGTAAAACCATCAAGAGAGCAATAATTCCAAAAACTATCGCAAAGGGAATAAAGCTCGCACCCACCTCTTGCATATCTCGCCCGCCCCGTTTCGGACCAAGCCAGGCGGCAAGATAAATTAAAAAAGTTATTTTAACTATTTCTGACGGCTGGAGCGACATTCCAAAAACATTTATCCAGCTTCTAGCTTTTCCATAACCAGCCCCGAGTCCTGGAATAAAAACCAAAAGCAGGAGCACGATGGAAATAACCAAAAACGGCAACGCGTATTTTTTCCATTTTCTATAATCCAAACGCGACATTAAAAAAAACGCGAGAAGCCCTGGCAATAAACCAAAAAAAATTTGGTGTTTTAAATACCAATAATTATCACCGAATTTTTCATAAGCTACCGGCGAAGTTGCTGAAGAAAGGATCATCAAGCCAAAAACTAAAAGCGCGCCGATGATTCCAATAAAAACATAATCCGGTTTTTTCATAATTTACGAAAACGCAAATTTATTTTATCTCAAGCTAACATCCATGAGTGAAATAATAAAACCCACAACCGCGGCTACTCCAGCAATCACCCAAAAACGCATTACAATTTTTGGTTCTGACCAACCAATGGCCTCAAGATGATGGTGAATGGGGGTCGAAAGAAAAACCTTTTTCCCTCTTATTTTTTTTGAAATAATTTGGATAATCACGGAAACCGATTCCACCGCAAACAAAAATCCAATAATCGGCAAAAGTAAAACAGAATTTGTAAGCATTGCCACAATCCCGAGCGTCACGCCAAGCGACATCGCGCCCGTGTCACCCATAAAAAATCTAGCGGGGTTGATGTTAAACCAAAGAAAGGCTAATAATGCGCCATCTATTACCCCGCAAAAAGCCGCTAACTCCATTTTCCCCTGAGAAAAAGCAATCGCGCCATATGCGGCGAAAGCGGCCAAGAGCAATCCTCCAGCCAAACCGTCCAGACCGTCGCTTTCGTTTACCGAAAAAGACGTCGCAACAATTATAAAAATAAAAATTGGCAGATACCACCATCCTATATCAAAAATTCCTAAAAATGGCACGTGAATAGTGTGCCAATCAAGTTTAAAATAAAACCACCACGCACCCACTGCCGCGATTAGGGTATACATCAGAAGTCTGTGGCGCATTCTAAATCCCCCGCCGTTCGGCCCGATTCTCCGCGCGTTTAAATAATCGTCAACTAAACCAACTATTGCCGAAGCAACGAGCGCGCCTAGCGGCAAAAGAGTTTGCGATCTCGTCAAAAAATTAAATTTCTTCAAAAATTCCAAGCCAGTCCACTCCCCAAGATAAAAAACCATCAATGCTATAAATAAAACTGTGACCCAAATTAAAACTCCACCCATCGTTGGTGTGCCAGATTTTGCTTTGTGGAGCGAAGACATTATGGGTGCAGACTTTTCGTCCCTAATTTGTTTTCCTAATTTATATTTAAATAGAAAATGAGTCAGGGCCGGCGTCCAGGCCATAGCAATGACAAACGAGATAGTTGTTAAAATAAAAATTTTAATTATTGAAAAATTATCCATAATTTTACTGATTAATCATAATAATCGAGTACGCGGCTAAAAAAAGCAGGACTTGAATAAAAGCGCCCGCCCCCGTTAAAAAATAGCTGGTAATTTTGTCTCTTAAATAAATTATATCCGCTAAAATAAAATTAATAATGACGAAGAAAAATCCGACAAGTGGCATAATAAAAATTTCGTACCACTTCCCAATAAAATCAACTCCAAAATAAATATTGTAATGCAGGGGAAAAACTTCTGCTGTCGCGTGCAGAGGATAAAATTTCCAATAAATAAAAAACCAGATAAGCAAATTTACAATTAAAGAAAAAATAAATAAAAATCTAAAAAACCCATCTTTAAAAATCAGGGCAGTAAAAAGTTTGAAAAAATTTTTAATGGCGGTAAAAAAAATCATCTTAAATTCTAACTATTTTTTAATCGGAGACATCTTGCGCAGTCTCGCCACGATGCCCGGCAATATTTTAACCAAACGGCGTACTTCTTCTTCGGTATTGTTTTTTCCTAAAGTGATGCGCACACTTCCATGAGAAATTATTGGGGATACACCCATCGCAGTTAAAACATGCGACGGCTCAAGCGATCCGGAAGAACAAGCCGATCCGGTGGAAAGAGCAATGCCCTCCATATCAAGCATCAATAAAATACTTTCACCTTCTACATTTTTAAAACAAAAATTAAGATTCCCCGGAACGCGATGCTCTAAGTCCCCATTCAAAATGGCATCGGGAATTTTTTTTGATATTTCTCGCACTAACTTATCGCGCAATTTTTTAATTTTTAAATTCTGACTTTTTAATTTTGATTTTTGATTTAATAATTCCACTGCCTTGCCAAGCCCAACAATTCCCGCAACATTTTCCGTTCCGGAGCGGACCCCCCATTCCTGATGACCGCCAAAAATAATCGGGAAAAGCGGCGTGCCTTCTCGCACAAAAAGTATGCCTGTTCCTTTCGGCCCGTAAATTTTATGCGCCGAAAGAGATAACATATCAACTCCCAAAAAATCAACCCGACAATCACAAAAATTTGCCGCCTGAACCGCGTCGGTATGAAAATAAATTTTGTTTTGTTTTTCCCGACTAAGATTCGTCTCCCGGATAAACTTACCAATTTTCTGGATTGGCTGAACCGTACCGACCTCATTGTTAACATACATTATGGAAATCAAAATCGTCTCGGGCCGAATTGCCTTTTTTACATCCTCCACTCTGACAAGTCCTGCGTGGCTCACCGGTAAAAACGTGACATCAACTTCTTCTTTTTTTAATTCACGGCAAACTTCAAGAATTGCCGGATGTTCAATCGCGGAAGTGATAACGTGAACTTTTCTTTTTGGATCAAGCGCTCTCGCCCGGCGAACAAAACCAATGAGCGCCAGATTATTGCTCTCCGTCGCACCGGAAGTAAAAATAATTTCTTTTGGCTCACAGACCAAAAATTTTGCCACTTGTTCTCGCGCTTTTTCAACTCCCGCCCTCGCCCTTTGGCCAAGGAAATGAAGCGAAGAAGCATTACCGAAATCGTTTTTTAAATACGGCAACATTGCCCGCAAAACCTGCGGATCAACTGGGGTAGTAGCCGAGTGATCAAAATATATTCGCTTCATAAATATTTATACAGCCTGCACTTCTTTTACTTCTTTAATTTTTGCCTTCAAGGCGCGTGCGATTCCCTGTTCCAAAGTCATCGCCGCCATGGGACAATGATGGCAAGCCCCGACAAGTTTCACTTTTACCACGCCGGTTTTTTCATCAACATCAACCAACTCCACATCTCCGCCGTCGGCCTGAAGAGCCGGCCGTATTTCATCTAATATTTTTTTAACTTTATCCTTCATAAAATTATTAATTTACTTTTTTAATTTTTTAATCGCGTCGTGCAGGGCCTCAATCGCCAGAACCGAGCAATGTAATTTAATCGGCGGCAGGCCGCCTAAGGAATCGGCGATATTTGCTTTTGTGATTTTCGCGGCTTCATCGAGCGGCTGGCCTTTTACTAAATCCGTAATCATCGAAGATGTCGCAATCGCCGCGGCGCAACCCAAAGTTTCAAATTTAATATCTTTAATATAATCAACCAATTTCCCACCAACTTTTTTCTTATCAATTTTTAAATATAATTTCATCATGTCACCACACAAAGGATTTCCCGCCTCGCCCACCGCCGTCGGATTTTTTATCACGCCTTGATTATGCGGATTTTTAAAATGTTTGATAACTTCTTTTGAATATATAATTTGAGACATAAGATATAAAAAATAAAATTTAATCCTATAAATCTAATCCGCTCTGTGTTCTATCTTTTTTAATCTTTCACTATAGTTTTCAACCATTTGTTTCGCATCTTCGCCAGATCCACCAAAAAGCCTATCGTACCTGCTGATGGCCCTTTTAGTTTCACCTACTATTTGTTTTTGTCGCTCCTCGGACACGCTCCCGCCCTCTAATTCTTTTAATAAATAATCTATTTTTGCCATTATTTCAATCTCTGCCCTTGCTTCAGACGATACTGGTCCCTCGCCATATTTTGAGTAACTCATATATTTTTCCCCCGATTAAATAATTCTATTTTCCAATTATACTTCATTTCCCTTCTAAATTCAAGGGTTGGCAAAAACGGGGTTGACAACCCTAAAACGCTTTGATAATATATAGAACATCCGAAAACTTTAAATTTTATAACTAAATATGGCTCATAAAAAAGCAGGCGGTTCTACTAGTTTAGGCCGCGATTCCCAAGCTCAACGTTTAGGTGTAAAAATGACCGAAGGCCAAATGGCTTTTCCTGGTCGAATTTTGGTTCGCCAACGCGGAACAAAAATCCACCCCGGCAAAAATGTCCGCCGAGGAAGTGATGATACTTTATACGCCGTCGCCGAGGGAATGGTAAAATTTACTACGAGAAAAAAGACAAAATTTGATGGACATTTACGTATGACTAAAATCGTGAATGTTATGCCCAAAAACGCATAAACTAAATTAGCTATCAGAATTAAAAGAAGGCCGCTCAAGGCCTTCTTTTTGTATTCTAATTTTTATATTTTATTATTTTTCCACCACGACCATTACCCGCGCGCCGGTTCGTATATCCGGTTCTGGCCGAGGATCCTGGTAAACGCGCACCCCGCCCACCCAATCGTGCACTGCCCAAAGCAAAGTACCGTACAAATAGCGATACGCCTCGCCGCGTTTTGTCCCGGGATCATTAGTAATAAACTCAGTTTGATTATAACCACGTATCACGAGCATATGATAAAGCGGCCCTGGCTGGCTAAAATATGGATTACCAATATCGCGTCCGGCCAAAGGCACAATAATTAAATTTCCCGCGACTAATTGTTTTTTTATCTCAGTTTCCGAAACCATTTTATCAAGCATCGCCTTGAGGCCAAAATATTTTTCCAAAACTTCCACCACTTGAGCCGCGGTCAAATCAATCGGATAACCATTATCTTCTTCCCATTTTACCAATTTTAAAATTTCCTCTGCCATTATGTTATTATTCAAATCTTCATTTTTAAAATATCTCGCCGCCATAATCATTGAAGCCTCTTCACAGGCTTCCTGATACGGCATACTCCAATCACCTAGCGGCGCCTGGGAAGCAAAGGGAACTTGAATATCAAATTTATTCGGCAAAACAACCGGCGTCGTTTCAGCACTATTCGTGTTGATATTTACATTAGTTGGTTGCTCCGATTTTTCGGAAACTTCGTTGACATTTGTCGCCTCTTCCGGCTCGACGGGTGGCGTATTTGTGTCGGCGTTAACCGGCGGCTGGCTATTTTGATTACTCTGATCATTTATAATCAACGACTGCGCTCCGCAACCGGCGCCGGCAAGAAATATAATTGTGAGAATAAAAAATAGACGCTTCATAAAATTTAATATTTTAATATTTTATTATTCGGCTGCCCAAGCAGATCTACCCGCGCGACTTTAAACAAGCGGAAATAAATTCCTTAAACAATGGATGCGGGTGGAGAGGTCTGCTCTTAAACTCGGGATGAAATTGTACGCCCACAAAAAACGGGTGATTTTTTATTTCAATAATTTCTACCAAACTATTATCTGGCGACGCACCGGCGATCACAAGACCCGCTTTTTCAAACTGTTCGCGATAAGAATTATTAAATTCATAGCGGTGGCGATGGCGTTCAGAAATATTTTTTTGACCGTAAGCTTTATAACTCAAAGATTTTTTATTTAAAACGCAAGGATAGGCCCCGAGCCGCATGGTTCCTCCGTATTTTTTATTTTTCACTAAATCACCCTGCTCCTCCATAATGTGAATGATCGGGTTTGTTGTTTTTGGATTAATTTCCGCCGTATTAGCATCTGCGAGCCCGCAAATATTTCTTGCAAATTCCACCACTGCCATTTGCATGCCGTAGCATAAACCAAAATAAGGAATTTTATTTTCGCGGCAATATTGAATTGCCTTAATTTTCCCCTCTACTCCGCGCGACCCAAAACCGCCAGGGACAATTACTCCGTCAAGATTTTTTAATTCTTTAATTTTTGATGGATCTTTTTCATACTCCTCCGAATTTAACCAAGTCAAAACTGGCTTCCTATTATGTGCCCAAGCGGCGTGCTTAATCGCTTCAATCACAGAAATATAGGCGTCAGACAAAACAAAATTTCCCGTGGTAAAATATTTTCCCACAATACCAATATGGACTTCTTCTTTCACTGTTTTAATGGTTTTAACAAGTTTCCGCCATTCAATTAAATCTTTCTGCCGCGCGCGCATATTGAATTTGGAAAGAATTCTCTGCCCCAATTGTTCTTTTTCAAAATTAAGCGGCACTTCATAAATTGAATCAACATCCGGCGCAGAAATAATATCGCGTTTATCCACGTTGCAGAAAATTGAGATTTTTCTTTTTCTCGGCTCATCAAGCGGCTGTTCCGCTCGACATAAAATAAAATCTGGCTGAATCCCCGCGGCGTTTAAAAGTTGAGTGGCTTGCTGGGTTGGCTTGGTTTTCATCTCACCGATTTTTGACGGAATCGGTAAATAACTTACCAGTACAAAAAGGACATCATCCGGGCGCCGCTGATGGAGCATTCTTCCTGCTTCTAAAAATAAAACATTTTGATACTCTCCAACCGTCCCGCCGACTTCCACAATCACAAAATCCGCCTTGGCGATTTTTCCCGCGCGTCTAATTCTCCTAATCACTTCTTCCGGAACGTGAGGAACAACTTCCACACATCGCCCGCCGTATTCCAAATTTCTTTCTTTTTGAATAACGGTCTGATAAACCCGCCCGGTCGTCATGTAATTGTCGGAATAAATGTTCGTGTCCAAAAATCTTTCATAATTTCCGACATCCTGATCGCATTCGTCTTTGTCCTCGGTCACAAAAACTTCTCCATGTTCAACCGGGTTCATGGTCCCAGCGTCAACATTAATATAAGGATCAATTTTCACAGCCGTCACCCTAAAACCCTTGCCTTGTAAAATTTTTCCGATAGAGGCCGACGCTATCCCCTTGCCAACTCCGGACATTACGCCACCCACGACAAAAATAAACTTGGTCATATAACTGAAAACTTATAACTTAAAATCCATAACCCATTAACCCTTTATGGGTTATAATTTTCAAGCCATAAAATATTATTTTTCTCCAATTACCCTTACTAAAACTTTCGCCTCTAGTCCTTCCCGCAATTTTACCATAATTTCGTGTCCGCCAACATCCTTAATCGGTTTTTCTAGTTTTATTCGATCCTTATCTATTTCAAAACCTTTTTTCTTTAATTCAATCTCTATTTCCGAAACCCCGACCGAGCCATAGAGTTTTCCGCCTTCGCCAACTTTAGCCTGAATTTTAATTTCCACGCCGGAAAGTTCTTTGGCCATTCTCTTTAATCTTTTTTCTTCATGTACCACCCTTTCCGCTGCCGCTTGTTTTTCTGCCTCCACTTTTGCTATCGCTCCAGAAGTTGCGAGCCGCGCCAAACCTCTCGGAATCAAAAAATTCCTGGCATAGCCCTCAGTTAACTCTTTTGTCTCCCCCGCACGCCCGACTTTATCCACATTTTTAAGAAGAATGACTTTCATATATCAGTATATTATAACAAAAAACTTAAAAAGAAAAAAATAGCCATCTTCATCTTTTCGTAATAAAAAAAACATATAATAGAAGGTGGGAAATTTAAAGATTAAACATATGGATCAAGATCTGTGCTATTGCGGCGAGAGAGCCCTTCGCGGCGAGGGGCTGCTTCGGAACACCATGTCCTGTTCCGCTTGCGGCAGCGAATGGGAAATCACCCATTGTTGGAATTGCGGCGAACCAATCGATGGGAGGTTTTCCTCTACCTGCCGGTCTTGTGATTGGTATCTTTGCGCCAAATGCGGGGCGCATGAACCAGATTGTACTCGCACAATTCAGGCGAGCGCTAAAACCGCCGCTCACTACCAAAACACTTTTGCTTAATTAAATCTTAAAGTCAAAAAAGAGGCGGTGTGCCTCTTTTTTAATTTATTGTGTTTGGTCGTTTATGATTTCTATCGCTTTATCCATTTGCGGATCACGCTCAGCGTTATAATCCTCTTCGGTCAATTTTATTTCCACATCTGGCACTATCCCTTCCTTATCAATTAATCTTCCTTTCGGCGTTAACCATTCGGCCACCGTAATTTTCACAGCTGAACCGTCTGGCAGCGGTTCTAAGTTTTGCACCGACCCCTTGCCAAAAGTTTTCTCTCCCACAAGCGTTGCCTTCCCATAATCTTGAAGGGCGCCAGCAACAATTTCTGAAGCTGAAGCTGAACCTTGATTAACTAAAACCACAGTTTTTAAATTCTGAAGCCGCGCAAGTCTGCTCGAACGTTCTTCATTTCTTTGGCCATCATCAATTTGCTCCACGACAATAACGTCGTTTTCAATCCATTCTCCCGCAACTTCTACGGCCGTATCCAAAAATCCGCCGGGATTATTTCTTAAATCCAAAATTAAACCTTTGGGATTTTTTGTAATCAATTCCGCCACGGCCTGGTCAAATCTTCTCTCCGTGTCTTCGTTGAAATGGTTGATTTCAATATAGGCAATGTCGTCTTTCATTTCCCATTTAACGCTCGCGACTTCAATGGTATCTCGCGTTATTTTTAAATCTTGCGCTTTGTCCCATCCTTCGCGCCAAATTGTTAAAGTAACATCTGTCCCCTTTTCACCACGAATAATACTTACGGCGTAATCTAGGGCCATGTCGGTCGTCTCGCGGCTGTCAATCGCCAAAATTCTATCGCCCGCTTTTAACCCAGCTCTTTCGGCCGGCGTGTCGGGTAATGGAGCAATAATTGTCAGCTGATTATTTTTTATGCCGAGCTCGGCACCAATTCCAGAAAAAGTTCCTTCCAGCTCTTGTTTAAATTCTTCCGCGGTTTTTGGATCAAAAAATACTGAATATGGATCACCGAGAGAAGAAATAATTCCCGAAAGGGCCCCATAAAAAAGTTCTGTGTCTTGAACCGGCTGATGAACATAATTATTTTTTGCTAAATTCCAAACTTCCCAAAAAAGATTAAAATCAATATCTTTGGACAAATATTCTGGAACTTCCTCCCTGTTTTGAATCTCCCCGCCATAAAATTCTTTTTCTGCCGCAGTGCGGCCCTGCCTTGCCCCCAAAGCCATTCCACCTAAAAATCCGCCCAGCACCAAAACTACCAAAACATAAACTGCGGTGTATTTAAATACAAATCTATATTTTTCTAACTTTATATTCATATAATAAATTTAATTAAATTCTTTTAATATCCGCTCCTAGCTCCCGAAGCCGCTCTTCTATTTTTTCATAACCGCGATCTACAATTTCCGCCTCGTTGATAATCGTTTTGCCAGAAGCAATAAGGCCGGCAATAATCAAAGTCGCGCCAGCGCGCAAATCAAAACTTTTTATTTCTTGTCCAACAAGCGGTGTGGGGCCAGTAATAACCACCCGATGGGGATCGGCCACAATGGCATTGGCTCCCATTTTCACAAGTTCTCCAATATAGCCCATTCTTCCTTCAAAAAGTGGATCTTGGATCAAGGTTGTTCCTTGGCATTGAGTCGCAAGCACGCCAAACGGCGCCTGAAGATCGGTTGGAAAACCCGGGTATGGCAATGTTTGCAAACGAAAAGATCGTAAATTTTTCGAAGATTTAATTTTCAAATAATCCTTGCCGACTTCCAAATTTACGCCTGCCTCTTGTAATTTAAGTAAAATAATTTCAAGGTGCTCGGGGACGATATTCTCTATCGTAACTTCGCCACCAGAGACTGCCGCGGCCACGGCCAAGGTTCCGATTTCAATTTGGTCAGGAATTAAAATGTGGCGCGCGCCATGTAATTTCTTTACACCGGAAATTTTAAGCGTGTGCGTGCCCCCGCCAGAAATTTTTGCGCCCATTTCACTTAAAAATTTTATTAAATCCTGGACATGCGGTTCGGCGGCAGCCAAGTGCACCTCGGTTTCCCCCTCTGCCAAACTCGCGGCCATTAGGATATTCTCTGTTGCCGTAACGGAAAATTCTGGTAAAATGATAAGTGAACCGCGAAGGCCGTTGGTTTCTAAATGAAAATGACCATCCGCGTGCGTAAATTTGGCGCCTAATTTTTCCAGAGCGTAAAAATGCGTATCTGGCGGACGATTACCGATAATACAACCGCCTGGTTCGGGAATTGTTACTTTCTTAAACCGAGCCAGAAGCGGCCCCAAAAACAAAATTGACGAACGCATGCTCTTAACGGACTTCTCATCAAGTAATTTTATATCTGCATCTTTGGCGCAAATTGTTACCTCGTGATCTCCGGTCCATTCCACGCTCGCACCCAAGCTTCTTAAAATCTCAAGCATCCGCAAAACATCGGAAATTTTTGGGACATTTCCTATTACGCATTCTTCGGAAGTTAAAAGAGTCGCCGCAATAATTGGGGTTGCCGCGTTCTTCATTCCCGAAGCCTTAATTTTTCCGCTTATTGGTTTTCCTCCTTCAATAATAAATTTGGACATATTCCATAACTATAACTTTTTTCTCTCGAAAAATCAAGACAAACCCATAATTCATAATTTCCACAAAATGAATATTCGCAACCGCCGCATCGTTTATCTCTCCTTCATTTTTATTTTTTTAATTATAACTCCGATAGTTATTCTTTATACGTCCGGATATCGTTATAATTTTCAAACAAACAAACTCCAAAAAACTGGCATTCTAATTTTAAAATCAAACCCGTCGGGAGCGGCAATTTATTTAAACGGTAAATTAAGAAAGGAAACAACCCCAGCCAGAATCGCAAATCTCTTTCCTGATGATTACACTATTAAAATTGAAAAAGAAAATTTTTATCCTTGGCAAAAAACTCTTCCCGTCCAAAGCCGCCTCACAACTTTCGCGGAAAATATTACTCTTTTTGGAAAGACTCTCCCCGCCGAGATTGTAGAAACCAATTCCGAATTATTCAGCCTCGCGCCCAACAAAGAAAAAATTATTTATCTAGACAAGAGAGAAACGGGAAGTGAAGTCTGGCTTTTAAATTTTAGAAATAGCAAAAATAGTTTAGTCTATAGAATTTCCGAAGAAAATAGTGAGATTGTCAACCTTGAATGGAGCAACGATAATGAAAAAATATTAATCACCACTCTCTTTTCTGAGCCGACCGATTCCTATAAATATATTTTAATAAATACCCAAACCGAAGGAATATCTGTTTACCAAAAATTATCTGATTTTTATTTAACCTTCCGGGGCGTTCCCATAAATTCCGCCGATGCCCGCCTTCTCCCAACCTTAGATGTCTCGGCCGGATATTCTGGCGTAGTCGCCGCGCTTGACCAAAAAGGAAAACATCTTTCAATAGTTAAGCCTCCTTCAATGGATATTCTTTTTGAAACCAATGCCGACAAAATGGTTTGGTCGGCTGACGGGAAAAAACTTCTTTACACGATTGATTTTGAAATTTGGACTTATAATTTATCCACTGAAGAAAATAAATTTGTTAGCCGCTATAGCCAGGAGATAAAAAAAATTAATTGGGTTAATGAAAATTACATTGCCGTACTCTTGGACGGAACCATAAAAATTATCGAACTCGACGAACGGGACCAAAGAAACGTTGTTGATATTATAACCCCGACGGAAATTAATGATTTCTTTGTTAACCCCATAAAACAGAGCATCTATTTCTCTGGGATTCTTGGAAACAAAAAAGGAGTTTTTGAACTCCCTTATTAAATTTATTCTTAATTTTATAGTTCCACTACCGAATTATCACCGATAATCATTTTATGGCCGAGAGGTAGACTATCACAAGAAGAAGCGATGATTGCGTTGTGTCCAATCAAACTATCAACAATTCTCTTTCCACATTTTATATTTGCGTTATCAAAAATAATTGAATGTTCGATCTCTGTATTGGTGATTTTTGTGTTATTGCCAATTGAAGTGTATGGTCCGATATAACTATCATTGATTATACAATTCGTTCCGATCACGACCGGACCGCGGATTAAAGATTTACCGCCGATAAACGTTCCTTTTTCAATTTTTACTTTTCCTTGGATAACAACCCCTGGGGCCACATTGGCCTCATTTTTTATATCTGATAAATCGTGTAAGATCAATTGGTTTCCTTCGAGTAAATCCTCCGGTTTTCCTGTGTCTTTCCACCATCCAGTAATTTCTTCGTAGCCAACATTAAAGCCCTTATCAATCAAATACGTATTAGCGTCCGAAATTTCATATTCACCGCGCGGAGAAGGAGGAATATTTTCCACCGCGTCAAAAATACGGTGGTCATAAATATAAATTCCTGTTTGAGCAAAATTACTTTTGGGGTTCGCTGGTTTTTCTTCAACGCGGAGTACTTTCCCATTCTGGATGACTGGCACGCCAAAACGTTCCGGATCGGATACACGGGCAAAAGCCAAAAGGACATTAAGTTTTTCGTTAACAAATTTATCAACAAATCTCTTGATGCTTCCCAAAATAATATTATCGCCAAGATAAAAAATAAAAGGCTCGTCGCCTAAAAAATCTTTTGCGTTTTTGACAATATGCGCTAAACCTTTCGGTCCGCCAGACTGTTCAATGTATGTTATTTTTAAACCCCACCTACTGCCATCGCCAACCGCCGGTTGGATTTCTTTTTCTCCGGGATTAATATTTATCCCAACCTCTTTCACTCCCGTCTCGGCGATTTTTTCCAACGCATAAAACAGCATCGGCTTATTGGCGATGGGAATCAAGTGTTTATTAGTTGTATAAGTTATCGGCCTCAACCTTGTTGCTCTGCCTCCGGCCGTAATCAGGGCTTTCATAATTTATTTTATTTTTAAATAATCCGTCAATGCCTCTTCCCATTTTCGCATCGGCGGCAATTTTGTATTTAAAAGGATTGAATACTTTGGCCTTTTGGCTGGCCTTGGAAATTTATCAGTTCCCACCGGTACCAATTTAACATTTTTACCGGATATTTCAAATATCTTCTTCGCCCAACCATACCAAGTACACGAACCTTCATTTGTTACATGATAAATTCCAAATATTTTTTTCCATTCGATAATTTCTCTTGTCCGCCGAGCGAGATCCGAGACATAAGTTGGCGAACTCACTTCCTCGTCAACTAGCTCCAAACAATCTTTTTCCTCCGCGCACCTCAGCATCACATCAACAAAACCTTTTTTTGCTCCTTCACTTATGGCTGGCTTACCAAACAATCTTGAGGTTCTTATTAAATAATATTTTTCATTTTTCAACTGATCTTCGCCTAGCCGTTTTGACATCGCATAAATACTCTGTGGATTTGGCCGAGCGTCTTCTTTATAGCCATCAATTTCTTTCCCGTCAAAAACATAATCAGTACTGTAGTGAACTAAAGTCGCGCCCACTGCTCCGGCTGCCAGAGATAAATTTCCCACAGCATAACCATTAACTCTTTCCGCCAAATCTTTCTCCCCTTCTTCAATTTTGTCCACCGCATTGTAAGCCGCGGCGTTAATAATAATTTCCGGTTTTAGGTCGGATATTTTTTTACTAACTTCTTCTTTTTTTGTAATATCAATTTCTTCTTTATCAAATCCCACCACATCATAACCGTTCCCGCCAAATTCTTGGACCAACTCCTGCCCCAACATTCCCTTTGCTCCAATGATTAAAACCTTCATATTTAAGCTAAATTTTAACTTTTTACCACTCTTTCTACTTTACTAAAATCACCGCTTTTCGTCAATCCTTAAATCTAAAATAAAAAACACCGTCCCGGCAATGTTCAGTTGCCAAAACGGTGTACTTCTCTAGGAACGCCGAACGAGCTTGGCGATCACCTTCTCACCGAACGGCGGTGCCGGTTCGACAGTGATACGGAAAATCCATTCCCGACCCTCGCCCTTCGTCAGGAAATCACCCTCCTGCCGCGTGTCCCGTTTCGCGTGATTGAGCCTGCCCAGCTCTTTGAAGTGGGCGATGATATTCACACACGTCGACCTCATCATCGCCTCCCGCGAATACAGTTTGCCGTTGACCAAATAGCTAATAGCAAATTCGCTGGCCGCGATTCCTTCTTCGTCGGGTCCGACGTAGATCTCATCCGCCTTGAGCTCAATCGCCCGCAGAAGGATCCGATTTACGAGACTCACGACTGCTCGATCGGGAACATGCTTAGTCACTCCTTGTTCTTCCATCTTCTCCTCCTTCACCAGCCAATGCGCTGGCTTTTCCCCAATTTTTATAATAGCACAAAGTGTATAAAAAAACACCGCTTTCGGCAGCAGATGCTGCAAAAAACGGTGTGTGTTTCTGTCCTCCTTGTTCTTGTCTAGATCAGGCCGCGGCGGCCTTGCGCACCTTCGACGCCTCGACCATGGCGCGCAACTCCTCGTTGCAGAGAGCGTGCCAGCGGGCGAGAAACTTGTTCATCTTCTCCTCGGGACAAGTGCGGCCCGCCTCCGCACGATAGATGATCTTGGCGATCTCGAACTTCTCGTGCCGGATCCTCTCCAGCTTGCTGCGCTTCTTCTTGGGCTTGTGCAACCTTGCCACGATATTCCTCCCGTAGCCGACTACAGGCCGGCCTTGGCCAGGGCCGCGAGCGACCGCCCGTCGGTGGAGTGCTTGAAGAACTGGAGCACAGTCCTGCCTTCCTCTTCCGGGAAGTCCGTCTCCATGAGGTAGACGGCGATCATGCCCATGATGCGCTGGGGACTGGCCTCGAAATAGCCGACAGGCTCGAGACCTCTCTCGGCCAGTTCGCCCTTGGAGATGCTGGACGGCTTGAGCTCCAGAATCCCGCCGTTCAGGCCCGTGGCCTTGTGCACGCGTACGAGCAGTGCGCCGTACCTGCGGGTCGTCTCGATCACGACGTGGCCCACGATGCGCGGCATAGTGGGATCCGCCGACTGCGGCACGTTCGGCTCCTCGTAGAGCACGATCTGCCCCCACCCGCCGCGGTCCACCATGCGGATGTCGAAGAACTTGCCATCGCCACGAGCGATTCGTCCGGTCGCCGGATCGAAGTACCAGAGCTCGACCCCTTTGCCCTCGGAGAGTTTTCTCGCCGCCACCTCCTCTGGTTCGAGGTAAACGAATGCGCCGTCCAGCCTGCGCACGGCCCCCTCCAACGTGATCACTGCCATCTTCTTCTTTCCTTTCTTGAAGCCCCTTTGGCTCCTCTTTGATATTGATAAGGTTAAGATATAAAAACCAAAATGTCAATACTAAAAAACGGCCGTTTGGCCGCTTTTTTATTTATAAATTTATTCTATTTTTTATTCTTTTTTATTTCTCTTTGTAATTCTACAACTAACCCCAGAGCCTTAGGACCGAATTCTCTAAGTAATGCCTTTTTAGCCTTCTCGCCTTGCTCTCCGCCTTTTCTAATCATCCCTTCCAAACTCTGCACGCGTTCTCTCATTTTTCTTTCCTCCTCTAGGCTTCCCAGGCTCTTTATGTTTTCTCCGGAAAAAAAACTATTTTCCATATGTTTATGCTTTAATTTTCACTACCCCGATAATACGGGCTCGCCTTTTTAAATTCTTCATAGTCTTCAATATAGTCGCTCCGATCAGGATTATAATTTGTCGATGAAAGCGCCAAAAGAATGGCGTCCGGAGAAAAATCTTTAAAATGATGCCAAACAAAATTTGGAATATACATCGCCCCGGTCGGACCAGTGAGCGGAATTTCTTCAAGTCCCTGGCCTCGGTCAACAACAGCTGTACAACTTCCGGCAATCAAAACAAAAAATTCTTCTTCAACTTTATGGCAATGCGCACCGGTCGGCGCCGCGGGCTTTGTAATAAAATAAACGCGCTTCACTTCAAAATCAATATAATCTTTCAATTCTACCGGACTCATGACAAATTTTGGCGTATCAACCTTTTTTAATTCAAAAACTTTAAATTCTTTCGCCATAATTTTTATTTAATGTGTGGATTTAATTCTTCTTTTCTTTTTTGTAATTTTTCCACCCATTCTTTATTTGCCAAATACCATTCCACAGTCTCGCGCAAACCTTGTTCAAATTTATCGCGGCCATATTCCGGGTTCCATCCTAACGCCAAAATTTTTGACGCATCAATCGCATAACGGCGATCGTGTCCCGGCCGGTCAGTCACGTGTTCAATCATTTCTTCCCCCTTGCCCATAATTTTTAACATCATCTTGGTAATCTCCATATTACTGCGTTCATTATCAACGCCGATATTATAAACCTCACCCACGACGCCTTTATGAAGCAGTAAATCAAGAGCGGCCGCGTGATCGGTCACGTGGATCCAGTCGCGGACATACAAGCCATCGCCGTAAACCGGAACTTTTTGTCCGCCGAACAGTCGGAAAATAAAATACGGAATTATTTTTTCGGGGAATTGATACGGGCCATAATTATTAGAACAATGTGTAACCACGACCGGAACTTTATGAGTGACAAAATAAGCATTGCACATTAAATCTCCTCCGGCTTTGGCCGCGGCATAAGGCATATTGGGCCAGATTGGCGTGATTTCCGTAAATTTTCTATCCTCATCAAGCCCAAGAGCGCCGTAAACTTCGTCAGTTGAAACATTCACAAACTTTTCTATACTATTGGCCCGCACGGCGTCCAAAATCATCTGCACACCCAAAGTATTAGTCATAACAAAATCTTTACAGCCGCCGTGGATGGAGCGGTCAACGTGCGTTTCCGCCGCAAAATTAATTACATGGCTAATTTTATGCTCGGCAATAACTTGGTTTAACTTTTCTAAATCACAAATATCACCCCGGACAAAAGTGTAGTTTGGATTTTTTTCCACGTCGAGCAGATTATCCAAATTGCCGGCGTAAGTCAGCTTATCGTAATTTACGATTTTGTAATCCGGATATTTTTTTAACATTTGCCGGACAAAGTTTGAACCGATAAACCCCGCTCCGCCACAAACTAATAAATTCATATTTTTATTTTTTATTGACAAGCGAGTGAGAGAAACGAAAATTTTATTTTCATTTCCGAACGAGCGCAGTCAACACAGGGCTTTGCCCTTTATAAAATATTTTCTTGCCAAGGCCCATGCCGCCAAAACTTGGCCGTCCCAAATTTCATTTGTTTCTACCATTTTATCGATTTCTTCCGGCGTCTTAAATAAAATTTCAATTTCCTCAGTCTCGTCAGGATGGCTCTTTGTCTTCTCCAATTTTTTCGCCAAAAATATTTTCATTATCTCATCATCTAACCCAATATTTGGAGCTATCTCCCCAATCAAACGTAGTTCGCCGACCTTGTAACCGGCTTCTTCCTCAAATTCGGCGCGCGCCGCCTCTTCATAAGATTGGTTTTCTTTCACTCCACCCCTGGGAAACTCTATGCTTTCTCGTTTGAAAAGATAATGCCGCTGTCTAACCATAACAATCCGCCCATCATCTAAAACCGGAATCACTAATGCGCCACCATTTGTGTGCATGTAATAATAATTTCCTTCTTTGCCGTTTGGTAATACATATTTTTCGTGCCTGTATGTCCACCACGGATTTTTGTGCAAAATTTCTTCACTTAATTTTTCCCATTTTTTCATACAATTTCTTTTCTAATTTTTTCTCCAACTTCCGCCATCTCCCCTTCCCCATATTCTTTTCTGGACCATGCCTCCAGCCCATCATTTTCAAACCGCGGAATAATGTGCCAATGCAAATGCGGCACAACCTGGCCGGCGATCGCGCCGTTATTTTGGCCGACATTAAAACCCTTTAGATCAAATGCTTTCGTTACGCCCCAAGCAACTTTTTTTATCGTGAGCATAATTTCTTTTAGAATTTCATCGCCTCCATCAAGCAAATTTTCAAAATGCTCTTTTGGGACAACAAGCGTGTGGCCGGGATTCACCGGATTAATATCCAAAAACGCAACCACTTTATGATTTTCATAAACTTTAACTGAAGGCAATTCTCCCTTGATGATTTTACAAAAAATGCAGTCCATATTTTTATTCTTTAATTTTTTGTTTATCCAATAGTATTGTCAGAATACCAGATATAAACGGAATCATCAAGAGTAAATTAAAACTAATATAAAAACTCACAAAGCCGGGTTGGAACCATTCCAAAAGAGAAAAAAATACAAGGGCGGCAAAAGAAACGCCAAACAAGTCTCTAAATGTTTTGTAAAAAAAATCTTTGGCTTTCATAAATTATTCTGAACCGAAAATTATATTCAGTCTCTTTACTACTGCGTCAAGAATTTTATTAACCACCTCTTTTTCAGTAAGCGGCTTTCGAGTGAAAAGCGCTTCTATTGCAAAAATCTCCACGTCGCCATTTTCTGCGCCCGGCGTAGAAAAACCAAATCTAAACTTCCGTCCTTCGGGGGCGAGTTTTCTAAAATCAAAAATTTCAGTAATTATTCGCGGTTCTGCTCCCGTCGGCGGCAATTCGCGAAAATCAAAAGACCATGATTCCTTACTCCCAAGTCCCCCGAACTTTACTGGCACTCCGCTAAGATTTTTATATTTTACTGTCACGGCCACTTGTTCAAAATGATCGATTGGATTTAAGTCGAAATAAACCGGCTCGCGAAGCAAGGTACGATAAGGCGTATTGTCCGCGTCGCGCAAAATTCCCGAAACCCTGTCTTTGGGATAAAGCTTGGAAATAAACGGCGTCTCGCGCGCCATATCATAAGTTGCCGCCAATCTTCCGCTGGGCGTAATTGCTTTCACAGATAGCCATCCAAAAACAACAATGACGGCGATGATTGCGAAAGTACGGATTGTTTTATGTAAAAAAGAAAGCATTGCTATTTTTGGGCTTCAGTAAATTTATAAAGTGTTTCCGCACCAAAATTTTTTATTTCAATTATTTCTATTTCTTCGCGACTGATTCTGCCGTCATAAAGATAATTCATTTCTTTCTCGGTGAGGGGCAGGCCATAATAATAAACCGGCAAACTTTTCATAAGTTCGGGGATCGCGGCGTAAGTGCTCACTTCGCGAAGAGGCACAATTACCCGATGTTCGGGAAAAAATATTTTGTCGGCGCGATCAACAATGATTACTGCATCAGACGGAATGAGTGAATTTATTGTTGCGGCGATTGCGGCATAGTCGTGCACATTTTTATAAACATATGCCAAGCCGTCGTTTTTATCCAAAAAAGTAAGTCTCACGCCGAAAAGAATGAAAATTAAACAAAGTACGGCGGCAAAAATTTTTTGTTTTAAGGGACGGATAAAATCGACTAACTTTATGAGAGTAAACGCGACTAGCGGCAATGACAAAATATAAATCGGTAGCCAATAGCGTACATAAGAAGTGCCAATTGATGCTTCTTTAGCCGGGTTATCGTAGAAAAACCAGCTGCCATAATATAAAAATAAAAATAAAGAAATAAGTCCGCCAAGAGACAAGTATGTTATAATTTTTTTATCTAACTTTCCGGCGATTAATCTTCTGATAAAAACTACCGCGCCAAAAGCTGCGGGAAGGGCAAACCACCAAAACATTCCGGCAAAATACGTGGAGAAATTTTTCAAAACATTTTTAACCTGGAGGCCAAAAGGAAAAATAAATTTCGCGGCCGACGTAAGCCACCCCACTCCAGAAATCGCCGCGCTCCCCTCTCCTAAATTATAAGCTGTTGTGAGCGGCTCGCCATAGATTGTCTGATTGTAAAAAATAATTGGAATGAAAGCCAGCCCCGCGGGAAGTAAAAAGACAATCACTTCAGGCCATTTTAAATTTTTTCTATAAATTAAAAATAATAAAAAGAGCGCCGCGCCGACCCAAATTATTTCTGACAGCCGAACAGTTAAGGCTAAACCAAAAAATAAACCAGCAAAAACAAAATTAAGATAACTCAAGGTCGCTGTTTTTGGCTTTCCGCGCCCAACCAAAAAATAAAATCCCGCGAGCAAGAGCGAGACAAATAAAATATTCGGGAAAAATCCGCGACTCGCGTAATACCAAAAAGCCGGATGGATTAAAAGCAGAAACGCGGACCAAAGAGCGATTCTCCTGTCAAAAATATTTTTTATAATTCCATAGAGAGACAAAACTGCCGTAAGGGCGAAAAGCGGGGTGAGCCACCAAATTACGCCCAGTGTAAAAATCTTCGCGAGCCATCCATAAATCAAAATCAATCCTAAAAAACTCCCGGGCACGAGATATCCGCCCATTGTCGTAATACTTCGCGGATGAACTATTCCTCCAGTTGAAAGATTCAACGGTTCAAAAACTTTAAGCGTTCCCTCCGCGACGTAATTTTTTATGAAAAAATAATTAGCCGCCTCGTCCGGAGAATTAAATTTCTCCGTCTTGGCCGCGGTCCCCAAATAAAACCAAGAATAAATAAAGAAAAAAATAGCGCCCAAAAAAATCAACGCCGCCAAAGCCCTATTTTCCTTTATCCATTTTGTGATAGAATACATATATCAATTATGACCCTCAGATTACCTTATTGTATCATCATTTCTTTGATTTTAATAGTCGGCTTGCTCGGCAATTTTTTCCTTTGGGAAAGCCCGCTTTTAGGCCTAACTTTCGGCCCGGCGTACTTGATTTTTTACGGATTTTTACTGGGTTCCATTCTCTTCCGTGGCCGGCCAGATCTTTTCAAATTTCTCTACGGATTTCTTTTTCTTTTGGCTGGAATTTCTCTTTTTGGCGCCTTGATTTACTTTTTTTATAAATTAAATACTTTAGCGCTCGCCTCACTCGTACTTCTGCCGCCAATCGCCCTGCTCCCCTTTTTACGTTTTGGCAATCATCCTGAATCGGAAAAACATTTTAACCCCCTCCAAATCAATCCTCATATTTTACGCACGACGCTCCTTTTGGCGGCGTTTATTTTTTTAACGATCTTGAACATCCGCCATCTCTTGGCTGCCGGGACAGTTGAAGCCATCCGTACTCCCTGGAAAATTCTGCCTTTTGATTTTTTCATAAACTATTTTACGGCAACTTTGGCCCTGCTTTATTTTGTTTTGAAAAGCCAAAAAGAGGGGTTAAACCTGATTTTAATTTCCGTGCACACATTTTTAACGGTAGCCCTCGCGCTTTTTGTTTACCGCATCGGTTATGGCTTTGATCCTTTTATCCACCAAGCCACGGAAAAAATTATTTTAGCCCAAGGTTTTATTTTGCCAAAACCTTTTTATTATCTCGGCCAATATTCACTTGTCGTTTTTTTGGCAAAAATTTTCCACACTTCGGTTATTTGGGTAGACCGCCTGCTTTTACCGACTTTGATTTCTACAATTCTTCCAGCTACAATTTATTTTTCTATTCACTCTTATACCGACAGAAACAAAACTCCCGGCGCGAGCCTCGCTGCTCTTCTTGTTTTTCTTTTACCCTTCACGGCTTTCATCGTCACGACGCCGCAAGGGCTCGCCAACTTCTTCCTCCTTATTATTGTTTTTTTTGGCATTCTCGCCCTACGCCGCGAACTTCCCCTGACCGCTCTTTGGTTTTTGGGCTTTACCGCGCTTTTAATTCATCCTCTAGCCGGCATTCCCGCTCTCGTTTTTCTCCTTCTTCTCACCGTTTTTACTTTTTTCAAAAAACAGCAGGGCATTTTTGAATTCGTCCGTCATGTTGTTTTTATTATGAGCGTGGTTCTTGCTGCCGTGGCCATTCCTTTAGTTTTTCTGGCAGCATTCTTGTTTTTTGAAGGACCAGCTTCAATTTTTTCTCTAAAAACCATCGAAGCTGCGGGAAATTTTTGGGGAGCTCTCGGCTGGTCTCTGCCCCTTTGGGTAAATCATTTCAGGCCGCTCTACGACTTGGCCTACGTCTACGGACAAAATATTTCTTTTCTTCTTTTAATCGTCGGCTTCTCCGGTTATTTTTTATTGAAAAAAAATCTACCCTCAATTTTAGTGTACCCGACCGCTTTCTTCGCCCTGATTACCAATTATATTTTGTTAAAACTTTTTGTTGATTTTCCTTCACTCATCAAATATGAACAAGGAGTTTATCCTAGCCGCATTCTAGAAATCAGTTTTTATTTTCTGATTCCCCTCTTTCTTTTCGCTCTTTTTAAATTCTTTGAAAAATTAATGGGGGGCAAGAGCCGCGGACTAAAATTATTTTTCATTTTAATTTTTGCCGCTTTTCTGACTTTTTCTCTTTATTATTCTTATCCTAAAGACGACGGCGAAGATTATCAAATTGACCGCGGCTATTCTGTTTCTCTTTTTGATTTAAACACTGTCCATGCGATTGATGCCGACGCCGCCGGTGCGGATTATGTTGTCTTGGCAAATCAAAGCGTTTCCGCCGCGGCAATAAAAGAATTCGGATTTAACAAATATTTTGGGCCATATTTTTATTATCCAATCCCAACCGGCGATCCGCTTTATCAATATTATTTAAAAATGGTTTATCAAACGCCGTCGCGGGCCACGGTCAAAGAAGCGGCAAACTTAACTGGCGTAAAACTTGTCTATTTTGTCTTAAATAAATACTGGACCGACTCCGATAAAATTCTTGAAACCGCCAAGCCAACCGCCGACGAAGTTATGGAAATTGGCAACGGAAAAATTTGGATTTTTAAATATCAATTTTAGATAAAATTAAAAAAACCGCCGGAAACTCCGACGGTTTTTCTTATTGACAAAAAACGAAATCAATGATTAAATAATAGGTCACCAAACAAGGAGGGGTTGATGATCAAAATTCTGAAAGACGAAATGAACGTCCTCCTCACAAGACACATGGAAGAGGGCGACTGGCTGACCGATCTCGGAGTTGTTCCTCCTGGTGGACTTGTGACTATCGCCATTACCACGCCCTGGTGGGATCCGCGCCGTTTCAAGGCAGCCCAAGCCACGGTAATCGAGCGCGACTTGTCTCGGCCCGAGGACGGCATCCTACTTCGCCTCTTCAAGGAACCCGCGAACCCGCGCCGCTTTGCTCTGGATTGCCCATGCTTCCTGATGCCGACTGTGGAGGATTGACGGCTCGAAAAGGAGGACAGATGACGCCCAAAAAGAGAGCCCAAATGGAGAAAATTCTGGCTGACCGAAGGGAGGAAAGCTGCGACCACATCACCACCCTGAGTACGGCACTTATCGGCCAACAAGTGACTGTTGTGCTTTTCTGCTGGTTTGGCGGCCTGATCAACATGACCGCAAAAGCTACCGTGGTTAAGAATGATTTCTCTGAGGTGACGGTTCATCTCAATGCCGGCTGGGGGAAAATCCGACGCTATCCTGGCCATTACCCATGTCTTCTGATGCCTGACATCGTGGAGGACTAACACCCGAAAACAAAAACCGCCGGAAACTCCGACGGCCGCCCGCCACCAACTCAATGGTGGCTTTTTTTATTTAAAATAAATGGGAAACAATTTCTTCGACAACTTTATCCGCCGTTTTAGTTATATCAATAATAATCCCATAATCAAATTCTGTCGATTTCTTATAAACCGCTTTCACTGCGTCTTTGCCGTGTGTTTTTTCTCTGCTCTGGTCTCGTTCTATACAAACCTTGAGCGGCGCTTTAAGCGTAAAAACGTAATGCGAAAATTTTAATCGTTTTATTAAATCGTCTATCTGAGACTTCCAGTAAAAGTTTCCGTCAAAAATTACTGAAATATCTTTTTCTAAAAAATTTTTAGCTTTTGGGGCGATAATTTCGTTAGCTTTAGTAAAACTTTTCTGCGAAATATATCCATCTTCTTTATCCTCTGTTAAATTATTCTCATCAAGAATTTTATCAATCTCAAAATATTCTGCATTTAATTTTTCTGATATTTTTCTAGCGATTGTAGATTTTCCACACCCCAAAGGACCGCGAATTATAATATAGTAACTCATAATGCTACTTAATAATTTCTAACAAACGGCTGATGTATTTTTCAATCTTAAAATCCTCCACTGACCTTGCGGCAGCTGGCCGCATTTTTTGTAAACTTTCACGGTTGGCGGCAGCTTGTTTCAGGGCGCGCGCCAAATCTTCGGCGTTCCCCGCCTCAAAAGTGAAACCATTTTCGTTATCATGGACAAGTTCTGCCACTCCTCCAATTTTCGCGGCCAAAACCGGCACGCCGGCGGCTAAACTTTCGTAAATCACGCTCGGTGAATTTTCATAACAGAGCGAAGGAACAACCGTCAAATCAACTAAATTAAAAATCTTGACTGCCTCTTCACCAACCAATTTTCCATGGATCACAAATCGATTATCTCCATCAACCATTTTTTTTAGCTCTTCCATTTCTGATCCATCGCCAGCGATGTGGAGTTTAAAATTGATGTCTAAATTTTTTAAAACTTTCACTAAAAACAAAATTCCTTTATGCTCTTCAATTTGCCCAAGGTAAAGAAGTTTTAAAATGCTATTGTCCATCGGAATCCCGGCCGGATAAATCCGCTCCACCGGATTTGGCAAAACTTCTTTTTTTGATTTTTTAAAAAATCCTTTTTGCGCATAAAAATCCAAAAGCCATTTTGACGGCGAAACGACGACGTCGGACGAAGCAAAAAGGCGTCTGCACGCTGCTTCATAGAGTTTACGAAGCCATGTCCGCTGCTCCCAATTATTTTCTCGCCCTTTTAAAATCAAACCGCTCGGCACGGAAAGCTGCACGTCGTGCAAAGTGTGAATATGTTTTATTTTTAATTTTTTTATCGCGCGGGGAATTAAAAATCCGATTCCCATCAAATTATGCGTCAAAACTAAATCTGGTTTTTCGGCGCGCAAAATCTTTTTCACTGCCCTCGCACTCTGACAATTAAACATATCAAAAAAGTGCCAGATCATTCGTGAAAAAACCCCTTGCTTATAATCGTTTAAATAATAAAAAACATTCGCCGGATAAAACCGATAAACTTTTATTCCGTTCTCTTCTGCCACGGCGGCCTTAAAACTTTTCCACCCGTCCCACGGTTTTGTAGAAATAACAAAAACCTCGTGGTTTACCCCCTCGCCAAAATTTTTGGTGTGGGGGCCAGAGGCGACTAAACCCCGCGCCACGCGTTCGGCCACCCTTTCCGCTCCACCGCGGGAAATCGGCGGATACAAATTGGAGATGAGACAAATTTTCATTTTATTCTAAAAATATTTTTTCTAATTTCTCCCCCACTTTTTTTAAATCATATTTTTCCAAAACTATTTCTCTACCATGCTTGCCAAAATCTTTTGCCGAAGCGGGATTATCTAAAAAATAATTTAATTTTGTCGCCAACTCTTTAGCATTCCCTGGCGGAAAAGTAAAACCATTCACGCCGTACTGAACTACACTTCGAACACCCGGAAGATTTGAAGCAATTATCGGCTTACCGCAAGCCATTGCTTCAATTAAAACTATGCCAAACGCTTCAGACTGGTCGAGCGAAGGCAAAACAACAACATCGGCCAAATTATAATAATCAGATAAATTCTCCGCCGCAACTGATCCAACAAAAATTATTTGATCTTTCAAATTTAATTCTTCCACCATTTTTTCATAATGTGGCCGAAGATCACCGTCGCCCACCACCAAAATTTTAGCGTTCGTTACCTCCGCCCTTGCTTTAATCAAAACTTCTAATCCTTTGAAATAATGCGCTCGGTCCAATCCCCCGACAAATAAAATCGTCCTGCCGAGAAAAGGACCAAATTTTTTTATAAGATCCACACTCGGTTCGGCCGGCGCGAATTTTTCCGCATCCACACCAAAAGGAACTTCAAAAAATTTCTCTGGACTCTTCTCTAAAATATCTTTGACATTGGAATTTTTCGCGTAATCCAGTGAGGAAACAATAATTTTATCCGCCTTGGCTAAAATTTTTGGCATTAAATTCTTCGTGTGCCAGCGAAATATTTTCCCAAGCCACCCACTCCCGATAACATCGTGATGATACGTAATTATAAATTTTGATTTTATTTTTTTATATATCGCTTCTGCCCCGCCAAAAAATGGATAATGCAGATGAACGACATCAAAATTTTTTAACTTCCATCGAAGCTGCGGCAAAAAAGCGGCGTTGCCATATCTTAAAAATGGCCCGAGACGAAAAAGTTTAAATTTTTCTTTTAATTCATGGCCCTGGCCTCCTCTCCTGCGGGGCACAAAAACGGAAACCTCGTGGCCACGACGCGCCAAATCCAACGCTTCGGTATACGCCGCCGTTCCAATCCCTCCGCGATATGGCGGAAAAACCGGAGAAACAATTGCTATCTTCATAATTTACCAAAAAATTAAATTTCGGACGACGCGCCAATAGAGATTAAAAACTGGATTAACAATATATTTTAAAGTCGGGTTAGCAATCTCCTGAAATTCCAATTTTCCGACGATTAATTTCGCCAATTTTCTGTCCGATATTTTTCTCAATTTCGCCTTGGCCTTTTTATTTTTAATCATCCTCCGCCAATTTTTAAAATGAAAAAAATATCCGTAAACTTTTAATTTTGCACTCAAAAGTCCTCTAAGCGCTGTGTATGGAAGCATGCCCAATTCCATAAATATAAACGGCAAAAAAATTAAAATCAACGTGCCCAACCGATAATTTTCAAACATCATAATCATCCGGTTTCTCTCCATATAATAAAACTGCAAAACACTCCGGGAAAATTGATATTTATGAAACATTACCGACTTTTCCGCGAGAACTATTTTATAGCCGGCCTGCAGGATGCGCCAAGATAAATCTGTGTCTTCTTGGTACATAAAAAATTCCGGATCAAAAATTCCAACCTCGCGCAAAACTTTCGCTGGATAAAGAACGGCCGCGCCAGAAGCATAAAAAAATGGCCGTTGAATCGGCGATTTTAAATCAGAAATTTTTTCTCCATATCCTTCGCAAAAACCAAAACCAATAAAATGTAATTGGTTGCCAAGCGAATTTATTTTATCAGTTTCCGGATGAAGCCGAATTAAAGACTGTACCGCGCCAATATTTTTATCCGCCTCTGCCGCGACCACCAACTCGGAAAGCCACTGCGGTTCGGCAATCGTATCCATATTAAAAAGCACGACGTAATCATAGTTCGCTGCGAGAGCCCGTTCCATTGCCAAATTATTTCCCAAAGCAAAACCTGTATTTTTTTCTTCCAAAATAATTTCCGCTTCCGGCGCCGTAGCCCGGAGATACTCCGCCGTCTCGGCCGATGTCGCATTATCAACTATAAAAATCTTAAAGCTATCCTTGGGATAGCTTTGAATTCGGAGACTCGCGATGCATTCCGGCAAATATCTTTTCGCGTAGTCTTTATAATTTATTAAAATTACAGCAACTTTTGGCATAAATTAACTCACGATCTGTGTTTTTTCATTTTTTGTCTGCTGCCCATTGTTTTCCGCCTCGTCTTTCATAGCCACTGTTCTGACGACTTTTGTAATATTTCTTTCAATTTTTTCTATTTTAATTGTCATCTGAAAAATAATGTAAAAAATCAAAACAATAGAAAGGTAAACAATAAGATCAGCACCGCGCCCCACGCCGACAAGCTCTGCCAAATAACTCGTCGTATCCGGCAACAAAATTATTATTCCCACTACAAACCAAAAACCAATCCAAAAAACGGAATCTCTTGATGTTAAAATCCCCTGCCGCCACTTTATTACCACGCGGTAGATGATGAGTAAAATTAAGAAACTTAAAAGATACTGAATAAGCATACAAAAGTTACTTTATATTTTTTCCTAAAAATAAATCAAACAAAATTTTTAAATAATCAGGCAAACGTTGGCCGCGGCGCATTTGAGGCGAAAAATATTTTACCGTTACGGGAACCTCTTCATAACGCAAACTCTGCCGGCCGATTTTTTCCAAAATTTCCGAAGCGTGAGCCATGCGATTTTGTTCAATCGTAATTTTTTCCGCCGCCTCGCGGGAAAACGCCCTAAAGCCGTTGTGGGTATCGGATAAGTTCAATCCCGAAGTAAGCCGGGTAAAAATTGTGGCACCTTTCAGAAAAAATTTTTTAACTGGAGGAATATTTGATTTTCCAAAACGAGCTCCCAAAACAACATCTGCTCGTCCTTCCATAACCGGCCGGACAACGTTTATAATTTCCTCGGCGACAAATTGTCCGTCCGCGTCATAAGTCACAATCACATCTGCCTGGCGCAAAAGTGCGATTCTTTTACCGGTTTCAAGAGCCGCGCCCTGGCCGCGGTTTAAAAAATGAGAATAAACAATCGCGCCCGCTCTTCTAGCGTGCTCCATTGTATGATCAGCCGAACCGTCGTCAACCACCACAACTTCCGTGACATATTTTTGTACTTCTATTACGACGTCGGCGATGGTCCTTTCTTCGTTGTAAGCGGGAATTACCGCGATTGTTTTCATACAAAATTACTCAATTACCAATTACTCAATCACAATTTATCTTCCATCAACCATGCCTTGCTGCCGAAGAAGCGGTTTATATGCCTGAGTATAATCAATACTTTTTTGTAAACCATCTTCAAGCCGAACAAGTGGCACCCAACCAAGCATTTCTTTAGCCCGACTAGTATCAGGCAAGCCGAGCGCTGTCATAAAAAGCAACGGTTTTTCAAAAACGATTTTTGATTCGGAACCCGTCATGGCAATAATTTTTTCCGCCACGTCAAATAATTTCAAATCTTCGTTGCTCCCAAGATTTACCGGACCAATGTCGGCTGGCGCAGACATGAGTTTTATGAGCCCAGAAACAATGTCATCAACATAACAGAGCGAGGTAGAAAAATTTTTATCTCCATAAATAATTAAGTCCTTATTGTCCAGGGCGTCAATAATAAAATCTGGGACCATCTCGCCATCAAATAATCTTTCCCGTGGGCCATAAGTCCTAAAAATTCTCGCTATTTTTGCGTCTAAACTCTGCGTCTCTCGATAAGTTTCAACCATTGTCTCGGAAAATCTTTTGCCTTCATCATAACACCCGCGCGGCGTAAGATGGTTTACACAGCCAAGAGTCTCTTCCTTAAAAAATTCTACCCCATCTTGCCGTGGCCCATAAACTACGGACGAAGAAGCATGGACAACTTTTGCCTTGTACTTCGTCGCCAAATCCAAAATATTTTTCATGCCCACTGAATTTGTTGCAAGTGTGGCTTCTTTAAATTTATCAAAATCTTTTGCCGAAGTCGGGCAAGCCAGATTATAAATTTCTTGAATCCCCTGAAATTTTACTTTGAAACGCTCAAGTTCCGGAAAAGATTCAAGATCAATCGGATCAATAATATCGTGCCGAATAAAAGCAAAATCTGGATGCTGAAGCAGAAAATCAATATTAGAAACATTACCCGTGGAAAAATTATCCAAACAAATCACTCTGTTTGTTTTAATTAATTTTTCGCAAAGATGCGAACCGATAAACCCTGCTCCACCAGCTACTAAAACATTTTTCTTTTCCAAAGATGCCATATTCGCTTTAAATTTAAATTTTAAATTATCTAATTACTCCGACATTTATGCCACCCTTAAAATCCTGACCGAAAGCAAAAAATTCTTTACGCAAAAACCCTTTATTGTTGTAAATCTTAACTTGCGGCCCGCTGCCCGGTCCGCCACCGATAATAATTTCTGATACTTTATCGCCGTCAAGATCACCCAAAGCCAAGGTTACTCCTCCGACTAAATTAGTGAATGGAGAAAATTTTAATTTTAAAGTTACATACTGACCGTAAACACGCACTTCGCCGCCGTTAATCATTTTTGTGACGGCAATTTCGGCGATTTTGTCGCCATCAGTGTCGCCCGCGGCTACCCGAAGACCACTCTTATATTCTTTTTCAAACGCTAAAAATTGTGTGTTCAAATTTCCTTTCGCATCAAAAATTTTAATCATCGGCTCAAGACCATTGCCCGGCGCAACAATTATGTCTCCTTTTCCATTTCCATCAATGTCCCCCACCGCCACATTTACGCCGCCGCGGAAAGTTGTAGGAAAGGCCATAAACCCGCCAATTGGCGTACCGTCCTGGCGGAAAATTCTGACATGCGGCCCGCCGCCCGGTCCGGCGCCAGTGACGATTTCGCTCTTGCCGTCGCCGTCAACATCTCCGGCCGCCACATTTACGCCGCCGCGGAAGGTCGAAATATAGGCCATGAATCCGCTAATCGCCGCGCCATCTTGGTTAAAAATTCTAACATGCGGCCCGCCGCCCGGTCCGGCGCCAGTGACGATTTCCGACAGACCATCACCGTTTAAATCACCCGAAGCGAGATTTACTCCACCCAAAAAACTTGTTGTGTAAGCTAAAAAACTTTTCAAAAAAGACGAGTCCTCTCTAAAAATTTTTACTTCCGGTTTTAATGCGGAAGCCGGAGCAGCAAGAATATTTCCCCTTTGAAGCGCAAATGGCGAACTCTCAACCGTTAAAGCGGCGGCTTCGATTGTACGAGTAATATTTAACCGTCCCTTGCCTAATTTTCCCACGTAATCCGGATTTAAACTATCAATATTGTCGGCGTTAACGGTAAGTAAATTTCTCACTTCAGGAACGCCGAGATCTGGATTCAAAGATTTTATGAGTGCAGCAGTTCCGGCGACAAGCGGCGCGGCTACAGACGACCCGGACCAACCGCCGCTATAATATTCAGTAAATTGCGGCATACCAGGATTGTAAGCAACCGTGCTCCAAATATCAACGCCTGGCGCGGAAACATCAACACACTTTGTTCCGTAATTGGAAAACTGAGCTTTTTTATCGTCTTTGTCCGTGGCGGCCACACCAATCACGACATTTTCCCCGTCGCCGCCGTAATAACAAACCGGATAAAGCGGCTCTTCATCTAAGTTCTGACCCAAACTGCCCTGATTTCCCACGGCGGCTACCACAATCACGCCGGCATTGTAGGCCCGCTCCAACGAGAGAAATAAACTTTTACTAAAACCCGAACCGATAAAACTCAAATTAATCACGTCCGCTCCTTTTTCCACGGCATAATCAATGCCTTCAATAACAGTCAAAACGTCGCCCGACCCGGCTGAATCCAATACGCGAACCGACATAATTTTAGATTTCCATGCCACGCCGGCAATACCTCTCGCGTTATTTCCAACCGCGGCGGCGACTCCGGCAATAATTGTTCCGTGATCGATTCCTTCTTTTGTAAACCACCACTCTTTAAAATCTGGCCGCGGATTATTGTCGCCAGCCACAAAATCCCAACCATTCATGTCGTCAACATAAATATTTCCGTCATTATCCGCGCCATCGTTTGGCACCTCACCTTTATTGACCCAAATATTATCTTTCAAATCCGGGTGATCAAGATCCACGCCCGTATCCAAAACGGCAATCACCGTGTCGGGAGAACCGGAAGTTTTTTCCCATCCGCCCCACACTTTAACTCTGTCCAAGTACCACTGCTCGGCGATGTACGGATCGTTCATGGTAATCGCTTCAGCCGTCATTTTGTAATTCGGTTCGGCAAATTCAACATCGGCCCGGCTTTCATAAACAAAAACGGCTCCCAAAACACTCTCACCCGGCGCAAGCGATATCTTCTCCACCTGTGGTTTGTCTTTAAATTTTACTAAAATTTCACTCAATTCGTAGGCCCCGTTTGAAGCAACATTAAAATCAACGCCCGCGGCTGAAAGCGGCCCTAAAATTAGAGCAAATAAACTAAAAATTACCACTAAGTTTAATTTCTTAGCCATACCCCGTAGCAGAACTTCTGCTTATTATTTAATTTTATCTAATTACGCTCCGTGGAAAAATCTTGGGCAATTACATACTTTTCTTTAATCTTTGCTAAAAATAGAACTGCCGAAGTTTCACTACGGGGCATATTTAAAGATTATACCACTTTTATTTTAAAAAACAAACCCGTCTAATTTCTTGAAGAAAAGACGGGCTTGCTTAATTTAGTTAATGATTTTAGTACAAATCACTGATCGTCCTTGCGGTCGCCTCAACCGAAACCTTACTGTAATCCGCTGTTCCATTGACGTCCGCTCCGGCTACCGCATTGCCGTAATTTGTTTTGTAAACTTCCGGCACGGCGATAATTTTCTTTTCCCAATCAGCGCCGTAGAGTGAAGTCGCGGTACTTGCTGATGTAATCCAACGCAATTGGCCGGTCGCAGTCAAAACATAAACTTTAGGATCAAGCACGCGGAAAGGCGTGTCCATGCTGACAAACTGGACCAAATATGTGCCAGGTTTGGCGATTACGTTTCCGCCGAAAGGAACAGACGTTATGATGCCATGACTCACAGTTTTAATGGTAGAAAAACCAGTATACCAAGAAAAATAAATCGCCTGAGTCGGGAAAACATATCTCTTACCATTATCCGCGTAATAGTAAACAGCCGTGCTTCCAGCTTCTTTAAATAAATCGCCATAAATCAAGGCGGAAGTGCCCGTAAAAGTAACTGTCGTAGTTTGAGTAATTGTTACTCCGTCTGCCACGGCAGTAAGCGTCGCCGTGCCGGTTGCTCCCGATCTGACTTGAAAAGTTGCCTGGCCCGAAGAATTGGTTGTTCCATCAACGATCGTAATCGCGTCGGATGAACCGCGATTGGACGACAAGGTTACGGTTTTACCGGAAAGAAGAGCATCCGTTGCGTCGCGGACGGTTACATAAACCACTGAATAAGAACTGCTGTCAGCCACTACCGAAGACGGAATCGCGAGAACACTTGACCTTGAGGCAGAGACAGAGCTGGAAGTTACGCTGGTAAAGACAACGCTGGCCGTTTGGTCAACTGTTACCCCGTCGGCCACCGCAGTGAAGGTGGCGCTGCCCGGGGTGATGGAGTGGGCTTGAAAATAAGCTTTGCCGGACGCGTCTGTTGTTCCGTTTACAACAGCAATTACGTCGGTTGCGCCGCGACTTGACGATACCGTCACGGTTTTACCAGAGAGCGCGCTGCCAGAAGAATTTTTCACTGTCACAATAATTACTGAAACAGAAGATCCGTCAGCTGTTACTGATGCGGGCGTTGCGGAAACTGTTGACAAGCTTGCCGAAGCCGCGAGAGCCGGATCCGTACCAGTTCTAAAACTCCAGGGATTTGTTATCGCCGGAGAGGCGCCGGAAGAAAGTAAATATCCAACCAAATCTTCGCCGCTCGTCGAAACAGTGACGTTCGTATCATAAGCAGGAGATGTTAATCTTGACCGCGTAACCGTTTTATCACCGTCACTCCAAGAAGGAGCCAACCAACTCCCGGAACTGATGGAAAGCGATGTCGCGCTGGTTTGCATTGGTTCGGAAAAAGTCTCTCGAATGTACGAAAGTGTGGCGCTAACCCCGGTTGCTCCGGCCGTCGGGACGGTGGAAATAATAACCGGCGAAGCATTATCGTCAACATTTCTAAGTGGCTGAGTTGGAGCTCCTACGCCCGAAACCGTTATGCTGTCCAAGGTCCCCTGATTTCTATATACAATATCCGCCTGAACATACATAGTTGCCGGGTAGCCGGTTTCATTCGCGTCGGCGGAAACAAGAAGATAAAAATAATTTGTCGTGCCGTTACAATCAAAATCTCCGCCCACACTGTTAAGCCTGCCTGTCGGCGCGGTCAGCCCAATACTTCCGGGACCTATGGCCCAATCGCCCGCTTCAAATTTACAACTCGTAACCTCTAAATCAAAAGTCACTTTAAGACGGTCAATCGTGCCATTATGATCAGCATCCAAAAAGACAACTGACGTCAATGTCGGCGTCCAGGCATTTGCCGCTTGCGGCAGAATATTTACCCCGCTTACGGTCAAAACCATTGCGACGACAAGAAAAACTCTAAAGCTTTTCATAGTTTTTTAAATTAAAAATTATTCACATAAAGCCACTCTTAATGGCTTCTTTTATAGAAAACGATTAAAAAATCAAAATCTTTCAGCCACAAATACATTATATCAAATTCTTTAGAATACTAAAATGGGACAGTTTTTAATCTGTCCCATTTTATAGCTTTTAAACAAACTTCTAGTAAATTCTCTTAATCGCGTTCTCCGCGACGGTGATGTCTGTACCCGCGACATAAGTTACCGTCGTGGGGATCGTGAGGATATGAATGTTTTGGAAATTGTTAGCAGCGAAGCCAGCTGAGGTGATTTTCCTCTTCTCGGCGTTCTGGATGTAGAAAACGTCGGCAGAGCTCGCGTACTTCACGAGCGCGCCGGTTGGATGAGCATCAGTTGTGATGTCAGAACCAAAAGTGTAGTCAACCCAGAAGACGACAGGGACATCTATGACCTTTGTCGCCCAAGCGGAGCCGTAAAGAGTGATGGCGCGAGCTTCGGTCGGAACCCAGCGAAGGAGCCCGCCTGGTTCAACGGCGTAGACCTTGGGGTTGGTATCAATTTTCACGAGGACTGTGCCAGGACGAACAGTAACATTTTTGCCAAGAGTGATTGACTGTAGAGTTGTCGCAGAGACGCTCTTGATGTTGGCAAAATCAGCATACCAACTCTTGTAAGTCTTTTCATTTGGGAAAAGATGGCGCTTGCTGTCGGAACCGTAGTAATAGACCGTGGTGCTTAAAGGACTCTTAAAAAGGTCGCCTATCTGCAACTCATTTAAGGGAGTTTCCGGAATACTCGGCGTTTCTGGAGTACCTGGAGTCTCTGGAGTTCCAGGCGCAGCAGTGACATGGGTAATGGAAAAATTCGCGTCGGAAATATCCGAGGTAACTAAGATACCGCTTGAATCATATCCCTCGATCTTAACTTTCGCGGCACTGGTGCTAGTCGCCACATTAGGAACTGTCCATGAGTAAGAACCGTCATTGTTTTCGCTCGTAGCAATGGTGTATGGGAAATTGATGCCTGAGTCGAGAGAATACAATAATTTAACTTTACTGACATTTGCGCCGGTCGAAGACCAAGTAATGTTGTGGCTTGAATTGCCAGCCCAAGATTCGCCGCCATTCGGAGCCGTAACCGTGACAGAGTCGAGTGTAGTACTAACTCCTCCGCCGCCGCCGACAACCAAAGTGGTGAACGAGAATGGGTTAGCCACCGGACCAGCCGCGAGACTTCCGTCGCCTGCGGCGGCTGAATCGCCGGCCGTAGCCGTGTAAGTATACAATGTGGATGTATCAAACGCCGTGTGGGTGTAGGTGGCAATCGTGTTGCCACCTGTCCAGCCGACCGCGAGGCCACCCGGATTAGGAAGGAGTGAATAAGTGACAGAACCAGTAGTCATCGGCTCTGAGAAAGTAACAACCACGTTCGCCGCTACGGCAACTTCCGAAGCGCCGCTGGCGGGGGAAGTGGTTACGATGACCGGAGCCGCGCCGTCGGTTACGGTAACGGCACCCGCAAATGTGCCTGCCTGATTATTCGACCCGTCCGCCACACTGCCCTTCGGGGAATTATTGGTATATAAAATAGTTGGAGACACTGCACTGCTCGTTTCATTTGCGTCAGCGGTAACTGTAACCTGGATATCGTTGCCAGACACGGCGCAGGCCGAAGGAGAGGCAGCTGTTATACTGCCGGGAGTTGAAATTGACCAATCAGCCGGCTGAAAAGTGCAAGCTAAACCAACATCAGCAGTCATGGTAACATCAATGCGTTCAACTGTTCCATCAGCATCAATATCTTTAAAAGCCGCAGAAACTGGCAATGGGGCAGCAAAGTCAGATATAGCCACTGGTCCAGTTGTGACTGCAGCGTTAGACGAGAGATCAGCTACACTATTATTTAGATCATCGTTATCATAAGCAACTGTTGGATTTACCGCGCCGCCAGTTTCATTGGCATCAGCCGTAACTCCTATGGGGTACGTAATGGTTCCGGGATTATCAGCAGAGGTCGCGTAAACCGCACCTATTGAACCACCCACAATAGTCCAATCAACTGCCGTGCTGCCAGAAACTGCCACTGTCTCCGACCAAGAAGCACTAAGAAAATTAATTGCACCATCAGCATCGTCGTCCGTATATTGCCCGCCAATAAGAACTGGGCCGGCACCGTCGACGTAAGCCGCCTGAGCTTGGTTAGCGAGCACTCCATTGGTATTTGTTCCATCAGTCAAAGAAAATGAATTTTGAGTGGAAACGGCTAGAAGAGTACTATCATCCTTTGTGGCAACAGTGTTTGACTCTGTACCTAAAACAATCGTAGTATTAGTGTCGCCTCCGCTAATAAGATCTGTATTATCAGTGCCAAAAGCCGCACCGATAAAACTTCCCACATTACCAAAAGTAAGATCATTGGCCGCAAGTATTGAGCCTGCCGTGACTGTTTCCGTGTAATCAAGCTTTATCCGATCAACCATACCGTCAGTATCTCCGTCTAAATAAGTAATGGTTTTGATTACCGGAGCCGCGCCGTCATTTTCTGTGTCCGTCACATTAGTATCACCAGTCAAGATCGCCACTAACTGTGTATTTGTAGCATCATTATATTCGGTTCCTGCATCTACGCCTTGTTGGGTATAAATAATTTCCAAATCAGCATTTAGAGTATCATTTGGCGTTACATTTGCTTCATTCAAATCAACTATAATGATTAACGGACTGGTAGTAGCTGTAGCGGCATCACCAACATTGTCCGCGTTAGTGTCAAAAGCCACAGCGGTAATTGTCACCGGATCAACTCCCGCATTATCAGTCGCAGTCCAACCAGTAAGATCATAAATAACTGCGGTGGCTAAGCCGACGTTGTTAACCGTAACTTTAACTTTATTTATTTCGCCATCCAAATCTGAATCAAGTAAAGTTATGTCTGACACAGCATTGTCACCTGCCGCCAAAACCGGCAAAACTCCCGGACTTTGAGGCGTCGGCATGGTAAACGCTACTGCCAATCCTAATACTAAAAATATTACCACCGACAATGGCAATACTTTGAAAAAGCTCTTTTTGATTTTTTCTGCCATAAAATTTTTTGGTCTAGAATTCTAAAATAGAATCTAGAAAATTAAAGTTAATTTATTTATATATAATTTAATTGATTTAAAAATTTATCCACATCCCCTCTTGATGGAATTTTTAATATTATACCACAAAAAACCAGACCGGGAAAATCCGGCCTGGTTTTTCTAATCTATCTAAGTTCTAGTAAATTCTAGATAGCGCTGTCTCCTCGGCTGAGAGAGCCGTGCCAGTTGTGTAGGTAATGGTAGTTGGGACAGTAAGGACATTGGACAACTGGAATTTGTTGGCGGTGAAGCCGGCAGTGGAGATCAAACGCTTTTCCGTGCCCTGGATGTAATATTTTTCAGTTGAACCAGTATATTGGACCAAGGCGCCGGTCGGATGTTTGTCGGTCGTAATGTCAGTGCCAAAGGTGTAGTCAACCCAGAAGATGACTGGAACATCAATGATCTTTGAGGCCCAAGAGGAGCCGTAAAGAGTGGTGGCACGAGCTTCGGTCGGAACCCAGCGAAGGAGCCCGCCTGGTTCAACGGCGTAGACCTTGGGATCAGTCTGGATTTTGACGAGCACCGTGCCGGGACGGACCGTGACATTTTTGCCAAGAGTGATGCCCTGGAGTTGAGAGGCGGAAATAGTTTTGATGCCGGTGAAATCCACATACCAACTCTTGTAAGTCTTTTCATTCGGGAAGACATGGCGTTTGCCGTCGGAACCATAGTAATAGACCGAAGAGCTGAGACTGCTCTTAATCAAGTCTCCGACACTAAGAGAAACTGGAGTTTCACCAGGCGTGCCGGGAGCGGCAAAGGAGACTGAAGCGGTTTGAGTTAGAACTACGCCCGCGGCAGTAGCCGTGTAAGTTGAAGTGCCAGCCGTGCTTGATTTGACTTCAAAAGTGGCGACGCCGTTAGTGCCGGTTGTGCCGGTCACGGTCGTAACCGTATCGGAAGTGCCGCGAGAAGAAGCAAGGGTCACGACTTTACCAGAAAGCAGATTAGAACTCGAGTCTTTGACGGTGACTGTGACAGTTGATTTGGAAGTTCCGTTGGCCGTCACTGAAGTCGGGGAAGCAACAACTGTGGAGGTGGAAGTGGAAACCGCGGAAGTAGAGTAAGTGATAGTAAAGTTGGAATCAGAAATATCATTCAAACTGCCGCTCACTACTTTAACCTTGGCCGCGCTCGTGGCAACGTTCGGAACAGTCCAGGTGTAAGAACCATCGTTCGTTTCGTCCGTAGCTATGGTGTTCAGGAAATTTATGCCGCTGTCAGTTGAATAATAAATGCTAACCGGGTCGGTATTACTAACAGCCGACCAGGTGATGCTGTAAGTTCCTCCTCCGGTCAAAATTTCGCCGCCGTTCGGAGTTGTGACAGTGATAGACGCGGGTAATGTTGCAGCGCCTCCTCCGCCGCTAGAAGCCGCGACCGTAGTGAAGTCAAAAGGATTTGCTACCGGACCAGTCCCAAGATTTCCGTCAGTTGCGGCCGCTGAGGCGATTGTTCCGGCTAAGGTGATGATGTAGTTCTGCATGCCGGCAAAAGCGTCGTGAGCGGAGTAAGTAAGAATTATGCTCGCCGCATTCCATGATGCCGTGCCGAGAGTAAATGCTGGAGCTCTGGTAATCGCGCCTGTAACAGAGGCCTCGGTCATCGTCTCGGAGAAAGTAATAACCATACTCGCGTCCAGGGCCACGCCTGTCGCGCCGTCAGCCGGAGAGGTGGTCACAAAGACTGGAGCTGCGCCATCAACCAAGGATGTTGGACCAAAAGTGGCAGTATTATTGGAGGAGGCATCTCTAATGTCATTAGTGCCATTAGTATAAGTAATAGTTGGTTCAATGCCTGCTAAAGTTTGTTTGCCGGTTCTTGAAGCAGTGGCGTCAACTGTTCCCGTGCCAGCGTCAGTGCAGGTAACGGTGGTGAGGGTGGCTGAACCCACGCATTCAGCGAGAGCAAAGTCGCCACTAAGGACAATGTCACCTCCGCCAAATGCCCAGTCCGCGGCAGTAATCGCGTTAAAGGTCGTCACTTCAGAAAAGGCAAAAGCCACGCGGTCAACTTTTCCGTCAGCGGTAGAATCTGAATAGATAGCAGAGAGGAAATATGGCGCGGCGCCATCAGCCAAGGAGTTTGGCCCAAAAGTGGCAGTGTTATTAGCAGCAGCGCCATCATTGATGTCGTTAGTGCTATTGGTATAAGTAAAGGTTGGTTCAATACCCGCTAAAGTCTGCTTACCGGTTCTATCGGCGGTTGAGGTAATATGAGCGTTAGCCGCATCAGTACAGACATAGGTTATAGATGGAGAGGCAGTACAGTCACCAATAAGAAAATCTCCTGTTATAGCGATGTCGCCAGCTCCGAATGCCCAATCCGCGGCGGTCATAGCGGTCCAGGTTGTTGATTCGGAAAAGACAAAAGTAACTCGGTCAACGTTGCCACCCGCGTCGGAATCCCCATAAGTTGCGGAAGTCATATACGGCGCGGCTTTATCAACTTCAGTATCAGTTGCTCCGGTATCGCCGGTCGCAATGACATTCATTTCTTCATCGGTATCACAAATACTGGCTGTTGTGCCGCAGTTTGCGAAGAGGACTGGAGTATAGATTAATTCTATGGCTCCCGTGGTAACACCGTCAGTATTCACGAGTAAGTCTGCGTCACTTTCATCTAAATCAACTTGTACAGTAATTGGATTGGCGGTGGCGATCGACGTGATAGTAACTGCCGAAATAGTTATCGCATTGCCAGCCTGGGTTACGCTTAACCCGTAAGGTAAGGCAACATTCAAAGCCCAAGCATCTCCGCTCGTGTTAAGGACACTAAAAGTGATTCTATCAATTTTTCCGTTTGGAGTTGCGTTTGTGTCCAATAGCCAGAGAGCCGACGTAGTGCCGCCGTTAACCGCTGCTTTCACAGGCTCTACTCCGAGATTTTGAGGAGTTGGCATGGTGAAGGACACCACCAAGCCTAACACTAAAAATACTACCACCGACAATGGCAATACTTTGAAAAAGCCTTTTTTGATTCTTTCTGCCATATTTTTTGAAACGACGAACCAAGAATTGAGAACTGCGAATAAAATTATTCGCAATTAATTCCGAAATTCGCCTTTTTTATAATTCCTAGCGAGTCCGCAAGTGGTCCACCTCGGCGGAACATTTGGGACGAGCGACGGAATTTCAAGCGCCGTAGCGCTTATTCCCCGCAGAATAAATTTCTCGCAGGGTAAGGTTTATATTTAATTAAATTTATTAGTTAAATTCTTAGTTAAACAACAAAAAAATGCCTAAAAATTAAGCATTAAACAAGTCTCTCCCCCTAGAGAAACTTAAAACTAATTCGCTCGTTTGCGAAACGACAAGCACGGTTAACTTCATATTAATTTAATCTTCTTTTATTTTATCACGAAAAACTGAGTTGGTCAAGAGGAAACTTATCCACAATCTCTTAATCCGTCACCCTCGCACTTTTATCTTCGTCAATTGTTGCCACCGCCTGCTCAGCCGCTAAATTGTAATCCGTGGCAATGTTGATATCAGCTCCGTAATTATAATTTGTAACAAACACCTCTGGCACGGCGACAATACTCTTCTCCCATTCCGTGCCAAAAATCGCGCTTGCCGCGTCGGCGGTTTTGACCCAGCGCAAGACTCCCCCGCGGCTCACGGCGTAAACTTTCGGATCCATCACGCGCCAGGGCGTATCCATACTGACAACCTGGACCAACTTTCCGGGCCGCACAGTAACATTGCCGGAGGTCGGTACGGCGGCGAGGTCCGCGTCGGGGATTGTTTTAATGGAAGAAAAACCAGTAAACCAAGATGAATAAATCGCCGCGGTCGGAAAAATATATCTTCTGCCGTTATCTGCGTAATAATAAACGGCCGTGCTCGCAGTTCCTTTAATTAAATCTCCCGCGTGAAAAGCAACGGCGGTAAAAGTTAAAGTCGGTTTTTGGTCTAAAGTCACGATGCCGACTGTCGCGGTCAAAGTTGAAACTCCGGTCGCAGTTCCCGTTACTTCAAAAGTGGCCAGGCCGTCCACGCCAGTTATTTCTTTGGTAGCTATAATGTTATCGGTTGAGCGATCGGAAACTAAAGAAACTGTTTTTCCGGAAAGTGCGCTGCCCACTAAATTTTTAACTAGTACGCTGACAAACGTTCTGGTTGAACCGTCGGCCGGAAGAGTGGCGGGCGTCGCGGAAACCGTGGAAGCAGAAGCGGAGGCCGAAGTTGTCGCGGTTTGGTCAACTGTTACGGTAGTCCCCTGCCCGATTGTTTCAGAATTGCCGAGCCAGTCGGCGCCTTGCGTTTTAATTGTGTAAGTTCCGTCGGCAATATTTGTCCAATTATATTCCCAGGTTGAATAATTTGTTCCAGTATTTGTCACATCTGCCCAAGAACCGGCCGTACTCCCAGAGTTAATTTGAATTTGAAGCGTTGCCAAAGTTGAACCGCCTTGATCGCGCGCCACGCCGGTAATTTTGAAAGTTGAAGTGGTGATAATCGTTCCGGCCGAGGGAGATGTAACCACGGTTTTGGGCGCGCTCGTGTCATAATTTGAAACCCAGATGGTCTGGGCTGAAGGATTTACAACTCCACTCGCGGTGCCAGTGGCTCCGGCTAAAAATAAACCCGAATCGCCGAGGTCAAACCGGCCAATCGTTCCGCCGTCAATAAGAAGAGGCACTTTCATTTGGACCGATCTGTTGGCTGTAATCACGGCTTTTGATCCGGTTTCAATACTCACAAAAATCCGAAGGCCGGATGCAGGCACAGCTTTTTGCAATCCTGATAAATACCAGTAACCGCCAGTTTCGTAGCGCACTGCTTCGCCCAATTTTTCGTCAACCGCCATTCCCTGAAAGCCAGCCTCTCCGGCATCAGCCCAAACAACAACTTTAGAAATATCCCAACCCCAGGCCGTGCCGTCGTTTTGCAAAGTCAGGGCGTTTAAAACATCAGCTGTTCCGTCGGTTCGCGCGATTGTAAAATCCATAACTAATTTATCAAACTCTGAAGGATAGAAAATCACGGCCGGCGCGCCAGTATTCGTGACGGTAATAGTTTCCGCGGCTCCTACCGGAATCCAAGGAATAGTTAAAAGAAAAATCAGAGCGAAGACGATTTTTTTCATAATTTTTAACCGTTATTTATTGTTTATTTTTTAATTCTTCCAACTCTTTCTGTGCCGTGAGATTTCCGGGTTCAAGTTCAAGCAGCCGCTCGTACCAGCGAATCGCTTCGTCTTCCGGTCCGAAATCTTTGTAATAAATGGCAAGCGGCGCGACAAAATAAATTTCATTTTCCGAATTTGCTTCCAGTCCCCTTTTTAAAATGCTCGGAATTTCAATTTTTCTTTCCGGCATTTGGTAGCGATAAAGATCGGCTAAACTGCGATAGGCGGCAAGCCACTTCGGGTTGCTTTCCATGACTTTCACATACGCTCCCGCGGCCTCGGCATATTGCTCGTTTCTCGTATAAAGTTCGGCGCTATTCATTAAAAGCAAAGTGTCGTCTGGTTTCACTTCTAAGGCTGATTCATAAAGTTTAATCGCGTCCGCCAATTGGCCTTGGTCCCGTTTCCAAGCGGCAATTTTTATATAAGCGCTGGTATTTGACGGATCATTTTTCAAGGCTTCATAGGCCGCTTTAACATCGGCCGGTAATTCTTCTACTTTTTCTCCAGAAAATAAGGAAGTAACATAACTTCTTAAATCCCCCATCTTTCCTTGCCAATTCCAAGTTTTCCAGACGAGAAGTCCGCCGGCGATTAAAATAAAAACGACGACGATCAAAATAATTTTCAATTTTTTGGTCATAGGTTTTTTGGAGTCCTGTCTTTAGACAGGTACTTAATTTAATTTTAAATAAATTATTAAATTTGGAGTTCCGACTTTAGTCGGGGTAGATCCAACCCTCACTAAAGTGAGGAGTCCGAGAGACTGCGGAGTTCCGACTTTAGTCGGGGTTATTCTCCCGCGGTAAAATCAACAATCGGATACAACTCAAAACAAGAATCAAACCATTCCTCTCCTTTTATTTTACTCCAACTTTTCGCGCTTGAAAAGGGATAACCAAAAACTTCCCTCAAATTTTTACAGAACCCGTGTTTTACCGGATTTTGATGAATGTAATTAAAATGTTTCCAAAAATCAGCTTCGTCGCGGATTGTGTGATCAAAATATTGGTACCAAATTTTCCGGCCCTGTTCGTTCTCCGATTTATTTAATTCAAAAGAACTTTTACCATTAAGATATTTAATAAATAGGGGCAAATCTCCGGCTTTTTGTATTTTTATTAACAAGTGATAATGGTTATCCAAAATAACAAAAGCGTAAATCGGAATATTAAAATTTTGGAGTCCTGTCCTTAGACAGGAATATAAAACATTCTTATGCGCATCGGTTGCAAAAAAATTTTCTTTATTTACTGTGCGACAAGTTATAAAATAAATTGTTTGATCAAAATATAGATGCGGCGGATGGTATTCTCTGTATGGCATATATTACTGTGTTCAACCCTCACTAAAGTGAGGAGTCCAAATCGTTCGCCGGAGTCCCGACTTTAGTCGGGGACAATTTTATTTTACCACAAAATCAAAGCAGGGCGCCGAGAGGGCGCCCTGCTTTTTTCTATATCAACGAATTCAGAGATTAGAAGCTCAAGCTTCCGCCAGAGAGAGGCAGATTCTTGGTCGCTGGATACGAGCTTGACGTCGAAGCAATCCTATCGCCGACATCAGTACCAGAGCTATCACGATATGTCACACCATAAACGGTGGTCATACTCGTGGCATCTGGACCAACAGTCATCTGATAGGTCTTGGTCGAGAGAGCGCCAGTCGTGTCACCAAAGATTCTGATGACTTTCGTGGTGCCAGCCGCAACCTGGAGGTTGTCGTCCGCAGTCCAGTATCCAGAGCACTTATCGCCAACGCCATCAGCCACGGCTACAGCAGTACAAGCGCCTGTTCCGGCGGTTGAGCCGATTGACAATGTCGTAGCAGTCTCAAGGCAGAAGTTACCAGACGCGCTGTAAGTATTACAGTTGGCGCCAGTAACTGTGGCGTAAGTTGTGCCGAGATCATCACTCTTCACAGTTAAACTTCCTGTGCCGGTGATAGTCGCGGTACCGCCGTTCTTCAATTCCAGTTCTCTGATGGTGACATCATCGCCAGTGGCAGTAAGGTTCAGTCTTAAGACTTCCTTATTTTCACCAGCGGTTTGAGTGCCGGAAGGAGAAGAAGCGTTCAAGCTGACCGTCAAGATACCTTTGTGAGCACTGAAGGGGTTTGAAGCGAAGTTCTGAGAAACGGCCGTAGTGCCCAAACTGTTGATGGTATTCATGTCGATGATCGCGCCTGAAGATTGGCCATTCGCGATTATGTAGTAGTCGTTATTGACATGAACTCCATCGCCCCAGGTGTTATCTTCATTATGGGTTGTGCCAGCAGCGCCAGCTCCTTCAATACCGATCTGGATATCAGCACCTGAAGAAGTCGTCACCTGAGTCTTGTCAGGTAGATCAGCCTTAATGGTGATCGTTGAATAGCTGTCCTTTGGAATGACCAAAGTTCCGCTATCCAAGACAACTGAAGCGAGGCCAGTGGCATCCAAGGAGTAACCCGCAGTGTTACCAACCAAGACGCCATTTGCGTAGACATAGAGTTTCGCAATGTTGCCTAAGGTGCAGTTTGTACCAGCCTGGGTGTTGTCACCGCAGAAGAGACTGATTGTCGTCACATCAACTGGCTCATATTGAGTGGTGAATTTGTACTTCGCCACTTCATTGGCCAAGGAAGATGAAACGAGCTGCACGGCAGACGGCATGTCAGCCGCCTTTTCAACCTTCAAAGTTCCTGACGCGCGGAGTGTTTGGGCCTGGCCAGCACCAGAAACCGTCTTTGCGGCGGTATTACCGGTGACTGCGCCGATGGCTGTGACATCACCACCCGCATTAACTTTAAAGGCATGAGTGTCTGCAGTTCCCTCTGATGCTTCATCATAAACAGTTGTCACATCAGCCTTCAAGGTCAATCTCGATGTCGCAGCTTTTGAAACCACGATCGGGACTTGGAAGGTGAAAGTAACAGTAGCGCCGAGAACCGCTGTTGAGTTGGAAGTGGCTAAGCGTTCGTTGACCACTGTGGCGTCGGTGTTATCCGGATCGCCCCAGAGTTCAAGGTTATTCAAACCAGTGTAGAGAGTACAAGCCACAGGACCAGCCGCAGCAACGCAAGTGTCAGTCACTTTAATGGAACTGACTCTAATGTTTTCACCGCCGCCTGAAGCATCAAGATCAAGATAAGCAAAAATCTGATCTTGAGCATTAACCACCATACTGCCAACAACCGGGGAAGCAGCCGTAGTGATTGCTAAGACCGGACCCTGCACAGTCATCGTGTTGCCAGTGATGGCAGATGCTGGAGGAACGGTTGCGCCAGTTGAAGTGGTGTGAACAATTTTGGCGGAATTCGCGCCTTTGCCCGTGATCGCGCCAGCTGCCATTGTAACAACAACGGTGTTGCCAGCAGTCATCAACGAAGACAAGTTCGCTTTCGCGTAAACCACAGTTGTACCAACCGGCAAGGTGTAACCATCAGTGATGGTCAAGGTTTCCGCACCCACGCTTGTGTGAGTGGTATCGCCATCTTTTGGACCAGCCAAAGTGGTACCAGCAGCCGTTACCAATGTGAAATTGGTAACATTTGTTCTAATACCAGTACCGGCAGTGCCTGTGCCATCAGCAGTAGTGTAAGTCACCACTGTTGAAGTGACATTGATCGGCTCACCAGCCACAGTGAAATCAAAGGCCATCAAAGGAACGTTCGTCCCGCCAGTTGGGATTTTGCCAGTGGCTGGAGCTGAAGCGCTCTTCGAAACTGTTAAGTAGCCCTGATTGATGGTCTGTGTTTGACAAGTGTAGTCGGTAGCAGCGGTTTTACAGAAAGCAGTCGTATTGGTAAAGGTCGGAGTAATACCAAAGTTAAAGGTTCCGCCCTTTATCATGCCGGCAAACGCTGTGCCGTCATGAACGTCAAAGCTAATTGATCTGCCAGAACCGCCAGCCATATCGGCTTTAACTGATAATTCAACATAGGCGCCTTTGGCTATTGTCAAATTCAGGTTTGAAAACACGGCTCGGCCGGTTGAATCCAAACCAGTGACAGTACCTAAAGAAGTGCCAGCTGTATCATTGAAGAGTTCAATATTCTTGACATCAGTGCTAGCAGCCGTGCCATTCCTGATGGCAACGATCTGCTGAACAACGAGCGGTTCAACTGAACCAGCGGCGATTCTAATCTGCGAGAATCTGTAGCCGACCGCAGCCGGATCAATTCCGACATCGCCACCCGTGGTGCCCGGGTTTAACGGACCGCCTGAAATCACGGCAGTGCCAATTGAAGTGTTGACCAAAGACATTGTGCTGCCGTTAACCGGGAATGTTCCGGAAACGGTCGCAGTGGTCGTAATGTCTGACGCGAGGGCAATGCCCAGGACGTGTTGGTCAAACGCCGTCGCGACGGCAATATCAGCGGCTAAAACAACCGCTTTTGTGGTGCCGGCAGGGACGACGATCGGGTTTGAAGACAAAGTAAAGGTTGCCTGATGGATTGAACCTAAACTCTGTGCAGTGCCGCGCTGTACGCCGTCAACAAAAAGTTTGATGGCAGCGAGGTTCGCGTCGATACCAAGGCCAGATCGTGTCACCTTAAGGCCGGTGATTGTTGCATCAGCCGCGCCAGCAGTGAAGTTAACCTTGGTAAAATAAACGTCAGCCGCGCCTTTCGGTACTGAAGCGGCTGCCGGAGTGTCTGAAGCTAAAGCAACTGATAAGCCGCCCGTTCCGGAAACGCCGGTCAAACCTTTGCACTCATTGATTGAGGCAACGGCCTGTTGAGTGGCTAAAGTGTAGTCTCCAGCAGCGTTGATTTCCGCGCCAATCGTGTAATTGGTGAGGAGCGCTTCTGGAATAGCGACAATCTGTGATTCCCAAGTCGCGCCAAAGATAGCGACAGCGACGTCCGCGGTTTTAACCCAGCGGAGAACATTGTCTTTTTCTACGGCGTAAACTTTAGGATCCATTACCATCCAAGGGCTGTCCATGCTGACGACCTGGGCTAATTTGCCCGGGCGAACAGTCACGTTACCGCCGAAAGGAATGGCAATTAAATCTGCGTCGGTCATAGTGGTGACAGCACCAAAGGTGGAGCCATACCATGACGCATAAGAAGCCTGATATGGGAAAACATATCTCTTCGCGTCCGCGCCGTAATAATAAACGGCGGTGCCAGAGCCCTTAATCAAATCGCCAGATGTCACAGCGTTAGCAGCTAATGGCAAAGCCAAAGCGCCAACTCCGATTGACCAAACGA